>NZ_JBNHEX010000002.1:0-412633 GCF_059089685.1 Arthrobacter sp. sptzw42
CCCCCCCCCCCCCCCCCCCCCCCCCCCCCCCCCCCCCCCCCCCCCCCCCCCCCCCCCCCCCCCCCCCCCCCCCCCCCCCCCCCCCCCCCCCCCCCCCGCTGCGGTGTTTGACGGCCAACACCTCCTGCCGCGCTATCGTTACCATATTCCGGGCGCGCCACGTGCTGCCTGCGAAACAATCTTCAACGCATGGTTGGAGAACTGGAGGCAAAGGAGGTCCGATGGGTGATGAACTGACGACAGGCCGGCTGGAGCGCCTGGCCAATGGGTCGGCATGGGCGGAAGGTCCTCTCTGGGTACCGGCGTCCCAGAGCCTGCGCTGGAGCGACATCCCCAATAACCGCATCCTCGAGTTCCACCCCGCCACGGGAATCACCAGCGAATACGCAGCCGGCGTCGAGTTCACGAATGGCCGGACCCTCGATGGTGACGGCAGCGTGGTGCAATGCAGTCACGGGCGCCGCCGGGTTGAGCGGGACCGCGACGGCACGGTGACAGGACTCGTCGAGTCCTTCCAGGGCCGGCGGCTGAACTCACCGAACGACGTGGTTATCGCACGTGACTCCAGCATCTGGTTCACGGACCCCCCGTACGGGATTCTTCCGGGCACCAGGGAAGGGCACGAGGGAGAGCAGGAATACGGAGGCTGCTACGTATTCCGCTTCGAGCCCGCCTCCCGGACCCTTACGGCTGCAGTCACAGACCTCGTGTACCCCAACGGACTGGCCTTTTCACCGGACGAATCGGTCCTGTACGTTGCGGACACGGCCGGTCCGGGTCTCGGCGTTCCGCTGAGGATCGCAGCCTACGACGTGGCCGGTGCCGCCTGCAGCCCCCGCGGAGCCGTTCTCGAGCTTGAAGAAGGCCACGCCGCTGACGGATTAAGGGTTGACGTCGAAGGCAGGATTTGGACCTCAGCCGGCCCGGAGGTACGGATCTATTCGCCGTCCTTCGAGCTCCTCGGAACCATTAACGTGCCCGAGGGGGTATCGAACGTGTGTTTCGGAGGCCCGGACGGTGAGGACCTTTACATCACCGCCACCAGCAGCCTGTACCGGATCCGCACCACCACCCGCGACGCGGCCGCCCCGGCCCAAGCAGGAAGTCCATAGACCGCCCGCTTCTGCCCGGGGAACAGGCCGGGGAAGTCCCTGGGCTTGCACACGTGAAGGAATCTTTAACCGGTCTCAGAAGGCGTCGATCATTGACAGCCCGGCGCGGACTGCGGAAAGTGGTTGTTGCATCTGTTCCAGCCCTGTGCTGGAGTTCGGGGGTACCCATGGGCAATGACGGCTATGGTCTTCACGTGAGGCTGCTGCAGTCGTGGCAGCTTCGCCAGGACGGCGAGGTCCTGCATGTCGCCACGCGGCAACAGCGGCTTATTACCGCGCTGGCCATCCATGGTCCCCGTCCCCGAAGCTTTCTCGCTGGCCTGCTGTGGCCGGAAATCGCCGAGCAAAAGGCACTCGAAAGCGTTCGTGTTGCCGTACACCTCATCTCGCGGCAGGTGCCGGGCCTTTTGGTCAACGGCGGTTCAGTACTGTCCTTGAGCGAACGGGTGGACGTGGACCTGCACAGGCTTCGGGCCCGGATCCGGGAACTGGGGCAGGCCGGGCTCGACGGGAATGCCACCTTCCTTCTTCAGCAGTTACGGGAAGCGGAACTGCTCCCCGGCTGGTATGAGGACTGGGTGCTTTTCGAACAGAACAGGCTGCAGCAGGACCGGCTCCACGCCTACCACCTGATCGCCCGCCAGTCGCTGGTCCGTTGCGATTATGAGGCGGCCCTGCAGGCTTCGGAGGCCGCGCTGGCCATTGAGCCGCTTCGTGAGAGCGCGGTTGGACTGCTCATCGAGGCCGAACGGCGCCAGGGAAACAACGCTGCCGCGCTTCGGGCCTATGAAAAGTTCCAATGCCGGTTGAAGGAGGACCTGGGTCTTGTGCCTTCGGAGGATCTGCGGCGCATCGCAAGGGAAATTGCGTCACGGGCCAACCAACCGGAAACTGCCTAAACCTTCCGCGGGGGCTCGGCTTGGGACAGAACCCATTGACGCACCAACCTGAGGACTTCCTCCGGATCGACCGCATAAACGGTGGCCGGGTCAGCCGTGGGGACTTGGCTGAAAGTCAACCTTGCGCGAAACCCCGGCGCCTGGTCGGGTTCGTTCCAGGTGCGGATCACCAGAGTACCCATCGACGGCGTTGCCCGGTCTGATTCGTCTCCGCCAGGAGGTCCTGACAGAGGATCATCCGTTGTCATGACATGTCACCTTACTCTCATTTAGTCGGGGGCACCTGCCTTGATCCTGCTCAACAAGAATCAGGAATAAGCTTGGGTTCGCCCAAAATCTGCTCAAGATCCTCCGGAACAAGGGGCACAATAGGTGCCATGGCTGAATCTGAAGCGGTAACAACCCAAGGCTCCACAGTTGAGGAATGGACACAGGCGCTGGCAGAGTCCAAAGGTTCGCCGGGCGGAGGGGCAGGAACAGGAGTCATGCTTGCCATCGCCGCGTCCCTGGCGTCAATGGTGGCCGGCTACTCAGAACCAAGCCACGATCAGGCAGGGGAGCTGGCCGATATTCACGCCCGGGCGCGTTCCCTCCGGAAGACCGCCCTGCAACTGGCCGACGACGACGCTGCCGCCTCCGAAGCATTCGGCGCAGCTTTCCGCCTGGAGCCGGGGCGGGAACGCGACGACGCGATCCACAAAGCGTCCGTGAACGCCGCGAAAGCTTCCGCAGTGCTGGGCGAAAGGGCTATTGAAGCCATCGACGACCTCGGCTGGCTTGCCGCCAGCGGTAACCCGGCGCTGATCGCCGACGTCGTGGTTGCTTTCGGCGCCCTTCGGGCAGCAGTAACCGGGGCGCGTACGAACGTCAGCTTCGACCTGGCAACGCTGCGGTCCGCCGGTGCCACCCTTGAGCAGATCCGCGAAGAGCATCCCGTCCTGTGGGCCACTGTCCAGCAGCTGAACGCGGCGCTGGACCGGATCGACGAACTGACAGCTGCCGTGGACCACCGCGCCGCCCCCACCGACACCGGCAACGCCCCGGACCAGCAGGGCAGTCAGAGTCAGGCCTGATAAACCGGTTTCGTAACGGTTATGCGGCAGGGCAGTCAGTCGCCGGAGAGAAATTCCGGCCAAGCCTCACAATAGCCGGACAGGAAGGTGGCAGGCAGCGATCACAAAATTTCCTCGATTCGCGGCACAGGTGGGGCTTACCGTGGAGGGGTGACTGATCGACCCGACATTTTCACCCTTGGGGAACTGCGTGCCGCCGGGCACGTCCAGAAGGACCTGCGCCGCGAGATCCGCGACAACCTGCTCGCGGCGCTCGCCTCCGGCCAGGACCCCTGGCCGGGCTTGTACGGTTTCAGCCGGACGGTCCTTCCCCAGCTTGAGCGCGCCTTGATCGCCGGCCACGACGTGGTCCTGCTGGGGGAGCGCGGGCAGGGCAAGACGCGGCTCCTGCGCACGTTGGCCGGACTGCTGGACGAGTGGTCCCCGGTCATCGAGGACTCGGAACTGAACGAGCACCCGTATGGGCCGATCACGGAGCAGTCCCGGGCCCGGGCGCTCACTGAAGGGGACCGTCTGCGGGTGGCGTGGCGCCACCGCTCCGAACGGTACGTGGAGAAGCTTGCGACGCCGGACACCTCAGTTGCCGACCTTGTCGGCGATGTGGACCCGATGCGCGTGGCTGAGGGCCGCCGCCTGGGCGACCCCGAAACCATCCACTACGGTTTGGTCCCCCGCTCCAACCGCGGAATCATCGCCATCAACGAACTGCCGGACCTCGCCGAGCGGATCCAGGTGGCAATGCTCAACGTGATGGAGGAACGCGATATCCAGATCCGCGGCTACGTCCTGCGGCTGCCGCTGGACGTGCTCGTCGTCGCGTCCGCCAACCCGGAGGACTACACCAACCGCGGCCGGATCATCACGCCGCTGAAGGACCGGTTCGGCGCGGAGATCCGGACGCACTACCCGATAGAGGTGGACGACGAAGTAGCGATCATCCGGCAGGAGGGCCAGCTGGTGGCCGATGTTCCGCCGGTCATCCTTGAGATCCTGGCCCGCTACACCCGCGCGCTCCGGCAGTCCCCGGCGGTCAACCAGAGCTCGGGAGTGTCAGCGCGCTTCGGCATCGCAGGGGCCGAGACCGTGGCCGCGGCAGCACTTCGCCGGGCCAGTGTCCGGGGGGAGGAAGAAGCAGTGGCGCGGATCGTCGACCTGGGCGCAGCCGTGGATGTCCTCACGGGCAAGATCGAGTTCGAGTCGGGAGAGGAAGGCCGGGAACAGGACGTCCTGGAGCACCTCCTGCGTACCGCCACCGCCGAAACGGTGCGGGCGCATTATCACGGCATCGACCTGGGCCCGCTTGTCGCCGCCCTGGACGGCCACACCACCGTCACAACCGGCGAACACGTCACGGCGCAGGAGTTCCTCGAAAACCTGCCGTCCCTCAACGGATCGGGACTTTACGATCAGATCAGCGGGCGGCTCGGGGCGGTAAACCGGGGGCAGCGCGCGGCCGCCATCGAACTCGCCCTGGAAGGGCTCTACCTCGCCCGCCGGATTTCCAAGGAATCCGACGACGAGGAAACCATTTACGGCTAGCTTGAGCGCGGCTGGAAGCAGAACCAGGAGGCGACATGGCCATCCACCACCACTCCGCCAGATATGGCAGGTACGCCGGCGGACCCGATCCGCTCGCGCCGCCCGTTGATCTCGCAGAGGCCCTCGACGCTGTCGCCGAGGACGTCATGGCCGGTTACTCGCCCCGCCACGCGCTGCAGGAGTTCCTGCGGCGCGGCGGCCGTAACCGGGAAGGCCTGGACGATCTGGCCCGACGTGTCCGGCAGCGCCGCAGTGAGCTGCTGGGCAGGCATCGGCTGGACGGCACCCTAAACGAGGTGCAAAAGCTGCTGGAAACGGCAGTCCTGGAAGAACGCAAGCAGCTGGCCCGCGACGCCATGATGGACAACACCGACCGCGCCCTCCGGGAAATGGAGCTCCAAAACCTGCCGGCATCCACGGCGGCTGCCGTCAACGAGCTCGCCTCGTACGACTGGCAGTCCAGCACCGCCCGCGAAGCCTACGAACACATCAAGGACCTGCTGGGCCGCGAGGTCCTGGACCAGCGGTTCGCCGGGATGAAGCAGGCGCTTCAAAACGCCACGGACGAAGACCGGGCAGTTGTGGCCGAGATGCTGCGGGATCTCAACGGCCTGCTGGACAAACACCGGCGCGGTGAGGACACGGACGCCGACTTCGAGCAGTTTATGACCCGGCACGGCGGCTTTTTCCCGGAAAACCCGCGGTCAGTCGAGGAACTGATCGACGCCCTCGCCAAACGCGCGGCCGCGGCCCAGCGGCTCCTGCAGTCCATGTCCGCCGAGCAGCGCGATGAGCTGATGCGGCTGTCCGCGCAGGCTTTCGGATCACCCGAACTGATGGCCCAGCTTGATCAACTCGACTCCAGCCTGCGCGCCCTGCGCCCCGGCGAGGACTGGACCGGCTCCGAACGCTTCGAGGGCCAGGAAGGCCTGGGCCTGGGCGACGGCACCGGGGTGCTGCAGGACATCGCCGAACTGGACGGACTGGCTGAACAATTGTCCCAGTCCTACAACGGATCAAACCTCGGCGACCTGGATCTGGATGCCCTCGCCCGGCAACTGGGGCAGAACGCCGCCGTGACCGCCCGGACGCTCGCAGAAATTGAACGCGCCATGCAGGACGGCGGCTACCTGAAGCGGGGACCCGACGGGGACCTCCGGCTGTCACCGCAGGCAATGCGGCGGCTCGGCAGGTCACTGCTGCGTGACACCGCAAAGCAGCTCTTCGGCCGGCAGGGGCGGCGCGACACGCGCGTGGCCGGAGCGGCCGGGGAACCAACCGGGTCCAGCCGTCTGTGGGAGTTCGGCGATGCGGAGCCCTGGGATGTCACCCGTACCCTCACCAACGCAATCAGCCGGACCGTAGCCGACGGCGGCAACCCCGGGAGCAGGCTCAAGCTCACGGCGGCTGACATCGAAGTCAGTGAGACGGAGGCCCGGACCCAGGCCGCCGTCGTCCTGCTCGTCGACGTGTCTTTCTCCATGGCGGCCGAGGGGAGGTGGGTGCCGATGAAACGCACCGCCCTGGCCCTGCACCACCTGGTCTCTACCCGCTTCCGCGGCGACCGGCTGGAACTCATCACGTTCGGCCTTCAGGCTCAGTCGATGGATATCGGTGAACTGACGGCCCTGCCTGTCCGGCGGGAGCAGGGGACCAACCTGCATCACGGGCTGCTGCTGGCCGGCCGTTTCTTCCGCCGGCACCCGTCCATGCAGCCTGTACTCCTGGTGGTGACCGACGGCGAACCGACAGCGCATCTGCTGCCGGAGGGTGAGCCGTGGTTCTGCTGGCCATCAGATCCGGAAACCATCCGCGTCACGGTCGCTGAGCTGGACCGGCTTGGGCGTGCGGGGACGCAGGCCACGTTTTTCCGGCTCGGTGATGACCCCAGCCTAGAGCGGTTCGTCCAGCGGATGGCGCGGCGGGTGGGCGGCCGGGTGGTCGCGCCCGACCTCGGCGGACTCGGGGCCGCTGTTGTGGGCGAGTACCTGCGGGCGCATTTCCGCGGCCGGGTTTTCGGCGACTCCGACTGGGCTTCCTAGCTTCCGCGCGAGGGCGCACGTCCCCGCCACGCTTCAGGGAAGGGGTTCCCCAGCTGATCCCTTGTCCGGACGATCCGTTGCGGCGGTGGCACGGTCAGCGGGAGAACCCTGCCGCCGGCTGGCCACCAGGAACGGAACCGCGAGGCTCTGGAAGAACCCAGCGAGAGCCAGTGACATCGGATAGCCGTACAGGTCCGCGCTCCTGCCAAGCACCGGCTGAACCACAACGCCGCCGCTGGATCCCATCAGCGAGTCGAAGCTGAGCACGGTGGCGCGCTGCTTGGACGGGATCATGTCGTTGACATAGGCCTGCCGGACCGGGGTGGCAGCGGAATCAATGACGGCCCACAACGTCAACAGGGCCAAAGCCACCCAGAACACCCGGGTAAAGCCGAGCACCACAAGCAGGACGGCACTGATGCTGCCGCTGAGGATCAACACGGATGTGCGCTTGCGGAACCAGGCCCGCACGTAGGGTGCAAGCCAGCCGCCCACCACCTCCGCACCGGCCACGATGGCCGCCGCCAGTCCGGCTACTGAATAAGCGCGTGGGTCGCCGAAGAGCTCCAGCAGGTAGGGCTGCAGGGCGTAAAAGACATAAATCCCGACGCCGGCACTGAAGGGGGCGGCCAGCATGACGTACCGTACGGACGGGATTTTCAGGCCGTTCTCTATGGAAGCGGAGAGTACTGCCTGTGTTGCCCGAAGTGGGTGGGTGGAGCGCTCAGGGGTGAACCCGACATCGTGCATCAGCCAAAAGGCGACCGCGAACATGGCCAGCAGCACCCCCACGCGCACCAGGAACGGCACGCCAAGATCCGTGGCCTGGGCTATCATGCCGCCGGCAACTGAACCGGCCAGCATCGCCACCCCGGAGACCATCTGACCGCGCCCGAAGACGCCTTCCAGCCCGCCTTCATACCCGGAATAGCGCAGCGCATCCACGAGCCAGGCTTCAACGGCGCCAGAGAAGAACGTGAAGCCCAGGCCAAGCAATACCGATACCACCGCCCACAACGGGAACGGGGCGGAGAACTGCCACAGCAGGTAGTAGAGGTAGGTGGAGCCCGCCAGCGTCACGGTGCCGAGCAGGAACGAAACCCGGCGCCCCCAGCCGTCCGCAACCACACCGGTGGGAACCTCGAAAATCACCATTCCCACTGTGAAGAACGCGTTGGCGGCGAAGGCCTCGAAATTGCTCAGGCCCGCATCCAGCAGGAACAGCGTGTTAACGCCCCAGATAAACGAGGCCGCGAGCGTATTGCCCAGCGTCAGCGTCAGGTAGATGCGCTGGATCCTGCGGGCCGCGGAGTTCATCGGTTCGGCGGCCCGGCCCCTGCGTGCAAGGAACACGAGGTTATTGTCGCCCTGTTCATGCTCCTGTGCCAGTGGGAACGGCGCCGCTGCCGCCACAGCAGCCGCAATCCATGTCAGGATCAGGGTATGCCTGACCGCCTGATGCTGCTCGACACCGCTTCGCTGTACTTTCGCGCCTTCTATGGCCTGCCCGACTCGATCCGCCGGGCAGACGGGACACCCGTTAACGCCGTTCGGGGACTCCTGGACATGATCGCGCGGCTGACGACGGATTACGGGGCCACGCATCTCATTGCGTGCTGGGATGATGACTGGCGGCCGCAGTGGCGGGTGGACCTGGTTCCCACCTATAAGTCGCATCGTGTCGCCGAGACCAACACGGACGCCCCCGACGTTGAGGTGGTGCCGGACGCACTCGAGGCGCAGCTCCCCATGATCCGGCGCGTACTCGGCCTGGCCGGAATCGCCGTCGTCGGTGCTGCCGACCATGAGGCCGATGACGTTGTGGGCACCTACGCCACCCAGGCCGGGCTTCCTGTCGACGTGGTCACCGGGGACCGCGACCTGTTCCAGGTTTGCGACGACGCCCGCCAGGTCCGGGTCATTTACACCGCACGCGGCATGAGGAACCTTGAGATCATGACCGAAGCGGTGGTGGTGGGGAAGTACCGCGTGCTGCCCCAGCAGTACGCCGATTACGCCACGCTTCGCGGTGACGCATCGGACGGCCTGCCGGGTGTGGCCGGGATCGGCGAGAAGACGGCAGCATCATTGCTCCTGAAATACGGCACCCTCGAAAACCTGCTCGAAGCTGCAGCGGACCCGCACAGCGGCCTCTCGTCACCCGTCCGGGCCAAGCTGGAGGCTGCCGCTGACTACCTCATGGCCGCGCCCGCCGTCGTCCGCCTTGTGCGGGACCTCACCCTGCCTTCGCTGGAGGAAGCAGGCGCACGGCTGCACCCCGTCACGGGGGAGGCCCGCGCAGAACTCGAAAGCCTCGCCACTGAATGGAACCTCGGCGGTTCGGTCCGGCGCCTGCTCGACGCGCTGGACCGCACCGGGCCAAGCTGAAACGCGGCGGTGCAGGTGCGGCCGTGTTCCCGCCAGGCGGCCCGAAACTGCCCATTTCTTGAGCAAAAGTGACATGTTCTGCCGCCTTCGGGGCCGTTAGGGTGGGCTTCAGTGGTTCAAGCAGCCGGACCGCAACATTGGGGGGAATGGAGTGTTCATGGCTGAGAGCCAGGACCGGCACGACAGTTCCAACGGGGACGCGAAGAAGAACGCTGCCAGCGAGGCAGAGGAGGAACAGCAGGCAGAAGCTCCTGCTGCCGCGCCGGAAGATAAGCCCCGCCGTCCGCGCCTCTACGGTTACGACCCCGACCATTGGCCGGAGCTGGGTTGATGCCGGAACCCGGACGGGCCCGGCAGGCCGGGACCGGCAGCAGACAAGCCAACCACGGCGTGGCTAAGCTTGGTGTGTCCGGACCATCAGCCTGCTGACGAAAGCGCGGTGAGTGCAATGCCGAAGACGGGAAAAAACCACCACGCCCGCAAGGACGAGCTTCCCTCAACCCTGCAGCGCTCGGACCGCAAAGCGCAGGATACGTTCGCCAAAACCTACGATTCCGCAATGGAGTCCTACGACCAGGACGAAAGCCGCGCTGCCCGCACCGCCTACGCATCCCTGAAACACAGCTACGAAAAAGTGGGGGACCACTGGGAGCCCAAAGAGCAACGCGGGCCCTCGGACAAGCGGGCGGAAAAGGGACCCGGTTCAGCCGAGCCCACCGCCGGCGGCGTGGACGCAAATGCCACAAAGAAACACCTGCTGGAGCGGGCCCGGGAACTGGAGATCGCCGGCCGCTCAAAAATGGACAAGGACGAACTCGTCAAAGCGCTGCAAAAGGCGAACGACGCCGCCACCCGTAAGGCCCGCGAAAAGTAGCAAACAACCAGGCAAAGACGCCAGGAGGTTCCGATGTCCGTGAAAGGCACCAAGGACGCAGCAGGTACTGCAGGACGGGGCGGGCCGGAAGGCCGGCCCGGCAACGGTTCCGCCGCGGTCTCGCCGCGGGACGCTGCCATGGTCAGGAACGTAGCACTCGTGGGCCGCTCCGGTGCCGGCAAAACCACCCTGGTCGAGGCCCTGCTTGAGGCCAATGGCATGATCACCCGGAAGGGCTCCGTGGTTGACGGCACCACCGTGAGCGATTCCGATCCCGCCGCCATCCACCAGCAACGCTCCGTGGCAGTGTCGGTGGTCCCGCTGCCGGTAGCAGGCATGAAAATCAACCTCCTCGATACTCCAGGCTACCCGGACTTCATCGGTGAGCTACGGGCCGGCCTTCGCGCTGCTGACGCCGTCCTTTTCGCCGTTTCCGCCGTTGACGGCGTGGACGCGGGCACCACAGCGATCTGGCAGGAGTGCCAGTACCTGGGAATGCCCCGCGCTGTGGTCATCACCCGGCTGGACCACCCCCGCGCTGATTACGACGGCGTCCTGGCCGCCTGCCGCGCAGCGTTCGGCGACACCGTGCTCCCGCTGTACGTCCCCGTCAGGGCCGGCGGGGAGGTAAGCGGCCTCCTCGGCCTGCTGTCCGGCACGGTCTTTGAGTATGCCCCCGAGACCCCGGGCGGCGCAGCGCGTGCCGGGGAGCCGCAGGAGATCGCGGCAGCGGACGCTGCCCGTGCCGAGCTGATCGAGGGCATCATCGCGGAAAGCGAAGATGAAACGCTGATGGAGCGTTACCTTGGGGGCGAGGACATCGACGCCGGCGTGCTCATCGCAGACCTGGAGACCGCCGTCGCCCGCGGCTCCTTCTTCCCGGCGGTGCCGGCCTCCGCGCTTACCGGGCTGGGCACGGCGGAGTTGCTGGAGCTGCTCACCAAGGCGTTTCCGTCACCACCGGAGCGGCCGCTGCCGCGGGCGACGGACCTCAACGGAGCGCCCGTCCGGACCCTTGCCTGCAACCCGGAGGGGCCGCTGGCGGCCGAGGTGGTCCGCACCACCGTGGACGCTTTCCTGGGCCGCGTCTGCCTGGTCCGGGTGTTCTCCGGAACCCTGCGGGGGGACACGCCGGTACACGTAAGCGGACACGGCCTGGCTGACCGCGGGCACCAGGACCACGACACCGACGAACGGCTCACCCACCTCTACTCACCCCTCGGAGCCACGCTTCGGCCGGTGCCCTTTTGTATCGCCGGCGACATCGCCGCGGTAGCCAAGCTGGGCAGCGCCGAGACCGGAGACACCATCTCGGCCAAGGACCAGCCATTGCTGCTGGCCACCTGGGAGATGCCGGAACCGCTGATGCCGGTGGCCGTTGAAGCCGATTCCCATGGTGACGAGGATGCCCTGGCCCGCAGCCTGGGCAAGGTAGCGGCCGGCGATCCAACGCTGCGGGTGGACCGGAACGCCGAAACCCACCAGCTGATCCTCTGGTGCATGGGGGAGGCCCACGCCGAAGTGGTGCTGGACCGGCTGCGGGACCAGGGCGTCAAGCTGCACACCGTGGACGTCGTGACGCCCCTGCGGGAAACCTTTTCCACCCGCGCCGCAGGGCACGGGCGCCACGTCAAGCAATCCGGCGGCCACGGCCAGTATGCCGTCTGCGACATCGAAGTTGAGCCCCTGCCGAGGGGATCCGGCTTCGAATTCCTGGACAAAACGGTAGGTGGCGTGATTCCCGGCACCTATATCTCTTCCGTTGAGAAGGGCGTGCGTGCGCAGATGCAGAGAGGCGTTGCGTCCGGCTTCCCGGTAGTGGATGTGCGTGTGACGGTGGTGGGCGGCAAGGCGCACAGCGTCGACTCCTCTGACGCGGCCTTCCAGGCAGCCGGTGCCCTTGCCCTGCGGGAAGCGGCAGCGGCGGGCAAAATCCAGCTACTGGAACCTGTCTCCTCCGTGGCGATCAGCGTCCCTGACGAACATGTGGGGACCGTGATGAGTGACCTTTCGGGGCGCCGCGGCCGCCTTACCGGCACCACCTCCGCCGGCGGGGACCGGACCGAAATCACGGCCGAAGTGCCGGACCAGGAACTCCTGAAATATGCGGTGGAACTGCGTGCCCTAACGGCGGGGACCGGCACCTTCAGCCGTCAGTACATCCGCCATGATCCCGTGCCCGGCAACCTGGCCGCTGCCGGGGCGGGCAGGTGATCCTGGGACTTCGGCGGGCTCAAGGCGCCTGCGGCGCGTGCTGTTCCGCTTTCCTGGGAGTGGTGCTTCTGGGCGTAATGGTGAGCGACGCGACACGCTTCAGCCGAGGGTGGAGCTGGTCACCGCCTTCCACCACGCCTTTCTGCCACCACAGGTCCAGGCCTTTTGCCGTGACCTCAAGGCAGGCCAGGTTGTTGTCGAACCAAGGCCCCTTGATGCCGGACCAGTTGAAGGGCGGGTCCGGGACTTTGGCAGAGTGCGCCGCGAGGGCCCCCAGCGATGCCGCAAGCCCGTAGGACGAGATGGCGGTGACAAACCGCATCAGCCGGGGCAGCGGATTACGGATCGGCGAGCAGACAGCCTGGATGATCCTGCTCCCGGTTGCCCGCTGCACTTCGGAGACGTAGGAAAAGTGGACGTCCCCCGAGAGGAACACCACGGCCTCCGGCGCGTCCCCGCGCTTGCCGTCCGCCACCTCGCTGGCCAGGGCGGCGAGGCGCTGGAAGCTTTTCTGGAAGGCCGCCCAGTGTTCCAGGTCCAATGCCTGGCGCAGCTTTTCTGCGCCCTTGGCCGGCAGACGTCCCCACGCGCCCTCGGCAATGGCCTCGTTCCAGGATTCCACGTGGTGCAATCCCATCGGCAGGAGGAACGGCAGCGACGTGGCGATGAGGAGGTGGCGGAAACCGCCACGCATGCTGTCGTCCAGCCAGCCCATTTCGACCTCGTCCAGCAGTGCCCTTCGGTCCGGCGAAAGGTCCCGGGCCGCACGGGAGTCCACCACAATCAGCCGGGTGTCGCCGAAGTCGCGGCAGAGGCTCCACCGGTAGGTCCCGGGGTCGGCGTCAGCCCGTTCCACGAGTTGGTCCAGTTCGGCACTGATGTCCAATTCGCCGTCGCCGGTATGGTGAACCACCTGCTGCCACAGGGCGTCCCGGGATCGTTCCTGCGGAGACAGGTTCCCCAAATGCTGGTAGACCCAGTACGACGCCAGCCCGGAGACCACCCGTTCCCGCCACCAGGGGGTGGCGGCCATGTCCTGCTTCCACGTGAGGGATGCGTTCCAGTCGTCACGGATGTCGTGGTCATCAAAAATCATGCTGCTGGGCAGGGTGGACAGCAGCCACCGGTTGGCGGGGTCGGACCACGCCAGATAGTAGAGGTGGGCATACTCTTCGTAGTCCTTGAGCTCCTTTCCCGGCGCTTCCTTGATGTCCCGCCGGGAGCGGATAAACTCCTGCATGTGCTTGCTGGTTGAGTCCGCGTACACCTGGTCGCCCAGGAAGGCCACCAGGTCCGGCCAGGGGGTGCCGTCGTCGGAGGCCATCTGCAGGGCGTAGGCGCGCAGGGAGTCGACGCCGTGGCTTCGGTTTCCGGAGGCATCGTGGGGGATGCTGGTGCGGCAGGAGCCGAAGGCCAGGCGAAGGGGCCTGCCGGGAGCCAGGGTGGCAATTTTCGACGCCGGCAGGTCGGATTCCGGATCAGGCCACACCTGGGTCCCGTCGACTTCGACGGTGTAGGGGGTGACAGTTCCAGGCCCCAGCCCGGTCACCTCCACCAGCGCGTAGTGGTGCCCGTGAACGGCGAAGGTACGGGCGGCCCACCTGGTTCCGTTACCGCGGACCGTGACCTCCGCGGCGCTGCGGGTTTCCACCCAGATACTCGCCGAGTTTTCATCCACGAACCGCATCATGGGGCCGAGCACCAGGGGCGACGTCATGAATAAGTTGTACCCGCTCGGCGGCGCCGGCGCCATGGCTTGACACCAGCCGGTCAGGAGCTCAGGGTGCCCCTGACGATACTCACGCTGGAGTGCGCCGGATTGCCGTCCAGCGGTTCATCGGAAATATCAACGATGGGGTAGCCGGAAAGGTCCAGCCCTGCCGGAACGTCAAAGCGGCCGGACGAGGAATTCATGATGCCCAGGCTGACCAGCCGGGAAAGGTCCGGGGCAATAAGCCAGACTTCCTGGTAACCCCGGGCTTCGGTCTTATCCAGCTGCACCTCGATGGTCCGCGAACCGTCGCTGGTTTCGGTCACCGTGGCTGAACCCGTGGCGGAAAACCGGTCCAGCGGTTCCAGGCGTGCCGAGGCAAGCGGAACCGGGGCGACCGTCTGGTTGACGGCCACAACAACTCCGGTGGTGATGACTGCGGCGGCGGCAGCAGCTGCAAGCCACGTCGCCGGACGGCGAAGCCACGTTACCTTGGCCGGTGTTTGGACCGGCTGCGGTTCTGCAACGGATTTCTCCGCAGTGCGGGCCGGGCCAAGCGGGTCGGCCGCGACGGTGTCGGAGAGTCCCAGCGTGCGGTGTATTCCTTCCCAGACATTCGCGCCCGGACGCTCCAGGGAACTGGCGTCGGGGGTGGTCCGGACCGCGTTGACGGCGCGCCGGAGTGCGGCGTACTCGGCTGCGCATTCGGGGCAGGACCGGAGGTGGTCGGTGCTGCGGGTGTCCACGGGCTCGTCCAGGGCGAACAGGCTCAGGACTTCGGGGTCAAGGTGCTGCATGATCCACCTCCAATCTGTGTCTCAAATGGCTAAGGCTGCGGCGGATGTGACTCTTGACCGTACCAAGCGGAAGATTCAGTTGCCGTGAAATCTGGTCATGGGTCAGGTCATCGTAAAACGCCAAACGCATGATGGAACCCTGCGGTTCGCCGAGCCGGTCAAGCTCCCCGTCCAGCAGCAGCCGGTCGGCCAGGACTTCGGCGGAGGCGGAGGCCGCTGCGTCCTCCGCCTCCGGTTGGAGTTCCGCGGCCGCAAACACTTTCCGGTTTTCCCGGGCAGACGCGCTCAGGGCATCGGTGACGGCGTTACGGGTGATGCCCACAATCCACGCCGGCAATTCCGCCCTGCGGGGATCAAACGCCGACCGTGATTTCCAGACGCGGATGAAGACTTCCTGCGTGACGTCGTCTGCTGCAGTGCGGTTCCTCAGAGCCCGGAGCGCCAGTGTGTACACCAGGGGAGAGAACTGGCGGTACGCTTCGGCGAGCGCTGTCTCGTCGCCGGCGGAAAACAAGCGGCTCAGCTGGGGGTCCCAGCCGCCGGGGCCGGGTGGACGTTCTGCGGCTCCGCCTTCGTGCTGGGTTCCGCCGGAAGGCGCCGGGCCGGAAGGTGCCACATTGGCCTCCTTCCCCTCGGCGTTGAGTGTCAAGGCTGCGGAGCCGATCATTCCGGTTCCGCAGTGACAATGACATTGTCACTGTAGTCCTGTTTCTCGTCCAGCCAACGGCCTCCGCAGGTCACGAGCTTGAGCTGGTGCGGCCCGTCACGGCGGAAGAGGGAGCCGCCGTCGAACTTGTCCTTGGCCATCAGTTCAACGGAGCGAACCCGGTAGTTGAGGGCGGGTGCGCCGTGGCGCTCGATAGTGACGCGCGTGCCCGGCGCCAGGCCCTTCAGCTGCGACAACGGCGCCAGATCAGAAGTGGTGTCCACGTGGCCCGCCACCACTGCTGCCCCCGCCGCTGCGCCGGGGGCCGGCCCGTGCCGGTACCAGCCGGCCTGGTCGAAGGCGTCCGGGATCTCCATGGCCCCGTCAGGAGACACGCTGACTTCCACGATGTCCAGGCTGATGGTGGTGCCCTCGACTGTCAGGAACCGGGGTGCCGGGTCCCGGGGAGCGGCCGGGGCGGGGGTGACCTGGCGGACGGGAATGTCGGGCAGCGGGGCGGGGGTGCCGGTGGGAGCCGGTGGCGGTGTGGGGGAGGGAACGGCGCCGGCTGTTGCGGCGGGCGCAGCAGCTTCGGGCGGCGGCGGCGCTGCGGGAGTGCCGCAACCGGACAGCAGTACCGCCGCGGCAAAGACGACGGCGGCTCCCGCCCCGCGTGCCCCCGCTGCCTTGCGTCCAATGCGCGTCACCGCCGGATCCCGGGCATCGACTTGGAATGACTCCTCCGTCGTCGTGCTTTTCATGGGACTGCCTCCTCTATCCAGTCTGCGGGAGCTCCGCGGCCTGGTGGGTTGGAACACCAGGGGCGGACGTGCCGAGCCGGCCGACCGGAGGGGATAGCCGGTCGGCCGGGGTCTCGGTGCCGGAGCTTTGGGCGGTCACCCTGCTCCTGCAAGCGGTGCGCTAGCTTGCCCTGCGCAAAGCCACCGAACGGGATACTGCCGCGGCTCCCAGCAGGAGGGCGATGCCTGCGGCTCCGAATCCGGCAATCGCCATAACCTGGCCGGCACCCTCATCAGCAGCACCGGAACGCCCGCCCGGAACAGCACCCGGGGCTGAGTGCAGGCCCTCGATGGTCTGCACGGCGAGCTGCAGGTTCTGGTCCGTGAGGCTACCCCAGGCGTACACGATGGTGTGGGTGCCCTCGGCGACCGTAACGTCAGCCGGGCCGATAACGGGCTGGGTGGTTCCCGCCGCTGCCACAGCTGCCGGGATGGTGCCCGGGTCGAGGGTCAGGGTCTGCTCGTTCGGATTGGCCAGGTTGGAGATGACGGCGCTGCCGCCGGCCAGGACGTCGACGGCGGGAGCGGCAGCGGTGTGCCTGACGGTCAGCTTGCCCTTGCCGGCTTCAATTTGGGAGACGTCGTTGGTGAAGAGGTTTGCGGTGGGCTTGCCGGCTGCATCAAGGTTGGCCACTGCCGTGTAGTTGCCGTTGGCGGCGAGGGTCACGTTGACAGGACCGATGACGGCGGCAGTTGCGTCTGCCGCGTCGGCGGCGGTGATAGCCAGGGCGTAGCTTCCGGCCGGAAGGGCCAGCGGGCCGGCGAGGGTGCCGGGCGTGAAATCGTCCAGGGTCCGTTCACCATTGACCCAGACATCCACTGTCAGGCCCGGGACTCCGTGCAGGACGGACAGCTGGGCGTCTCCTTCCGCGGCCTGTGCCGGGCCGGCGAAAGCCAGTGCCGCCGCGATTGCCACTGCTCCTGATGCGAAAATGCTGGTGCGCATGATTCCTCCTTCTGCGGCCCGCTGGGCGGGCGGTTTTTGCTTACACCCCTACTACCGGCGGCGAAGGTCATCTGGATGCACATGCATGAAAAATCTTTAAAAACCTTTTTGGTCCCGCTCCTGAAGGCACGCCTGGCCCATTACGGCGGATGTACCGGTATGACCCTCCGTTTCGGCCGGCGTCGGTACGTTGCACCAGCGGTTGAACAGAAGGAGGGGCCGGTGGTCTGGTGAGGTAACGATCCAACGAGAGGGCCATCCATGACAGCCACATCAGATCTTGCTCCCCGCCGGCTTCGCGACATTTTTGGAACTTTCGCCACCGGTCTGACAGTGATCACCGGCACCACGGAGGAGGGGCCGGCGGGCTTTACCTGCCAGTCTTTTGCGTCGCTGTCCCTCGAGCCGGCGCTGGTGACCTTCAGCCCCGCCAGGAGCTCCAGGACCTGGCCGGTGCTGCGGCAGGCGGGATCCTTTGTTATTAACGTGCTCCCGGCCGAACACCAGCATCTCGCGGCGCAGTTCGCCAAGTCGGGGACGGACAAGTTTGCCGGCGTCGGCTACCAGGCTTCACCGCTGGGCTGCCCTGTCCTGGACGACGCCCTTGCCTGGTTCGATTGCGAGCTCCACGCCGAGTATGACGGCGGTGACCACACCATAGTGGTGGCTGCCGTGAGGCACTTATGGGCGCGGCAGGACGCGGAGCCATTGCTGTTTTTCAAGGGCCGGTATGCCGGGATTGCTCCAGCTGGCCGCCTCCTCGAAGCGGCCAGCTGAGCCTGCTGATGGCGCCGTCGTGCCGCGCCGCGCTTGGGGGTCAGTATGAAATGAAGGCTACGAGTTCCCCGACACGATCCTCCGGGTAGTTGCGGGCTATGTCAGCCTGGCTCACAACCCCCACCAGGTCGTGCCCATCGATTACGGGCAGCCGCCGCACCTGATGGTCCTGCATCGTCCGGATGGCTTCTTCAATCGAATCATCAGCGCCGATGGTAACGGGTTTGCCTTCTCCAAATTCCCCGGCCGTCGCCGTACGCGGATCCCCGCCCGCTGCCAGGCATTTGACGACAATGTCCCGGTCCGTCAGCATGCCTTTGAGCCGGTTGTCCTCGCCGCAGATCGGCAGTGATCCCACGTCGAGTTCCTTCATCTTCCGGGCTGCTGCCTCGAGCGTCTCTTTCTCTCCCACACACTCCGCGCCGCCGGTCATGATTTCCCGTGCCGTTGCCATGTTGGTCTCCTTCGTCCAAGATGCCCTGCCGTCTCTGCGGCCCGTTCCGGTGGCCCTTCGGCGATTTGCCCGTGGTTCACAGCGCTGAAGAACCAGCCGATGGAAAAATGCTAAGCCTGCTGATTATCAGTGTCCAGAGCAGTGTCACGCCGTCACTGGTGGGTGCGGTGCACAACGGCGCCGTTCTTGCCATACCGCAATCAAGTAGTAAGCTTGCTGATCAATACTCGTAAGCCTGCTGATTAATTGAGGACAGGAGAAGCGCCATGGGCACAGTTATTGCTGCCGCCTCGGCTCTGGCCATTACCGTCGCCGGAGCAGCCGCGGCTCTCAGTGCCCCCTTTGGCGCTGCCGGGAACGGGGGCCAGTATCTCGCCGGCCATGTGCTGCTCGGGCTGGGCCTCGGCCACACCATCGCCATCCTGCTGCGGATCGCCACCAGGCGTTTTGTAGCCGGACGTTCGGGCGGCAAGGAAACAGCGGGTGCCGTGCCAACTCCGGCACATATGGCCACAGTCACCGCATTGCCAGCCAGGCCCGCGGTGATGGTTCCGCTGCGGGGCAGGCATGCCGCCTGAAACGCAGCCGCGGCATAACGGCAAAGACGGTATGCCGCGCCTGAAGCCTCTCCGCTCCTGGCGGGCAGCCGCGGCGCTGGCGGCAGCAGCAGGTCTTGCAGTGGCACTGTTCACTGCCACTCCGATCCTGCGGCCCGTTGATTCGGATCAGGGCACGCTCCGCGGGCTGCAGGTGCGAGTCCTGACCATCAGCCAGGCTGCAGCGGAAAACCGGCTGGACGGGGCACTTGCCGCGCTGGACGCGCTCGAAAAAGACCTGAACGACGCCGCGTCCCAGGGCCAGATTTCGTTATCCCGGTACCGCGGAATTGAGGCAGCCGTGGAGTCGGTCCGTACGGACATCACCACCCAGCTTGCGGCGGCGTCCGCTGCCGTGGCCCCTACGGGGAGCATCGCGGAGACCACCTCCGCCACTCCCGGACCGGCGGAGGCCCAGCCGGCGGTCCAGGCTGAAGCCCAGCCGCCCGTCGTGGTTCCGCCCCCCGTTCCTGCGCCGGCTCCCGCTCCTGCTCCCGCTCCTGCTCCCGCTCCGGCTGCCGCTCCGGCTGCCGCCCAGGAAGAACCTGTCCTGCCGGCACCGGCGAAGGAAGCCAAGGAAAAGGGCAAGGGGCCGGGAAAGCCCTAAGCCAACGACCGGGCACAATGGACTGATGACTTCCCGGGCCCGTCAGCAGCAGCCAACCGCCGGCGCACCCTTCGACATCGGGGCCATTGGCGCCGGCCTGGCGTTCGCCAACTCGGCGCGGCCACTGACGCACGCCCTCGCTGGCAGTGGCAGCGGCGAACCTCCACGCGCAGCCGTAGTGCAGGCACCGCCTGGAACCGGTAAGACCACACTCGTTCCGCCGCTGCTGGCAAACCTGCCCGGGCTGGCCGCCGGACGCGTGGTGGTTACCCAGCCGCGCCGGGTCGCTGCCCGTGCCGCCGCCCGCCGGCTCTCGGTTCTGGACTGCAGCCGCCTGGGCAGCCGGGTCGGATACACGGTGCGCGGAGAGCGGCAGGCCGGTCCGGAGACGCTCATCGAGTTCGTAACGCCCGGAATCCTGCTGCGCCGCCTGTTGTCCGATCCAGGGCTGGACGGGGTGGCAGCGGTGGTACTGGACGAGGTTCACGAACGGGGTCTGGAGACCGATCTGCTCATCGGCATGCTCGCGGAAGTGCGGGAATTGCGCGGTGACCTTACCGTCGTCGCCATGTCCGCAACGCTGGACGCGCCCCGGTTTGCCGCGTTACTCGTCAACAACGAGGACGGAACTCTGGCCCCCGTTGTGGAGTGTCCCTCGGTGGTGCACCCGCTGCAGACGCAGTGGCGCCCTGCCGGCGGACCGCGCCTGGACGGCAGGGGAGTCACGCCCGCCTACCTCGAGTACCTTTCGGCGACAGCCGCGGCGGAAGTCACCAATGCCCTCCGTGAAGACAGCTCGGCAGATACCCTGGTTTTCGTTCCCGGAGCAAGGGAAGTATCCCGGGTGGCAGCGGGACTTCGCAGCCGGCTCGGCTCCGGCGTGGAGATCCTCGAGCTTCACGGCCAGGTGGGCCCGGCCGAACAGGACCGCGCAGTTTCGGGCCGCGCTGCCGGCGGCAGCGCCAGGGTCATCGTGTCCACCGATCTCGCCGAGTCCTCCCTCACCATTCCCGGTGTCCGGCTGGTGATCGATTCCGGCCTCACCCGGGAACCGCGGCGCGACGCCGGAAGGGGCATGAGCGGACTGGTCACCGTTTCCTGCTCCCGTGCCTCAGCCGATCAACGTGCCGGGCGGGCCGCCCGCCAGGGTCCGGGGCGTGTGGTCCGCTGCTATGACCAGCAAGCCTTTGGAGCTGCCCCGGCCCACGTGACCCCGGAGATAAGGGTGGCCGACTTGACCGGGGCCGCCCTGATCCTGTCATCCTGGGGCTCCCCGCGGGGAGCCGGACTCGCACTGCCCGACCAGCCACCCCGGCAGGCCATGGACGATGCGATGGAGGTCCTGCGTGAACTTGGCGCAGTGTCAGGCGATGGCCACATCACCCCCATGGGAAAACTGCTGGCCACCATTCCGGCTGATCCCCGCCTGGCCAGGGCCCTGCTTCACGGCGCAGCGTTTGCCGGACACCTGCCCGCCGCCGAAGCCGTGGCGCTGGTAACGGGGGATCTCCGGGCACCGGGCGCGGACCTCACCCGCCTGCTGTCCGGGTTGCGGAGCGAAACAGGGCCGGAAGCGCGCCGCTGGGCGGAGGAATCCCGCCGCCTGGCTGCCTTGGCAAAGCAGGCAGCGTTGCCTGCTTCCCCGACGCCGCCGGCGCACGCGGCTAGCGCCGCGGGCGCGGCGGTGGTGGGAGCCGTCGTCGCGCTCGCCTTCCCTGACCGGGTGGCACGCAGGGTGGATGGCGATACCCCAAACCGCTACCTCCTGTCCTCGGGGACCCGCGCGGGGCTGCCCGCTGGCAGCCCCCTTTCCGGCCAGGAATGGCTGGCGGTAGCCGAAGTAACCCGGGCGGACGGGCGGGACTCGGCCGGCACCGGAGCGGTGATCCGGTCCGCGGCACCCCTCTCTCCCGACCTGGCCGAGGCTGCCGCATCACACCTCCTGGCGGACACTGTCGAGGCGCAATTCACGGCCGGCCGCCTCTTTGCCCGCAGGGTGCGCCGCCTTGGGGCGATCGTTCTGGCATCGACGCCGGTCCGCCCCTCACCGGCCGAAGGGCGCGCGGCAGTAGCGCAAGCACTGCAGACTGAGGGCCTTGGCGTCCTTGACTGGTCGACGGCGACCGATGCTTTGCGCCGCCGTCTGGCCTTCCTGTACCGCGGACTGGGCGTGCCGTGGCCGGACGTCTCGGACCAGGCGCTGCTGCTCCGGTTGGAGGACTGGCTCGGACCGGAGCTGGAAGCACTCGCCGGCGGAGCGGCAGCGCGCGCCATTGACCTTGCCCATCCGTTGCGCCGGCTGCTGCCCTGGCCTGAAGCCGCCCGGCTCGATGACCTCGCCCCGGAGTGGCTCGAAGTTCCGAGCGGATCGCGGATCCGGATCGAGTACCCTGTGGTATCAGACGACACCGCCCGGCCGGTGGTGGCCGTCAAGCTGCAGGAGTGCTTCGGATGGGCAGAAACGCCCCGGCTGCTGGACGGCCGGGTGCCGGTCCTCTTCCACCTGCTGTCGCCGGCGCGGCGCCCCCTGGCGGTAACGGACGATCTCACATCCTTCTGGTCCGGCCCCTATGCGCAGGTCCGGGCCGAAATGCGCGGCCGCTATCCCAAACATCCCTGGCCCGAGGACCCGTGGAGCGCCCCGGCAACCGCACACGTCAAACGCCGGAAATAGCGCTACGCGTTTGGCTCAGCTGCGGCGGGAAGGCGGCGTGAGATCTCCGATACACAGTTGAAACCCGGGGTCGATGCACTGAAACATCAGGTGGCTAGGCTCGTTCCCACCTGGACGCCGTTGTCCACACCTCAACCCGAAGGACGTGCAGATGTTTCTTATCACCAGCCTCAACCTCTTGCTCGACGGCCAGCGCAAAGACGACAACCGATCCGCCAGCGGTAGTGACGGAACGTCGGATTCCTCCCAGGGCCAGTTGAGCTCCGCCGCCTGGGAAGGCTGGTGGCAGGACGACGCCGCCTAGCCGCTGTGCAGTCCGCCAACTGTCGGACTGCCTGAATCAGGGACGGCCGCGGATAAAGTCAGCCACCGGCGCGGCGAGGGAAGCACCCACCTCATCCGCAGTACGTTTCCGGCCGGCGACACCGAATGAGTGGTCGCCGCCCTCTACCCACTGCAGGAGAGCGTTGGGCCCGATCCGCGACACCACGCCCGCCAGGATCTCAGGTGTGGCGAAGGTGTCCCGTTTGCCCTGCAGAAACAACATGGGCGTCGTGAGCCCGTAGAGGTGCTCGTCCCGCAGCTTGTCCGGCTTGCCCGGCGGATGCAGGGGATAGCCCAGGTACACAAGCCCGGCGGCTTCCATTCCTTCAGCCACCGCCATGGAGGCCATCCGCCCGCCAAAGGACTTACCCGCCGCCCAGATAGGGCCGGCGTCGTTATGGGCCGCTGCCTGCTCCGCCGCCATGGCAAAGGCCGCATGCCATGCGGCGATGGCCACGGGCGGCCGGTCCGGGAATTTCCGGCCTGCTTCCCGGTAGGGAAAGTTGAACCGCAGCGTTGCTGTTCCCAGCGCATTCAGGGCTGCGGTGAACCCGCGGAGAAACGGGTGCTCCATGCCGGCCCCGGCACCGTGGGCCACCACAACGGTCGCGGACGTATTATCCGGGCGGGAGTAGGCAGCAGTGACACTAAGGCCTCCGACGGCGAGGGTCAGGGGCGTTTCTGAGACGGACATGCCTCCATCATGCCGGACCCGGGAGCCCAAATTCGTCCGCCGTCCGCGGCCGGGGTGTACGTTGTCCCCATGGCGAGCGAACAGACCACCATCACGGTTCAAGGCCCCCACGGCGAACGGGAGATGCGCATCTCCAGTCCCGGGAGGGTCCTCTGGCCAGACCTCGGAATCACGAAACTGGACCTCGCCCGCTACTTCGCGGACATCGGTGCGGCCTTTATCGCAGCGAACGGGGACAGGCCGGTGGCGCTGCAGAGGTACAAGGACAACGTTGACGGCGACATGTTTTTCTCGAAAAACCCGCCCAAGGGAACGCCGGAGTTCATCCGGACCATGAAGGTGGTCTTTCCGAGCGCGCGTTCCCATCCCATGCTGGTGCTGGACGAACCCGCGGCGCCCATCTGGGCAGTACAAATGAACACCATCGTTTTCCACCCCTGGCCCTCCCGTACCGCCAACACCGACAACCCGGACCAGCTGCGCATCGACCTGGATCCCCAACCGGGCACTGATTTTGACGATGCCGTCCCGGCTGCGCTGGTCCTTAAGGAGGTCCTGGCTGAGGCAGGGCTCACCTGCTTCGTCAAGACCTCCGGTAACAGGGGACTGCACGTGTACGCGCCCATCGAGCCCACCCGCGAGTTCCTTGATGTCCGCCATGCCGTCATTGCCGCCGCCCGGGAAGTGGAACGCCGGATGCCGGAGAAGGTCACTACTGCATGGTGGAAGGAAGAACGGGGCCAAAAAATTTTCCTCGACTTCAACCAGGCCAACCGCGACCGCACCATTGCCGGCGCCTACAGCCCGCGGGCGCTGCCACACGCCTCGGTGTCATGCCCCATCACCTGGGCGGAGCTGGAGACGGCGGATCCGAAGAACTTCACCATCCTCACCGTTCCGGACCGGCTGAAAACCGTGGGTGACCCCTGGGCAGACATGCACAGCAACCCGGGAACCATCGACACGCTGCTGGAGTGGTGGGACCGCGATCTCAGGAACGGTCTTGGGGAAATGCCGTTTCCTCCGGACTACCCAAAGATGCCGGGGGAGCCGCCGCGGGTGCAGCCCAGCCGTGCCCGGAAGCAGGATTAGCAGGCACGCCTGGCAGCAGGACGGGAAACGCGGCAGCAGGACCTGAGGGTTATTCGAAACGGGACGGGTCACCCATCCCGCGGCGGACTACCTCTGCCACGCCGCCGGAAAAGTCCACTACGGTGGTGGGCTCGGAACCGCAGTCGCCGGCGTCGATCACGGCATCCACTTGGTGGTCCAGCCGCTCCTTGATTTCCCAGCCCTGGGTCATCGGGTCTTCATCGTCCGGCATCAGCAGGGTGCTTGAAAGCAGCGGCTCGCCGAGTTCGGCGAGCAGCGCCTGCACCACCCGGTTGTCCGGGATCCTGACGCCGACGGTTTTCTTCTTCGGGTGCAGCAGGCGCCGGGGGACCTCCTTGGTGGCAGGCAGGATAAAGGTGTAGCTGCCGGGAGTTACAGATTTGATGCTGCGGAAAACGTCGTTGCTGATGTTCACGAATTGGCCCAGTTGGGCGAAATCCCTGCACACCAACGTGAAATGGTGCTTGTCGTCCAGGCTGCGGATGGCCCTGATCCGGTCCAGGGCGTCTTTATTGCCCAACTGCGCGCCCAGCGCATAGCAGGAGTCCGTGGGGTAGGCGATCAGCCCGCCGTCAAGCACCATGCGCACTGCCTGCGTGATGGCACGTGGCTGAGGATCCTGCGGATGAACGTCAAAGTATCTGGCCATGCACCCGAGCCTACGTTCCCTGCCCTGACGCCGCACGCTTTGGCCGCCCGGGGCGTCCCCAACGCATTCAATAGGGGCAGCTGCCCCTACCCCGGGGCAGCCCCTTGGGGCAGGATGTTGTCTGGTTCCATCCTCTTTCGGTACAACTCAAGGAGATCCAGCCATGCCCACCACCCTCAACCCGTACCTCGGCTTCCGCGACAACGCCCGCGAGGCCATGAACTTCTACCAGTCAGTTTTTGGCGGGGAGCTGACACTGAGCACCTTCGGTGAGTTCCAGGCCAGCGAGGATCCGGCAGAGGCGGAGAAAATCATGCATGCCATGCTGACAACCACCCAAGGCCTGGTGCTGATGGGAGCGGACACGCCAAACGGCATGGAGTTCAGCGGAGGGTCGTCCATCTCCATTTCACTCAGCGGGGATGATGAAGCGGAACTGCGTGGCTACTTCGAAAAGCTGAGCGGCAACGGCGGTACGGTAACAGTGCCCATGGAGCAGGCGCCGTGGGGAGATGTCTTCGGGATGTGCACGGACCGTTATGGCGTGGCCTGGCTTGTCAACGTCAACAACCCCCAGGCAGCCGGCTGACCAACCTGCCGGGGCAGGGCAGCTGGAGAGCCGGCTGACCGGTCCGACAGTGCTTCCTTGAGGAGGGCGCCACGCAATGGGACGATGTACGCGTGGAGTCCCTCTTCGAGATCCTTGACGATAAATGGTGGCTCGTTTTCCCCGCCTTGGCCTTTGCCGGCCACTGGGCGAATTCGTGGCGCAAAGCCAGCGACCGCAGGCACCAGCGGAAGGTGGAGCTGTACAAGCTCAAGAACCAGGCCCATGAGGCTGAGAAAGTCTCGGCCGCGGAGGTTGAGTCACTGCTGGCAGCCCATGATGCCACCAGCAGGCGCTGGCTGGATTATGAACTTGACGTGGGCAAGCTGATTGAATTCCCGCTTATGACAGACGTCCGGGAACCCCTCACGGTGGCCTTCCTTCGGGCCAAACGTGAGGCCGACGGACTCCGGCCGGGATCAGCGGCAGAGGTGACGTCGCCCTCCCGCCTCCAGGCGTACCGTAGGGCGGTGGATGGATTCAACGTGGCGCTGGAGGTGGCCGAGCGCGAAGCCAGGCGCATCAGGGACAGCAAGTTCACCGGGCCCGAACGGGAACGGCTTGCCACCGCGCGGCAGTTGCTGAGGATCGCGGAAAACCATGCAGCCACTCCGGCAGAACGCCAGGCAGCCTACAAGCGGGCCCGACGCGAGTTGGACGGCCTTATCGTCCTGCCGGATGCGGCAATGGCGGCCCTCGAGGAAAAAATCGCACCCATGCTGGACGGGGGCGCGCGGCCCTCCGATTCCCGCCGCTGATTATCCGGGAGACACTGTGGCTGTCCGCACGCTCTACCTGGACGTTGACGGTGTCATCTGTCCGTTCGGACCCGACGGGTGCACCGGCTGGGGAACGCCGTGGCGGCGCGCGGCCGCGGGATTGTTGCCGGTGGCATTCGCCGCTGAGTTGGTGAAGGGACTTAACAGCCTTGCTGCAACGTCGGAGTTGCGGTGCGTCTGGCTGACCAGTTGGGAGGAACTGGCACCGCAGTACCTTTGCCCGGCCATCGGCCTGGAGGGCAGCCGGTGGCCCTTTCTAACGGCTTTCGGTTCCGGAAGCGGGCCGGATTGGTGGAAGCTCCGGGCCATTCAGGCCGATGTTGAGGAGACCGGACCCGTGGCTGTGGCCTGGGCGGATGATCAGCTCGCCTTCGAGGCCGAGGCGCAGGCCTGGGCGGGGGTCATGGGCCGGCGTTTGCTGGCACTGTCGCCGAACCCCAGGTGCGGAATTTCACCTGCCGAGCTGGACGCCGTCGCAGCCTTCCTCAAGGCGCCGATGTTTTGACCTCCTGCCGGGGGCGCGTACGATCGATAGGGTTTCACGCCGGTTGTGTTAACAGCGCAAGTCATTCCAAGCGAACAGCTGGTGAATTATGCTGTGCAAGGCAGCCGGGGGAAAGAAACTGCTTGACGTCGACTCTGCAGATTGGGCAACAGGTGGATATCACCTTCATGGTGGCGCTGGTCATCGCACTGGCACTATTTTTCGACTTCACGAACGGCTTCCACGACACAGCGAATGCCATGGCCACGCCCATCGCAACCGGTGCCATCAAGCCGAAGACTGCGGTCACCCTCGCAGCCATCCTGAACCTGGTGGGTGCCTTCCTGTCCACGGAAGTGGCTAAAACGGTCTCCGGCGGCATCATCCGTGAAGGGTCCGACGGTGTACAGATCACGCCGGAGATCATCTTCGCCGGCCTTATGGGAGCAATTCTGTGGAACATGATCACGTGGTTGAAGGGCCTGCCGTCGAGTTCCTCCCACGCCCTGTTTGGCGGGCTGATCGGTGCCGCCATCGCCGGCATCGGATTTAACTCCATTAATCTTGAGGGCCTGCTTCAGAAGGTCATCCTGCCCGCGATCTTTGCGCCGCTCATCGCCGGCATCGTGGCCTACATCTGCACGCGCCTGGCCTATGCCCTGACCTCCCGGCACGATCCCGAGACCGGCAGCAAGCTCACCCAGAAACGCGGCGGATTCCGTACCGGGCAGATCTTCACTTCCAGCCTGGTGGCACTGGCCCACGGCACCAACGACGCCCAAAAGACCATGGGCATCATCACGCTCGTGCTGATTGCCGCCGGCACCCAGACGCCGGGCTCCGGCCCGCAGTTCTGGGTGATCGCCGCCTGTGCCTTCGCCATTGCCATCGGTACCTACGCCGGCGGGTGGCGCATCATCCGCACCATGGGCGCCGGGCTCACCGAAGTAAAGCCGGCCCAGGGCTTCGCTGCCGAAACCAGCACCGCGTCGGCCATCCTTGCCTCGTCCCACCTCGGTTTTGCACTATCCACCACTCAGGTGGCTTCCGGTTCTGTTATCGGCTCCGGAATGGGCCGGCGGGGAACCAGTGTCCGCTGGAGCATGGTGGGCAAGATCGCGCTGGGTTGGCTCTTCACCCTTCCCGCAGCCGGCATTGTGGGAGCGCTGACTGCACTGCTGGTCAAGACCGGCGTAATAGGCGTGCTGATCGCGGCCGTCGCCGGCACCGCCGCAGTGCTGTTCATGTTCTTCTATTCACGTAAGTCCGCCGTCGGCCACCACAACGCCATCGAAGTTGAAGAGGCAGGCCAGACAGTGCGTTTCGCAAAGAAGAAGGCAATGGCCCGTGCCCGTGCCAAGGCGAAGTCGCACGCGAAGGCTGACGCTGAAGCCACATCCGTTGCCGGAACCAGCACCAGCGTCCAAGCCAACACCAATACTGATGCCGAGACCGAAGCCGAAGCCGTTACAACGAAGGATGCCCAGCGATGAAGTGGTTGGAACTGCTGACCGTGGCCGGTGCCACCCTGGCGGCCGCAGTGACCGTGGTGGTTCTCTACTCGCTGGGAGTTCGGCTGACCGCCATTGCAGGTGACGCACGCCAAGCCTCGCCCGGCGTGAAGCGGTCCCTTGCGTATGTTTGCTTCGGGCTGTGCGGACTCGCCGTCCTCTTTGGCCTGTACCTGATCATCCCTTACTTCTCCGGCTAAATCCCCTCGCCAGGCCCCGGATGGGGCTGCTGACAGGGTAGCCATCGCCGTTGGACAGACCGGGTCCGATCACTAGGCTGGACCCATGTCACGGATCCAGTACTTTGTAGCCGCGTCCCTCGATGGTTTCATTGCTACGCCTACAGATGACCTTGGCTGGCTCCTGCAGTTCGACGGTTTCGAGGGCGGTAAGGAAAGCTACGAGACGTTCATGGGGGGTGTCGGCTGCATCGTGATGGGCGGCGGGACGTACGCCTGGCTTATGGAGCACGAGCCAGGGACATGGCCATACCCCGAGACTCCCTGCTACGTCTTCACGCGGCATGAGTACCAGGCGCCTCCCGGGGCGGACCTCACTTTCGTTCGCGGCAGCGTCTCGGAATTCGTTGCAGACTTCAAGGCGGACGCGGGAGGCAAGAACGTTTGGGTGGTGGGCGGCGGGGACCTCGCCGCCCAGTTCGCCGACGCCGGGCTGCTGGATGAGCTGATCCTCTCCGTCATCCCGGTGGTTCTCGGCGACGGCAAGCGGCTTCTTCCTTTGACGGGCCCGACGCCGCCACTTGAGTTGACTGCCTCGCGCTCCCTGGGCAGGGGCATAGTAGAGCTCCGGTACTCGCTGAACGGCGATTCAGCTTCAGGTTCTGGTGGTTAACCCTGCGCGGGCTGCGGGATTCCCTCACTGACCTTGCGAAGTTGGGGAGCAAGACTCGGCAGTCCTGGTGACCCGGTGGTTTAGCCGCGCCAACACCCATCGCTGGGCTGAGCCCGCTTCCATGCCGCACCGGCTGAGCTCATCCGCCGCGGGCGTGGAGGAACCGTTCGATGCCGTCTTCTCCAAGGGAGTAGCCGGTGCGGACAAGGTCCACGTGGCCGCGCGGAAAATCGCCGGGCTCCCGCTGAGGCCAGCACCTGCTCGATGTGTGGCTCGGCTTCGTTTGCGCTGCCAACTCCTGGGGCCAGTGTGGTGGTTCCCAGTGGTGGTGTTCGGGTTTGTAGTGCCGGCCGGTGGGTGAGGTCCAGCCGGGCGGTGCGGTTGTGGTGGCCGGGGTGGGTTTCCAGGCGGTGGCGTGTTTGAGGCGGTGGTGCTTGGGGCAGAGCTGGCCGAGGTTGCTGATTCCGGTGGTTCCGCCGTGGTGCCAGGCGGTGAGGTGATCGGCTTCGTTGTCCAGGCAGTTGTTGCTGCACCCGGGGAAGGTGCATTTGCCGTCCCTGAGTTGCAGGGCTTTCTTCATGGCTGCCGTGATCCGGTAGCTGGTCCGGCCGATCTCCAGTGGCGCGCCGTCGCGGGGGTCAACGAGGACCCGGTGAAACGAGTTGGCGCCGTCCGCGACGAGTTTGCGTGCCATCGACGCCGGGATAGGGCCGTAACCGTCCAGCATGGCCGGTTCCACGGTCAGTCCCATCAACGCGAACACCGGGACGGTGACGAGCACGTCCGCCTTCGGGGCCGGAACCTTTTCCATGCCCGCAATGTAAGCAGTTTCACCGTCCCCCTTCCCGCTCCCGCTTGCAGCGCCCCCATCCCCACGGTCCGCGGTACCTGCGCCCGGGGCCGTGAGCAGCAAACCGGCGGCGGTGTCGGCCCGCAACTGTGTGAGGGTGCGGGGCTCGTCGGGGCCCTGGAGTCCACGGGCGAGGGCGGTGGTGCGGTTCCAGATAGCCGCTGCCTGGTCAGCGGGCAGGTAGGCCGAGAGCCAGGCCATCCCGTCCTGGTCCGGACGGTATTCCATCCGCCGGTCGACCACACCCCTGGTGTGCCGCTGTTCGATGGACTCGGCGTGGTGGCGTTCCCGCCACACCCGGGCTTTAGCTTTGAACCGGTACGCCGGAACGTCCCCGATCGGCGCGGCCGTGGATGGTATGGGTGTATCCGGGCCCAGGAAGTGGGCTTCGAGGGCGGCGGCGCCGGCAGAGTCCAAGGTGGCCGTTTCCTCCACCATGACCTGGGCGTGCCGCCACGAAACCGTCCCAGCGCGCAGGGCCGAGAGGGTCAGCGGCAACGTGGCCACCAGGGCGTGGGAGGTGGCCAGGAAGGAACCCGCGGCCCGGCCGCCAAGGGACAAGAGGCTGCCGATTTCCGCGGCGACCGCCATCTCTCGCGCCTGCACCAGGGTTCCCGGCGCCGCGACAGCATGAACCGTGTCCGCGTACGTCACCGCCGCCCGGGCCTTCAGCCCTGCGACCCTGGCCTCCACGGTGGCCGCGCCGGAGAGGATGTCCAGGCAACCATCAGCCAGGGCAGCCAACGGATCAGCACCATCAACCGCCCCGGAACCCGGAGCCGCCGCTTCGGCATAAAGCACGGCAAGGGCGGCGTTGATGTCCTCAAACGCCTTCACCACCGCCGCTTTACCCATGAACTCATCATGGCAAGGGGGTCAGACAATTAAGGGAAGTGCCAGGGGAGGGGTCCCTACCCCTGCTGCGGAGCGGCGTTATCCCGGATCATGTTGGTGATGCGTGCTGTAGACAGCCTGCGCCCCTGCTCGTCCGTCATGACGATCTCGTGCGTCGCCAGGGTCCGGCCGAGGTGGATGGCGGAGCAGGTACCCGTCACCGTGCCCGCTGCGATGGACCGGTGATGCGTGGCGCTGACCTCGATACCCACGGCATGCCGGCCAGGCCCTGCGTGCATTCCTGATGCGAACGATCCGAGCGTTTCAGCCAGGACAACATGGGCGCCGCCGTGAAGGATTCCGGCTACCTGGGTGTTTCCTTCCACCGGCATGGTGGCTACGGTCCGTTCCGGGCTCATCTCCAGAAAACGTATCCCCATCTTCACTACCAGGGCCCCGATCCCGAACTGACCCAGCCAGGCATGCAGATGCTCCGGGACGCCGGCCGCAGTGAGCTCAGCGGAGAAGGGGCCGGGCGTGAAATTGTCCATCATGGCAACTAGGCTGGCACCTGTGAGTGAAACAACCAAACCGGCCCCTTTCCCGTCCAATGTCCTGGAGGAGGACAACGCTCCGCAAGGTTCAAGTGCCCTTGCTGAGGCTGCTGTTAAGGACACGGCTGGATCGGTTTCGGCGACTGCCGCCCCCGTTGTTCCCCTGACGGGCCAGCCGCGGCTGCTGGTGCTGGACGGCCACTCGATGGCGTTCCGCGCCTTTTTCGCCCTCCCGGCAGACAAGTTCTCCACGGCAAACGGGCAGCACACCAACGCCATCCACGGTTTCACCTCCATGCTGATCAACCTCATCAAGGAACAGCAGCCCACCCACATCGCCGTGGCTTTCGACGTGTCGGACGAGTCCACCCACCGAAAGACCGAGTACAGCGAATACAAGGGGGGCCGCAATGAAACCCCCCGCGAAATGAACAACCAGATCGACCTCATCGGCCAGGTGATGGAAGCCTGGGGCATCAAGACCATCAAAATGCCCGGCTACGAGGCGGATGACATTCTTGCCACTCTTGCATCCATGGGTGAGAAGGCCGGCTTCGAAGTCCTGCTGGTCTCCGGTGACCGTGACGCGTTTCAGTTGATCACGGACAACGTTTTTGTGCTCTACCCAAAGAAGGGCGTCAGCGATATCCCGCGGATGGATGCCGCCGCCATCGAGGCCAAGTATTTCGTAAGTCCCGCACGGTATTCAGACCTCGCCGCCTTGGTGGGGGAGACGGCCGATAACCTTCCGGGAGTTCCCGGCGTCGGCCCTAAAACGGCGGCCAAATGGATCAATCAGTATGGCGGTCTTGAGGGCGTCCTCGAACACCTGGATGCCATCGGCGGCAAGGTAGGGGACGCGCTTCGGGAGAACGTTGAAGCCGTCAAGCGTAACCGCCGCTTGAACCAGCTCCACACGGACCTGGAATTGCCCGTCACGCTCGATGACCTGTATGAGCCACGTCCTGACCAGGCAGCCCTTGAGGACCTGTTCGACCAGCTCGAATTCAAGGCCATCCGCGGCCGGCTTTTCGCACTGTACGGCGACGACGACGCCCCCGCCCCTGAGCGTGCCAGCATCGAAACGCCTGACTTCATCGCGCCGTCGGGGGCTGCAGAGCTCGCCGGCTTCCTCAAGGCAGGTGCCGGCCAGCGCTCCGCCGTCGCGGTGGACCTGGTGCCTGGCCGGATCGGCGAGGATGCTGCAGGGCTGGCGATCGTCCGCGACGGCGCCGCCGCCTACGTCGATCTCTCCGGCCAGGACGCCGAGGCCGAAAACGTCCTGGCTGCGTGGTTGCGCGACCCCGCAGCGCCGAAGGTGATGCACGGGTTCAAGGCCGCGCTGAAAGCCCTGACCTCCCGGGGCCTGGAGCTTGACGGCGTGGTGGACGATACCTCGATTTCCGGATATCTCATCCAGCCGGACCGGCGAACCTACGAACTCGCCGAACTCGCCCAGCACCACCTCAACGTGGGGATCCCGGCTGCCACCGCCAAAGCCGGCCAGCTGGAGCTTTCCTTTGACGGGGACGACGAAGCAGCCGCGGGCGCGCTGGTGCAGGCGGCCGCCGTCGTCCTTGAACTGAGCCGCTTCTTCGAGGCGGAACTGAAGGAGCGCCGCGCGGAGGAACTGCTGTCCAGCCTCGAGCTTCCGGTCAGCCGTGTCCTGGCCGACATGGAACTCGCCGGCATCGGGATCGACATGGCCCGCATGGACGAGCAGCTCGCCGACCTCGCCCGGGTCATCGACAACGCCCAGGAGCAGGCCTTCGCCGCGATCGGCCACGAGGTCAACCTTGGGTCGCCCAAACAGCTGCAGACAGTGCTGTTTGAGGAGCTTCAGCTGCCCAAGACCAAAAAGATCAAGTCCGGCTACACCACTGATGCCGCGTCCCTGAAGAACCTGCTGGACAAAACCGGCCACGAGTTCCTGGTGCAGCTCATGGCGCACCGGGAAGCTGCCAAGCTGAGGCAGATGCTCGAATCGCTGAAGAAGTCCGTTGCCGAAGACGGCCGTATCCACACCACCTACGCCCAGAACGTGGCGGCGACCGGCCGGATTTCCTCAAACAATCCCAACCTGCAGAACATCCCCATCCGCAGCGAGGAAGGCCGCCGCGTCCGCGGAATTTTCGTCGTCAGCGACGGCTACGAGTGCCTGCTGTCCGCGGACTACTCCCAGATCGAGATGCGAATCATGGCACACTTGTCCGGCGATGCCGGCCTGATCCAGGCGTATAAGGACGGCGAGGACCTGCACCGGTTTGTCGGCTCCAACATTTTCCATGTGCCCACCGAAGAAGTCACCAGTGCCATGCGCTCCAAGGTGAAGGCCATGTCCTACGGGTTGGCCTATGGACTCACTTCCTTCGGCCTGTCCAAGCAGCTGGAGATTTCCGTGGACGAGGCACGCACCCTCATGAAGGACTACTTCGACCGGTTCGGTGCCGTCCGCGATTACCTCCGCGGCGTGGTGGACCAAGCCCGGGTGGACGGCTACACGGCAACCATCGAAGGCCGCCGCCGTTACCTGCCCGACCTGACGAGCACCGACCGGCAGCTCCGGGAGAACGCGGAGCGCATCGCCCTGAACAGCCCCATTCAGGGTTCGGCCGCAGACATCATCAAGCGCGCCATGCTGGGCGTCCATGCAGAGCTCAAGTCACAGGGCCTGAAGTCGCGGATGCTCCTGCAGGTCCACGACGAACTGGTCCTCGAAGTCGCGGCGGGGGAGCGGGACGCCGTGGAGAAGCTCGTCACCGAACAGATGGGAGCCGCGGCGGACCTCACCGTTCCGCTGGAGGTCCAGATCGGTGTTGGTCCCAGCTGGTACGACGCCGGGCACTAGGAGCAGACGGGGTACCAGTGTCCGGGCGCTTCCCAGCAGAAGCGCGTTGTGCCTGGCCAGGCTCCGGAGTTATTGGCTAGGCTCAGGAGGGTGGCTGACCTGAACGGGAACTATGAAATTCGGCGCTTTGGCGCGGTGTCCAGGAACAGTGACGGCTATGCGGAGGCCGAGACCTGGGCCAGGGCCGTGGCGTTCGGGTTCCACGAATCAACGCGCACCCCGGAGCACGTGGCAAAGTCGCTTGCCACCTACGAAGCAGATGGCCGGGTCCTGACCGGCGTGTACCAAACGGGCGGGGTGGCCCCGGGATCCCTTCCGGCGGAGGTGCCGGTGGCCACGTTCGCCACGTTCCGCAAGGATCTCAACATCGGTTTTGGCCGCTCACTTGAAAGCCAGCTGGTCACGTCTGTGACGGTGCGGACATCGCACCGCCGCCGCGGGCTGCTGCGCCGGATGATGAGCGAGGACCTGCACCTGGCCAAGGAGGACGGCATTGCCATGGCCGCCCTCACCGCTTCGGAGGGAACCATCTACGGGCGCTTCGGTTACGGCGTCGCAAGCTTCGAACGCTCCGTAAAGGTGGACACCACGTCGCGGTTCATTCTGGCGCACCAGCCCACGGGCAGCGTGGAAATCGCCGATCCCAAGATCCTGCTGCAGCTGGCACCGGAGGTCTTCGATCGCGTCCATGGCCTCACCCCCGGGTCCCTCGGCCGGCAGGACATGTACCGGCAGTTCGCTTCAGGGACCCTCGGCCGCGACGGCAAGGAGGATCCCGCCATCAAGGTGGCGCTCCACTACTCGGCGGACGGGGCCGTGGACGGCTACGTCTCGTACAAGTTCCTCGGCTGGGACACGGAACCCTACACCGTGGAGGTGGTGGATCTGGTGGCCGCCGGCAATGACGCCTACCTGGAACTTTGGCAGTTCCTCGGCGCAATCGACCTGGTGGAGCGCGTGTCCTGGGACGAAGCGCCGTTGGACGATCCCTTGACCTGGGCGTTGACGGACCCCCGCTGCATTGACTCGTCGGACAGCCGGGACATGCTGTGGCTCCGCGTCCTGGACGCCGCCAAGGCACTGGAGGCGAGGCACTACCCTGTGGACGGGCGGCTGGTTCTCGAAGTTTATGACCCCCTGGGCCTCACGCCCGGAACCTTCGCACTGCAGGTCGACGGCGGCGGGGCCGCCGTCGAACGCCTGCCGGAAACCGCAGCGGACCTGGTGCTGGATGTCTCTGCCCTGTCCTCGATCTACCTGGGCGCAGTATGCCCTGTGACCCTGGCTGCAGCCGGCAGGATCCGGGAGAACACGGCGGGTGCGGCCCTGAAGGCTAGGCAAATGTTCGCTGTGGAGCGGTCAACGCACTGCCTCACGCACTTCTAGGGGCACACCTTCACGCTTTACGGGCCGCTTTGACCCGTGTTGCGGGCAGCGACTAGACTAAACGGGCGTGTACCACGTGCACGATTTCTGAAATCCACAAATCAGGATGACCCGGAGGATCCGTTCGGATTCGCCGCACATCGCGCCTGCGTTCCATAACGCGGGCGCGCCGGTTTGCCTGACCGACTAACTATCCACAACGGAGCCCCTACTACATGACCATCACCTCCACCGAGAAGCCCGGTACCCCCGTAGTCGCCATTAACGACATCGGTACCGCTGAGGACTTCCTCGCAGCAGTCGACGCGACCATCAAGTACTTCAACGACGGAGATCTCGTCGAAGGTACCGTCGTCAAGGTCGACCGCGATGAAGTCCTGCTCGACATCGGTTACAAGACCGAAGGTGTCATCCCCTCCCGCGAGCTGTCCATCAAGCACGATGTTGATCCCGGAGACGTCGTCTCCGTTGGCGATCAGGTCGAAGCCCTGGTGCTCACCAAGGAAGACAAAGAAGGCCGTCTGATCCTCTCCAAGAAGCGCGCTCAGTACGAGCGTGCCTGGGGCGACATCGAGAAGGTCAAGGAAGAAGACGGTGTTGTCACCGGTACCGTCATCGAGGTTGTCAAGGGTGGTCTTATCCTCGACATCGGCCTGCGCGGCTTCCTGCCCGCATCCCTCGTCGAGATGCGCCGTGTGCGCGACCTTGCTCCGTACATCGGTCAGCAGATCGAAGCCAAAATCATCGAGCTGGACAAGAACCGCAACAACGTTGTGCTGTCCCGCCGTGCATGGCTCGAGCAGACCCAGTCCGAGGTCCGCTCCACGTTCCTCAACAAGCTGGAAAAGGGCCAGGTCCGTCCCGGTGTCGTTTCCTCCATCGTCAACTTCGGTGCATTCGTGGACCTGGGCGGCGTAGACGGCCTGGTTCACGTTTCCGAGCTGTCCTGGAAGCACATCGACCACCCGTCCGAGGTTGTCGAGGTTGGCCAGGAAGTCACCGTCGAGGTTCTCGAGGTGGACCTGGACCGCGAGCGCGTTTCCCTGTCGCTCAAGGCTACGCAGGAAGATCCGTGGCAGACCTTCGCCCGCACCCACGCCCTCGGCCAGGTTGTTCCGGGTAAGGTCACCAAGCTCGTTCCGTTCGGTGCGTTTGTTCGCGTCGAAGACGGCATCGAAGGCCTGGTCCACATCTCCGAGCTGGCCGTGCGCCACGTGGAGCTGGCAGAGCAGGTTGTCTCCGTTGGCGACGAGCTGTTCGTCAAGGTCATCGACATCGACCTCGAGCGCCGCCGCATCTCCCTCTCCCTCAAGCAGGCCAACGAGGGCGTCGACGCCGACAGCACCGAATTCGATCCGGCTCTGTACGGCATGGCTGCAGAGTACGACGAAGAGGGCAACTACAAGTACCCCGAGGGCTTCGATCCCGAGTCCAACGAGTGGCTTGAAGGCTACGAGAACCAGCGCGCCGCCTGGGAGCAGCAGTACGCTGACGCCCAGACCCGCTGGGAAGCCCACAAGAAGCAGGTCGCCCAGCACGCTGCCGACGACGCTGCAGCTGCAACGTCCGGTGAGAGCGATTCCGGCACCACCAGCTACTCCTCGGAGCCGGCTGCTGAGTCCAACGCCGGTGCAGGCACGCTTGCATCCGACGAAGCCCTCGCCGCACTGCGCGAGAAGCTGACCGGCAACTAATTGCCACCGGTCCGGAAATTTTCCGGGCCGACACAACAGGCCCCCTGCCCGCAAGGCAGGGGGCCTGTTGCTTTAACGCTGTAGTGGGCCATCGCGCTGACGGCAAGGAGGCACTTAGAGCACGACGACGGCGCTGACCGTCCCGTCGTCGTCGGGCGTGAGTACCGCGCCCGCGGAGGCGAGGATACGCTGGGCGCCAAGGTTGCCGGTGAGGGTGCGGGCCGTCACCCGGGTGATGCCGGCCTTGCGGGCCTCGACGAGGACCAGGCGAAGTGCGGCGGTCCCGATGCCGCGGGACCGATAGCTCCTGCCCAGCCAGATGCCCGTCTCGGCAACAGCTGCATCATTGCCCGATTCAGCACACCCCGACTTCGCACTCCCTGGCCCGGCACTGCCGGCTTCCGCAGCCGAGGGCTCGACGATGCGGAGGCGGATGGAACCGGCGAGGCTGCCGTCCGCGACTATGCCCCACGCCTTCTCCCCGGCGTCCCCGGCGAGGCCCTGGGCAGCGGCGCGGTGGTAACTGAAGAACCACGCAGTGCGTTCCAGGTTCCACCCCGGACCGCCGAGCGGAGGAGCCACCTCGTCCGGTGAGGCGTCGCGCTTGGCCAGTGCCAGGAGCTGGTCCACCACTGCTTCGTCCACGTCCACCAGGGACACCACCTCAGGGGAACGGGACATCCACCCACTCCGTTCCTTCGGGGATGAGGGCAGCGGCGCCCGAAGTCAACGACTGCAGGCGGTCCGCAGCATCTGCGATATACTGCGCGTCGTCCGGTACCGCCACGCGCAGAACCGTATGCTGCACCGCATAGCTTGTTTCTGCCATCACGAAGCCCGCTGCCCGCAGATCGTTCTCCAGCCTGCCGGCAGCAGCGTGCGGCACTTCCGCTGAGCAGATCCGCAACCGGCTCCGGCGCACCAACGGCACCAGGGAGAGCGTCGAAGACACGGACTCAGAGTACGCCCGCACGAGCCCGCCCGCCCCCAGCAGGATGCCGCCAAAATAGCGGACGACGACGGCACTGACATCGCTGAGGTCAGCCACACCAGGTGCCGTTTCCCTTTTGCTCAAGGCCTCGAGCATGGGGACGCCTGCGGTTCCTGAGGGCTCGCCGTCGTCGCTGGAGCGCTGGATGTCCCGGTCAGGACCGAGGATGAAAGCGGAGCAGTGGTGCCGGGCGTCGTGGAATTCGCGGCGAAGGCCTGCCACCAGGTCCCGCGCCGCTTCTTCGCTGTCGGCCCGGCGCAACACCGTGATGAACCTGGAGCGCTTGATCTCCAGCTCGTGGCGGAAGTCCGGCCCTGCCGCCAGGGTGGTGTAGCTGGTGGCGCGGCTCGCTTGCTCTTGCACCCGCCCCAGTCTAGATGGGCCTACGCCGTGAGGGTTCCCCGGGCGAGCGAAGCGAGGTCAGGGTAGCGGCGGGTGGGCCCACGCCGTGAGGGTTCCCTGGGCGAGCGGTGCGAGGTCAGGGTAGTGGCGGGTGGGCCCACGCCGTGAGGGTTCCCCGGGCGAGCGGAGCGAGGTCAGGGTAGCGGCGGGTGGGCCCACGCCGTGAGGGTTCCCCGGGCGAGCGAAGCGAGGTCAGGGTAGCGGCGGGTGGGCCCACGCCGCGAGGGTTCCCCGGGCGAGCGAAGCGAGGTCAGGGTAGCGGCGGGGATTATTGTAGGGGAGTGCTGAAGATTGGTTTGACGGGCGGTATCGCTTCGGGAAAGTCAGTAGTTGCCTTGCGGCTGAAGGAACGCGGAGCAGTCCTGGTGGACGCTGACGTGCTGGCGCGGGAGGTGGTGGAACCCGGCACCGAAGGCCTGCAACGCGTCGTGGCCGAGTTCGGGGGTGGTGTCCTGGCTGCTGATGGCCGCCTGGACCGGCCGAAGCTCGGCGCGCTGGTGTTCGGAGATCCCGCGCGCCTCGCCGCACTGAACGACATTGTGCACCCGCTGGTCCGGTCCCGCGCTACTGCCATGGTCGAAGCGGCTGCCCGGGACGCCGTGGTGGTGCAGGACATCCCGCTGCTGGTGGAGACGGGCCAAGGCAGCAATTTCCACCTGGTCCTGGTGGTGGACGCCCCGGACGGGGTGAGGCTGCAGCGCATGCTGGAGCACCGGGGTATGACTGCTGAGGCCGCCCGCTCCCGGATGGCAGCGCAGGCCACACGTGAGGAACGCCTTGCCCAGGCTGACGCTGTCCTCGATAACTCCGGCACCTTGGAGCAGCTGGTGGCGGAAGTGGATCACCTCTGGGATGACCGGCTGGCGCCGTTTGCCCGAAACCTCTCGACAGGAGAAAGGGCCGCCAGGACCGGAGGACCGGTCCTGGTTCCGGCGAGGGCCAGGTGGGCGGACGACGCCCGGCGCTTGATGAACAGAATTGTCGAAGCTGTTCCTGCCGCGCAGCAGGACACGGTGGCAGTCGACCACATCGGGTCCACCTCAGTCCCCGGACTGGACGCCAAGGACGTCATCGACCTGCAGCTGACCGTCCCTGACCTCGGCGTTGCCGACGCCCTTGCACCGGCCCTTGCCGCCGCCGGGTTTCCGGCGGTCCCCGGTATTACCGCCGACACCCCCAAGCCCAGCCACCCCAGCCCGGATGACTGGGCCAAGCGCATCCACGCCAACGCCGATCCGGGCCGCCCCGTTAATCTGCACATCCGTGCCGCCGGCTCACCCGGCTGGCGCTTTGCCTTCTGCTTCCGTGACTGGCTGCGGGCCGAACCGGCAGCGGCGGCTGAGTACCTGGCCCTTAAGCGCAGACTCGCTGCCGCCCACGCCGGGGACACGTCCACCACGGCTTACGCGGAAGCCAAAGAAGACTGGTTCACAGCCGTTGAGGAATCCCTTGAACGGTGGGCCGCGCACTCGGGCTGGCAGCCGCCGTCGTCCGGGTCTTGAGCGGTCCTGGCCCGGCAGCCCCGTGGTTCTGCCGGTACCGGCGGGGGTGTTCGCCCACAACGGACTCGCCCCGTGGTGTCGGTGCTCCACGGTAAATTGGAACCATGAGCCTTGCGCAGGATATCAACCGTGTTGTAGCGCCCTTCGAGGTCATCAGCGAGTTCAAGCCCGCCGGCGACCAGCCCGCGGCCATCGCAGAGCTGACGGAGCGCATCAAGAACGGCGAAAAGGACGTGGTGCTGCTTGGTGCCACCGGCACGGGCAAAAGCGCCACCACGGCGTGGCTGATCGAGCAGGTCCAGAGGCCCACCCTGGTGATGGTCCAGAACAAGACCCTCGCGGCGCAGCTGGCCAATGAATTCCGCGAACTGCTGCCCAACAACGCGGTGGAGTACTTCGTCTCCTACTACGACTACTACCAGCCCGAAGCCTACGTCGCCCAGACGGACACCTTCATTGAGAAGGACTCCTCCATCAACGAGGAAGTGGAGAGGCTTCGCCACTCCGCCACCAATGCGCTGCTGACCCGCCGCGACGTCATTGTGGTGGCCACGGTGTCCTGCATCTATGGCCTGGGCACCCCTGAGGAATACATCGCCGGCATGGTGACCCTCCGCAAGGGGGCGGAAATGAACCGCGACCACCTGCTGCGGAAATTCGTCTCCATGCAGTACACGCGCAATGACATGGACTTCCACCGCGGCACCTTCCGGGTCCGCGGCGACACCGTCGAAATCATCCCCATGTACGAGGAACTGGCCATCCGGATTGAGTTTTTCGGCGACGAGATTGAAAACATCCACACGCTGCATCCGCTGACCGGCGAAGTGATCCGGGACGAAGAAGAGATGTACGTCTTCCCGGCCTCGCACTACGTAGCCGGACCCGAGCGGATGGCCAGGGCCATCAAGCGGATCGAAGACGAACTCGCGGACCGCCTGAAGGTCCTGGAAAGCCAGAACAAACTCGTCGAGGCGCAGCGGCTGCGGATGCGCACCACATACGATCTCGAGATGATGCAGCAGATGGGTTTTTGCAACGGCATCGAGAACTACTCCTCGCACATTGACGGCCGTGCCCCGGGGACCGCGCCGCACTGCCTCCTTGACTACTTTCCCGATGACTTCCTGCTGGTGGTGGACGAGTCCCATGTGACCATTCCCCAAATCGGTGCCATGTATGAAGGCGACATGTCCCGCAAACGGAACCTGGTGGACTTCGGCTTCCGGCTGCCGTCCGCCATGGACAACCGCCCCCTCAAGTGGGACGAATTCCTCGAACGCGTCGGCCAGACCGTCTACCTTTCCGCGACCCCCGGCAAATACGAGCTCGGCAAGGCGGACGGCACGGTCCAGCAGATCATCCGGCCCACCGGCCTGATCGACCCCGAGGTGGTGGTCAAGCCCACCAAGGGCCAGATCGATGACCTGCTGGGCGAAATCAGGACGCGCACGGAGAAGAACGAGCGGGTCCTGGTCACCACGCTCACCAAGCGCATGGCGGAGGACCTGACCGATTACTTGATGGGCCACGGCGTGAAGGTGGAGTACCTGCACTCCGACGTGGACACCCTCCGGCGCGTGGAACTGCTCCGCGAGCTCCGGATGGGCACCTTCGACGTGCTGGTGGGCATCAACCTGCTTCGGGAAGGCCTGGACCTGCCCGAAGTCTCCCTCGTGAGCATCCTGGACGCTGACAAGGAAGGCTTCCTCCGGTCCGCCACGTCGCTCATCCAGACCATCGGCCGCGCCGCCCGCAACGTCTCCGGGCAGGTGCACATGTACGCTGACCGCATTACGGATTCGATGGCCCATGCCATCGACGAAACCAACCGTCGGCGCGCCATCCAGGTGGCGTACAACAAGGAAAAGGGCATCGATCCCCAGCCGCTGCGGAAGAAAATCGCCGACATCACCGACCAGCTGGCCAAGGAAGACGCCGACACCCAGGAGCTGCTCAACAACAACCGGCTCGCCAAGGGCGGCAAGCGCAAGGCCGCGGCCAAGGGTGCCGCCCAGGTCCGCTCCGACGGCCTCGCTGCGGCGCCGGCGGAGGACCTGGTGGGCTTGATCGAACAGCTGACGGAACAGATGCACGGGGCCGCCGCCGAGCTGCAGTTCGAGGTGGCAGCGCGGATCAGGGACGAGGTCAGCGAGCTGAAGAAGGAACTGCGCCAGATGCAGGCGGCAGGGCACGCCTGACGCAATCCTCAACGCTGGAAAGCCCGGGGACCGGCCTGGGGTACAGTTAATGGCACGTAGGGGAGTATCCCAAGCGCTACGATCGTCAACACGCAGGGCATGGTTGCCCCGCCGGGCGTAGCGGGCCGCCACATCAGCACCAAGTGCACAGGCAGGCCGGAGAGACTTACACTGCATCTCTGTACCTGCGAAAGGCTGCCCTGTGCTCGAATTACCCGTGTGGTTTGAGGTCGGCTCGTTTGTCGTCCTCGGCCTGATCCTCCTGATCGACCTTCTCCTGGTGGTCCGCCGCCCCCACGAACCCTCCATGAAGGAGGCAGGCCTGTGGGTGGCGTTCTACGTCAGCCTCGCCCTGGTGTTCGCCGGCGCCATGTTCGCCTTCACCGGTCCTGAATATGGCGGTCAGTTCGTCGCCGGCTGGGTAACGGAATACAGCCTCAGCATCGACAACCTGTTTGTCTTCATCATCATCATGGCCAGGTTCTCCGTGCCCCGGAAGTACCAGCAGGAAGTGCTGATGGTGGGCATCATCATCGCCCTGATCCTGCGCGGCATCTTCATCCTGCTCGGTGCCATCGTGATCGAGCAGTTCAGCTGGGTGTTCTACATCTTCGGCGCTTTCCTGCTGTGGACCGCCTGGAAGCAGGCCCAGGATGAGGGCGAAGACGAAGAAGACCGCGAGAACCCGCTGATCGCCAAGATCCGCAAGGTCATCCCCATGTCGGAGAAGTTCGACGGCGGAAAGCTCCGCACCACGGTGAACGGCAAGAAGGTCTTCACCCCAATGCTGATCGTGTTCATCACCATCGGCCTCACCGACCTGCTCTTCGCCGTCGACTCCATCCCCGCCATCTTCGGCCTGACCCAGAGCCCGTTCATCGTTTTCACGGCCAACCTGTTCGCCCTGATGGGCCTGCGGCAGCTGTACTTCCTGCTGGGCGGCCTCATGAACCGCCTGATCTACCTGAAGCACGCGCTGTCCTTCATCCTGGCGTTCATCGGTGTCAAGCTCGTGCTGCACGCCATGCACGTCAACGAACTGCCGTTCATCAATGGCGGCCAGCACATCGAATGGGCTCCCGAGATCCCCACGTTTGTGTCCCTGGCGGTCATCGTCGGCACCATCATCATCGCGGTGATTGCAAGCCTCCTCAGCTCCAAAGCCAAGGAAGCCCACCTGGATCCGCGCCTTGAGGAAGATGTCAAGAAGAGCCACAGCGACGTCGAGTAGCTCCTTCCCCTCCTGACAAACCTGCAATCCCGGCCGCCCTGCGGCCGGGATTGTCGGCTTTAACGCGGACCTTCAGGACCTGCACGCCAAGGACTATGCTCTGATCATGGCCGGCACTTTGATGACGGAAAGCGAAGTGCGCCAAGTCCAGCGGCGCACCGTGATGCTGCTCAGTGCAGCCCAGGTGTTCGGGGGAATCGGAACCGGCGCCACGGTTTCCATAGGTTCCATCCTCGCCGTCGAACTCTCCGGATCAAGCGCCTGGGCGGGCGCGGTGGCCACGGTGATGACGCTGGGCGCCGCGCTGGCTGCCCTGCCCCTCGCCGCCCTTGCCGACCACAGGGGGCGCCGCATTGGCCAGGTCGCAGGGCTGAGTGCTGCGCTGCTCGGCACGCTGCTGATGGTGCTTTCGGTTGTCTGGGGCCTTTTTGTGCTACTCGTGCTCGGTGCGGCCGGTATCGGGGTTGGTACCGCTGCGAGCCTGCAGGCGCGCTTCGCCGCCGTCGACCTTGCTGATGCCGAACACCGGGGAAGGGCCCTGTCGGCCGTCGTCTGGGCAGTGACCGTCGGTGCCGTGGCCGGACCCAACCTGATTCAGCCCGGCACCGTGGTGGGTGAGGCGCTTGCCCTGCCGCCCGTCGCCGGTCCGTTCGTGATCTCCGGGGCGGGACTCCTCGTGGCCACGGTGCTGCTTTTCGCCGGCCTACGGCCCGACCCCCTGCTGCTCGCGCGCAGCCTCGCGTCCACGGCGCACCCTGCGGCCCAGGCACCGGTGCCGGCGCCGACGGCGGCCGCCCCCTCGGTGCGGCAGGGCTCCCTGTCCCGTGGAATCCGTGCCATCCGCAGTTCGCCCATGGCACTGCTCTCCGTGTCCGCAGTGGTCGGTGCCCATGCCGTGATGGTTGGCGTGATGTCCATGACGCCCCTTCACCTGCAGCATCTTGTGGAAGGTCCTGCCGCCTCCCATGCCGGCCACACGGCGTCGGGAGATGTCCTGGTGATCATCGGGTTCACGATCTCCCTGCACATCGCGGGCATGTTCGCGCTGTCGCCGGTCATGGGCTGGTTGACGGACAAGGCGGGCAGGACCGAAACCATCATGATCGGTTTTGGCGTGCTGATCTGCGCTGTCGCCGTTGCCGGGTTCGGGCAGGAGTCCACCGTGGCCGTCGCGGTGGGGCTGGTCCTGCTGGGGATGGGCTGGTCCGCGTCCACCATCTCTGGTTCCACGCTCCTGGCTGAGAGCGTCGGCCAGGATTCCCGGGTAGTGGTTCAGGGCGTCTCGGACATGCTGATGGGGGCCGCAGGCGCGGTGGGCGGGGCGATGTCCGGCCTGGTCCTGAGCCAGGCCGGCTACCTGGGATTGAACATGGCAGGCGCGCTGGTGGGGGCGGTGGTCCTCGCCGCTGCTGCGGTCACAGTGCTGGCACGGCGGCGGAGGACAGTGGCGCGGTAGAGCAGCCACCGCACCTCAGCTTTCGGCGCGTGCCATTCCCAGCAGGCGGGTAAAGATCCCCTCGCCATCATCGGCGATCCCGTCGTGATGGAAGTCCGGTGTCTCCCAGACCTGCAGCCCGCGGACAGCTGCGGCCGTCTTCAGGGACAGGTCCCGGTCCACGTAAATGTCGTCGGAGTAAACGGCGGCGGCTACAGGCACAGTGTTGACACCAAGCCGGGAAACGTCGTACAGGGGCTTCCAGTCGTCCTTGGCCGCCAGCAGGCCTGCCACTTCACGCAAGGGCTGCAGGGCGGGGTCCTGGTCGAAGTACCACGGGTAGACCATTTCGCCGGTGAGCAGCAGCGGGTCAGCGTCCGGCCCGAACTCCGGATACTCGCGCAGAACGCGCCAGGCGGACCAGCCAGTGGCTTCACCCTGGCCGTAAATGGACTCGTGGATCAGGGCGTACAGGGGGTTGGAACGGCGGGACACAATCCCGTGCATCTGTTCGAGGAAAGGATCCGAAAGCCTGGCACCGAGGGCGGTTTCCGTGAAGGCGTCCTCCAGCAGGTAGTGCAGGCTGTTCACCCGGATGTTGCCGCCCAGGAAGGCGCCGGCCATCTGGAAACGCTCCACGGTGAGCGGGCTGCCGTCGGGCAGGGACTCTGTGGTTCTCCGGAGGTGCCGCGCAATCCGGTCCACCGTTGTCCGGTCCTCCGGGTACCAGCCAAAGTACTCAGTGTTCCGCGCGGCCACGCGCTGGAAGGTGGCCCGGTACACCTCGTCAGCCGGCCCTGTCAGCGGGGCCAGGCCGCCGGTGATAAGCGCCTCGCGCAGGCCCTCCGGTGCAAACGAAAGGTAGGTGAGCGCACAGAAACCGCCATAGCTCTGTCCGTAAATGCTCCAGGGCGGTGCCCCCAGAGCCTCCCTGATCAGTTCCGCGTCGGCCACTATTGAATCAGCCCGGAAGTGCTCCAGGTACGACGCCTGCCCGTCCGCTGTCCCTTGCAGGGGAAGGGTATGACGGTCCAGGGGAGTGGAAAGGCCGGTGCCGCGCTGGTCCAGCATCAGGATCCGGAATTCCTTGGCAGCAGCCTTGCTCCAGCCGCCCAGCGCACCGAACCGGTTACCCCGCCCGCCAGGACCACCCTGCAGGAACAGCAGCCAGGGCAGCCTGGCGGCCTCTTCCTCGCTGTGTGAAGCCGAAACATATTCGCGTGCGAAGACAGTGATGGTTTCCGGGTTGGCGGAGAAGTGGTCCAACGGAACCGAAAAGTAGTGTTCAACGGTGCGCATGCCGCGGAACTCGTGCCGCGCCCTGACCTCGTGCCGGGCTTGGCTGCGTGCGGCGGCTGTCTTCACGTCAGCCATTGGCGGCGGCCGGCACGGCGGAGCCGAACTGCTCGAGGGCGTCACCCGTGAGTCGAAAAGTGGACCACCCGTCCATGGGCCTGGCGCCCAGGCGGCGGTAGAAGTTGATGGACGGCTCGTTCCAGTCCAGCACGCTCCACTCCACCCTGGCGTAGCCCTTCTCGACCGCGATTCCGGCCAGGTGCTGGAGCAGCGCCTTGCCGTGCCCCTCGCCCCGCGCTTCCGGGCTGACGTAGAGGTCCTCGAGATAGATCCCGTGGACGCCTTCCCACGTTGAGTAGTTCAGGAACCACAGGGCGAAGCCGCGGACGTCGCCGTTAGTGTTCTCGGCCATGGCGGCGAAGACCCGCGGATTGCTGCCAAAGAGAACCTGCTCCAGCAGTTCCGGGGTGTTCCGGACTGCATCGGGTTCCTTCTCGTACTGCGCCAGTTCATGGATCATGCGGAGGATCGCGGGGACGTCGTGAGGGGTTGCCGGGCGGATTACACTCATTGTTCGAGCTTACCGCCGGGACCCCGCCGCTGCAGTCAGCCCGCCCCCTAAAGCGCCCCCAAAAGAGCGGCGCCCCACAGCGCGGGCACGCAGGAGATCAGAGCCGGTTCACGTCCGTCACCCGCAGCACTGCTGTTCCGGTTTCATCCGAGGCTTCCAGGTCCACCTCGGCGGAGATGCCCCAGTCGTGGTTCCGGGCAGGGTCGTCAAAAATCTGCCTGACCTTCCACACGCCGGGCTCCTCGGTGATGATGAGCAGGCCCGGCCCGCGGGCGTCAGGGCCGGTACCAATGTCATTGTGCTCGTCGAAGTAGTCGTCCAGCACGTCTTCCCAGCGGTCGGCGTCCCAGCCTGCACTGCCGTCCAGTTCGCCGAGCGCTGCTGCGTCCTCGTCCGCAAACAGTTCCACCCGCCGGAACATCTCGTTGCGCACCATCACGCGGAAGGCCCGGATGTTGGACGTCAGCGACGGCGGCGGAGGCGGCGGAGCATCGTGCGGCGTGGGTGCTCCGCCGGACGCCAACTCCTCCCACTCATCGAGCAGGCTGGAGTCGACCTGGCGGACCAGCTCACCCAGCCAGGCGGTCAGATCCTCCAGGTCTTCGCGCAACATGTCCTGCGGCACTGTCTGCCGCAGCGCCTTGAAGGCGTCCGCCAGGTACCGCAGAACGATGCCTTCCGAGCGGGCCAGGCCATAAAACTGCACAAACTCGCCGAAATTCATCGCGCGCTCGTACATGTCCCGCACCACGGACTTGGGTGCCAGTTCGAAATCCCCCACCCATGGGGCGGCCTTGCGGTACACCTCAAACGCTTCGCCCAGGATTTCTGCCAAGGGCTGCGGGTACGTCACTGCCTCCAGCATTGCCATCCGCTGGTCGTACTCGATGCCGTCGGCCTTCATGGCAGCTATCGCTTCGCCGCGGGCTTTTTTCTGCTGGGCAGAGAGGATCTGGCGCGGCTTTTCCAGCGTCGCCTCGATCACGGACACCACGTCGAGGGCGTACGACGGCGACTCCGGGTCAAGGAGCTCCAGCGCAGCGAGCGCGAAGGGGGACAGGGGCTGGTTGAGTGCGAAGTTTGGCTGCAGGTGCACGGTGAGGCGGACGGTGCGGCCGTCCCGGCCCTGCTGCTCGGGCGGAATCCGTTCCACCACCTCGGCGGCCAGCAGTTCCCGGTAAATGCCCAGCGCCTTCTTCATCAGCTGCAGCTGCGAGGACCGGGTCTCATGGTTTTCGGTGAGGAGGCGGCGGGCAGCAGCAAAGGGATCGCCCGGCCGTTCCATCAGGTTCATCAGCATCGCATGCGTCACCGTGAAGCTCGAACTGAGCGGCTCCGGCACCGATTCAACCAGGCGCTTGAAGGTGGGCTCGCCCCAGGACACAAAACCCTCCGGCGGCTTTTTCTTCACCACCTGGCGCAGTTTCTTCTGGTCGTCCCCGAACTTGGCGGTGGCTTTGGCCATGGCCTTCACGTTCTCGGTGACGTGCTCGGGTGCCTGGACCACCACGGTCCCGGCAGTGTCGTAGCCTGCACGTCCGGCCCGGCCGGCAATCTGGTGGAACTCTCGGGAGTTAAGCTGCCGGGTGCGTACGCCGTCGTACTTGCTCAGAGCGGTCAGGAGCACAGTGCGGATGGGCACATTGATGCCCACCCCCAGTGTGTCCGTGCCGCAGATGACCTTCAGCAGCCCCGCCTGTGCCAGTTGCTCCACCAGCCGGCGGTACTTGGGGAGCATGCCAGCGTGGTGCACCCCGATTCCGTGGCGGACCAGGCGGTTGAGGGTCTTGCCGAACCCGGCGGCGAAGCGGAAGTTGGCAATCAGCTCCGCGATCCTGTCCTTTTCCTCGCGGGTGCAGACATTGATGCTCATCAGCGTCTGCGCGCGGTCGATCGCCTCGATTTGGCTGAAATGAACTACATACACCGGCACCTGTTTGGTGGAGAGCAGTTCTTCCAGCGTCTCGTGCACCGGGGTCTCGTGATAGTAGTAATGCAGCGGGATGGGCCGCTCCGCGGAGCTCACCGTGATGGTGGCGCGTCCGGTCAGCCCGGTCAGGCCCTCTTCGAACCTGCTGACGTCGCCGAGCGTGGCGGACATCAGGAGGAACTGCGCCTGCGGGAGCTCCAGCAGCGGCACCTGCCAGGCCCAGCCGCGCTGCGGGTCCGAGTAGAAGTGGAACTCGTCCATGATCACCGAGCCCAGCTCGGCGGCCGCCCCTTCCCGGAGCGCGGTGTTGGCCAGGATTTCCGCAGTGCAGCAGATGATGGGCGCGTCCTGGTTGACTCCGGAATCGCCGGTAATCATCCCCACGTTTTCCGCGCCGAAAATGTCGCAGAGGGCAAAGAACTTTTCCGACACCAGTGCTTTGATGGGCGCGGTGTAGTAGCTGCGCCTGCCCTGCGCCATGGCCTGGAAATGTGCTGCGATGGCCACCAGGGATTTCCCGGAACCGGTGGGCGTGGCCAGGATGACATTGGCCCCGGTTGCCAGCTCCATGATCGCTTCGTCCTGGGCAGGGTACAGCTCCAACCCGCGGCTTTCCGTCCATTCAACGAACCGGGTGTAAAGGGCATCGGCATCGACGGCGGCAGCGGGCAGGTCCCCGGCGGACAGAAGGGGCAGTTGGTCAACGAGTTTCATTGATTTCCAGCTTAGTGCCCTGACGCTCCGCGGGATTCCGCCGCCATCGGGTTAGGCTTCGCCATACCTGCAGAACCAGAACGTGGAGGCAGATATGAAATGGGATCCGGTTAAGTACGTCCAGTTCGGCGATTACCGGGACCGGCCGTTTTTCGATCTGACGGGCAGGGTCCATGCGGAGTCGCCAGTTCAGGTGGTGGATCTGGGCTGCGGTCCGGGAAGCCTCACCGCAACCCTCGCCGAGCGATGGCCCGGGGCCGACGTCGTGGGGGTGGATTCCTCAGCCGAGATGCTCAGCAAAGCCCGCAACGTCACCCCGGGCACTCCTTCCCTGCGGTTTGAGCTCACGGACATCGCGGAGTGGATGCCTGCCGCGGAAACCGGCGTGGTGGTGAGCAATGCGGCCCTGCAATGGGTGCCCGGCCACCAGGACATGATGAGGGCCTGGCTGGCAGCGCTGCGTCCCGGATCCTGGTTTGCGATGCAGGTCCCGGGCAACTTCAATGCCCCGTCCCACGCGCTGATGCGTCAACTTGCAGCCTCCTCCCGGTGGGCGCCCAAACTGCAGGGGGTGTTGCGGGGCGGAGAGTCGGTGGGCGAACCGGCGGACTACCTCCGGATACTGTTGGACGCCGGGTTCACCGCAGACGCGTGGGAGACCACCTACCAGCAGGTGTTGCCCGGCCCCGACCCGGTACTGGAGTGGGTGCGCGGTACCGCCTTGCGGCCCGTGCTGGCGGCGCTTTCCCCGGCGGAGGGCGCTGAGTTCGAGGCTGGCTACGCAGCCGCGCTGAGGGAAGCCTATCCATCCGGCGTGCACGGCACCGTTTTTCCCTTCCGCAGGATCTTCGCAGTGGGGCGCAAGGACGGATGACTAAAGTCCATTCGTTGGAGGACCTCCACAGGCCCGTCATGCGATATGACAGCAAACGCCAGTGACGTAGCTTACAATTGCGGAGTTGGCCGATGGGGGAGGCCACTACCGCCGTTGGCGGCTTCCCTGAGCGCAGTGGAGGTATGGTGCTGATCGCATTGATGAGGCGGCTGCTGGCGGACCACAAACCTGCCGTGGCTGCCGTCGTCCTCCTGCAGCTTGTTCAGGCGGCGGCGAACCTTCTGTTGCCTACGGTCAATGCGGCGATTATCGACGACGGCATCGTGGCGGGTGAGACCGCCGTGATCACCCGCCTGGGCGCAGTCATGGCCGTCATTGCCGTTCTGCAGGCTGCGGCCGCCATCGCAGCCGGATACCTGGGTGCCGTTGTTGCAATGAAGATCGGGCAGCAGCTGCGAAGCGAGATCTTTGCCAAGATCCAGTCCCTGTCCTCCCAGGACGTTGGATCCTTCGGAACACAGAGCCTGACCACCCGGGCCACCAATGACACCCAGCAGGTCCAGGCTTTCGCTGTACTCGTGTTCACCCTGCTGGTGGCAGGACCGGCCATGGGGGTGGGCGGAGTAATCCTGGCCCTGCAGCAGGACGCAGCACTGTCTGCGGTGGTAATTGTCATCGTTCCGCTGCTCCTGCTGATCATGTACCTCCTTGTCCGCAGGATGATCCCGCTGTACCGGGAAGGGCAGGACCTGCTGGACCGCGAAGGCGGGATCCTCCGTGAGCAGATCATCGGCGCCGGCGTCATCCGCGCCTTTGTCCGCCAGGACCATGAAGTCCGCCGCTTCGCACGGGTCAACGGCAGCCTGACTGCCAACAACCTTCAATCCGCGTTGCTCGTCGCCGGGATGCTCCCCCTGGTCATGCTGGTCGTGAACCTTTCCTCGGTGGTTGTGGTCTGGTTCGGCGGAGACCGAATCCAGGCAGGCCTGATGAACCTGGGAGCCCTGACAGCATTCATTGCCTACATCATGCAGATCCTGCTGGCCATCATGATGTCAATGTATGTGCTCATGACAGCACCCCGGGCAGCGGTCTGCGCGGAGCGGATCAGCGCGGTCCTGGACACAAAGCCCTCGGTACGGGAACCGCAGCACCCGAAAGGGCTGGACCAGGAGCCCCGCCGTCCCGCCACGGCCGGCCTGCAGTTCCCCTCCGTGCCGCCGGGGACTTTGGAGTTTCGGGGAGTGGGCTTTTCCTACCCCGGCGCCGAGGAGCCCGTTCTAACGGGGGTCTCTTTCACCGCCCGCCCGGGCACTACGACGGCAATCATTGGCTCTACCGGCAGCGGAAAGTCGACCCTCCTCAACCTGATCCCTCGTTTCCTCGATGCCACGGCGGGGACCATCAGCCTCGGGGGAGTGGACATCAAGGACGTTTCCCTCGACAGCCTTCGCGCCGCGATGGCAGTAGTTCCGCAGCATTCCCACCTTTTCACCGGCACCATCGCCAGCAACCTGCGCATGGCTGCGCCGGAGGCAACGGATGAGGAACTCTGGGAAGCCCTTGAAACAGCCCAGACCATGCGCTTTATGCGCGACCTTCCGCTGGGGCTGGCCACGCCCCTGGGCCAGGGCGGCGCCAACCTCTCGGGCGGGCAGCGGCAGCGGTTGTGCATTGCCCGCGCCCTGCTCCGCAAGACGTCCCTGTATCTGTTCGACGACAGCTTCTCAGCATTGGACTACGACACCGACACCCGGTTGCGGCAGGCACTGCAGACCACGCTCGCTGCAGCAACAGTAGTAATGGTCGCGGAGCGTATCTCCGCGGTGGAAGATGCGGGGCTGATCCTGGTGCTCGACGGCGGCCGCCTCGTCGCGCAGGGAACGCACCAGGAACTGCTGGAGACATCCGGCACCTACCGCGAAATAGCCGACTCCCAGCTGGCGTTGGACGGGCCCGCATGAGTGATGCAACCGTCGTCGATGCGGCCCCGGTAAGGTTCTGGCCCACCGCACGCCGGCTCCTTGCCCTGCTGGGGCCCTTTCGACTCCGCATGCTCGGTGCCGTTGCTGCCACCTGCGCCTTCGCCGGGCTGAACGTTGCAGCGCCCAAGTTCCTCGGCGACGCCACCGACGTTGTGGTGGACGGGGTCATGCGCCGTTCCCTGAACCAGGAAGGACTGGGGATCCTTCTGGCAGCAGTGGCGCTGATGTACGTGTGCGCTTCCCTGTTCAACTGGATCCAGGGGGCGCTGACCGCCCACTCGGTGCAGGGCCTGATGTACGGCCTGCGGGAGTCGGTGGAGGGCAAGCTGCACCGGCTGCCCGTGAATTACTTCCGGGAGCGCTCCAGGGGAGACATCCTCAGCCGTGCCACCAACGACATCGACAACATCACGCAGGCGCTGAACCAGCTCCTGACACAGCTGATCATGTCCGTCCTGATGTTATGCGGTTCGCTGGCCATGATGCTGTGGATCTCGCCGCTGCTGGCTGGGATCGCCATTGCCACCGTTCCCCTTTCCACCCTTCTTACCGTGCTGGTGGCCAGGAAGTCGCAAACCCAGTTCGCCGCCCAATGGACCGAGACCGGCCAGTTGAACGCGCACGTCGAGGAGTTGGTCACAGGCCACGAGGTCATCAAGGCGTTCGGGCAGCAGTCGCAGGCCGCGGACGTCTTCGCCCGGAGCAATGAGCGGCATGCCCGTGCTGCCGCCCGCGCGCAGTATTCCGCCGGAATCGTGCAGCCGCTGATGGTCCTGATGTCCAACCTCAACTACATCGCCGTGGCAGTGGTGGGCGCCCTTCAGGTTCTCGCCGGAGCAATGACAATCGGCGGCATCCAGGCCTTCATCCAGTTCAGCAGACTCTTCACCCAGCCGGTCGGGCAAATCGGAGGCATGCTCAACCTCATGCAGTCCTGCATGGCTTCTGCAGCCCGCGTCTTTGCGTTGCTTGACGCAGAGGAAGAGCCCGGCGACCCGCCGGCGGCGGCTGCGCCCGTGCCGCTGCATGGACGCATCGTCTTCGAGAATGTGACGTTTGGTTATGCGAAGGCAGCGCCGGCGGTCCGCGACCTTGCCTTTGCCGTGGAGCCTGGCCGGACGGTGGCAATTGTCGGTCATACCGGCGCCGGCAAAAGCACCGTCATCAACCTCCTGCTGCGCTTCTGCGAACCGGATTCGGGCCGCATCACTATCGACGGGACGGACATCGCGGCGCTCCCACGCGACGTCCTTCGGGCCCAATTCGGCGTGGTGCTCCAGGACGCATGGCTTTTTGCGGGCACCATCCGCGAAAACATCGCCTATGGACATCCGGACCCCGCAGAAGCCGACATCCTGGCGGCAGCGGAGGCCAGCTACGTGGACCGCTTTGTCAGGTCCCTGCCGCAGGGGTACGACACAGTGCTTGAGAACGGCGGTGACGGTTTGAGCCAGGGCCAGCGGCAGCTCATTACCATCGCCAGGGCGCAGCTGGCGGGCCGGGCGGTGCTGATCCTTGATGAAGCCACCAGTTCAGTGGACTCAAGGACAGAGCTGCTGATCCGCAAGGCCATGCAGCGGCTGCGCCGCGGCAGGACCAGCTTTGTTATTGCGCACCGTTTGTCCACCGTGCGCGACGCTGATCTAATCGTGGTCATGGATCACGGACGCATCGTCGAGCAGGGCACCCACCAGGACCTCCTGGCCGCGAACAGCTACTACACCCGGCTGTACAACGCGCAGTTCTCCCGGCAGGCGGGGCGGACCGGCGTGCTTGAGGCCGGCATTTGAACCCGGCAGCGGACTTCCCGGGTTCGTGGAAGCCGAACGCGGCCAGCTCGGTGCCGCTCTTCGAGCAGCTGCGGCTCCGGGTTATCCATCTTGCCGACGGCGGGAAGCTGCCGCCGGGCACGCGGCTTCCCGCTGTCAGGGCGCTGGCCGCGCGGTTGGATGTTGCCCCGCATACGGTGGCCAGGGCGTATAAGGAGCTCGAGGCTGCCGGCGTGGTGGCTACCCGCGGGAGGAACGGCACGGTGGTGTGCGCACGTGATGAACGCCTCGGCGGACTTTCAGAGGCCGCCGCAGCCTACGCAGGCGCCGCCAAAGCCCAGGGCGCGTCGTTCGCCGAGGCGGTCCAGCTGCTCGCGGCAGCCTACGACCGCGGCTGACGGCCCGAGGCGTCAGTGTTCGAAAAAGTTTTCGATTAGCATTAGTAGGTGCCTAAAGCCGTAGCTGAAGAATCTGCCATCGAATCCGTTGAAGTCACAGTAGTGCCCTCCACGCCGCCGAAGCGCCCCGACCTTTCCCGCCTCGTCGTTAAGGGCGCCCGTGAGCATAACCTGCGCAATGTGGATTTGGACCTGCCGCGGGACGCCATGATCGTCTTTACGGGGCTGTCCGGCTCCGGCAAGTCCTCCCTCGCCTTCGACACCATTTTCGCCGAGGGGCAGCGCCGCTACGTCGAATCGCTCTCCGCCTACGCCAGGCAGTTCCTCGGCCAGGTGGACAAGCCTGACGTCGACTTCATCGAGGGGCTTTCACCGGCCGTCTCCATCGACCAGAAGTCCACGAGCAAGAACCCCCGCTCCACCGTGGGAACCATCACCGAGATTTACGACTACATGCGTCTGCTGTGGGCGCGTGTGGGCCGCCCGCACTGCCCCGTGTGCGGCGAGCCCGTGGCCAAGCAGACACCGCAGCAAATTGTTGACCAGTTGTTGGAGCTGGATGAGGGCACACGTTTCCAGGTCCTCGCTCCGGTGGTCCGCGGCCGGAAGGGGGAGTTTGTTGACCTCTTCAAGGAGCTCACAGCCAAGGGCTACTCCCGCGCCCGCGTGGACGGCAACCTTGTCCAGCTGAGCGATCCGCCGAAGCTGGGCAAGCAGTTCAAGCACACCATTGAAGTTGTGGTGGACCGGCTGGTAGTCAAGGAAGGCATCAGCCAGCGGCTTACAGACTCCATCGAAACCGCCCTTGGCCTTGCCGAGGGCCGGGTCCTCGCCGAATTTGTTGACCTGGACGCAGATGATCCGCACCGTCTCCGGGCATTCTCCGAGAACCTTGCCTGCCCGAATGAACACCCGCTGGCCATTGACGAAATCGAGCCGCGGTCGTTTTCCTTCAACAACCCCTTCGGCGCCTGCGCTGCCTGCAGTGGCATTGGCACCAAGCTGGAGGTGGACGAGGAACTCATCGTTCCCAATCCGGAGCTCTCACTGTCCGAAGGAGCCATCGCGCCGTGGTCCCTGGGAACTGCCACCACCGAATACTGGAACAGGCTCCTGGAAGGTTTGGCGAAGGAACTGGGCTTTTCCATGGACACCCCGTGGGAAAAGCTGGGCAAGGACGTGCGCCAGACGGTCCTGCACGGCAAGGACCACAAAGTGGTGGTGCAGTACCGTAACCGCTTCGGCCGGGAACGCAAATACAGCACCGGCTTTGAAGGCGCCATCCAGTACGTCCACCGCAAGCACGGCGAGACCGACTCCGACTGGGCACGGGACCGCTACGAAGAATACATGCGGCAGATTCCCTGCCCCGCCTGCAACGGTGCGCGCCTGAATCCCGCGTCCCTCTCGGTGCTGATCAACGGCAAGTCCATCGCCGACGTCGCCGCCCTCCCCATGCGCGACTGCGCCGATTTCCTGAACAACCTCGTGCTCACCGGCCGTGAGGCCCAGATCGCGCACCAGGTGCTCAAGGAAATCCAGGCCCGGCTGACCTTCCTGCTGGACGTCGGGCTGGAATACCTGAACCTCGAGCGGGCCTCAGCCACGCTCTCCGGCGGTGAGGCCCAGCGCATCCGCCTTGCTACCCAGATCGGCTCCGGCCTCGTGGGCGTTCTCTATGTCCTCGACGAGCCCTCCATCGGACTGCACCAGCGCGACAACCGGCGCTTGATCGACACCCTTACCCGGCTCCGGGACATGGGCAACACGCTTATCGTCGTGGAGCATGACGAGGACACCATCCACGTGGCCGACTGGGTGGTGGATATCGGGCCCGGCGCCGGCGAGCACGGCGGCCAAGTGGTCCACTCCGGCTCCTACAAGGAGCTGCTGGAAAACACCTCGTCCCTGACGGGCGACTACCTGTCCGGGCGCAAGAAGATCGAGGTCCCCCAAAAGCGCCGGAAGTACGACAAGAAGCGTGAACTGAAGGTGGTGGGCGCGAGGGAAAACAACCTCCTCAACGTCGACGCCGCCTTCCCGCTGGGACTGTTCACTGCCGTAACCGGCGTCAGCGGTTCGGGCAAGTCCACCCTGGTGAACGAGATTCTGTACAAGGTGCTGGCCAACAAGCTCAACGGCGCCAAGCAAGTAGCCGGCCGGCACAAAACCGTGCAGGGCCTGGAACACCTGGACAAGGTGGTGCACGTGGACCAGAGCCCCATCGGCCGCACCCCGCGCTCCAACCCGGCCACCTACACGGGTGTTTTTGACAACATCCGCAAGCTCTTCGCCGAGACCACCGAGGCGAAGGTCCGCGGCTACCTCCCCGGCCGGTTCTCCTTCAACGTCAAGGGCGGGCGCTGCGAAGCCTGCTCCGGTGACGGCACGCTGAAGATTGAAATGAACTTCCTGCCGGACGTCTATGTTCCGTGCGAGGTGTGCCACGGTGCGCGGTACAACCGGGAAACCCTGGAAGTGCACTACAAGGGCAAGACCATCGCGGACGTACTCAACATGCCAATCGAGGAGGGCGCGGAGTTCTTCGCCGCATTCTCCCCAATTGCGCGGCACCTGAACACCCTGGTGGATGTAGGCCTTGGCTACGTCCGTCTCGGACAGCCCGCCACCACACTGTCCGGAGGCGAAGCCCAGCGCGTCAAGCTGGCGGCGGAACTTCAGAAACGGTCAAACGGCCGCAGCGTGTACGTCCTGGACGAACCCACCACGGGCCTCCACTTTGAGGACATCCGGAAGCTGCTGATGGTCCTGCAGGGATTGGTGGACAAAGGCAACACGGTGATCACCATCGAACACAACCTTGATGTCATCAAGAGTGCCGACTGGATTGTTGACCTCGGTCCTGACGGGGGCTCGGGCGGTGGCCAGGTGGTTGCTGCCGGAACCCCCGAACAGCTTGCCAAGTCCACGACCAGCCACACGGCCGCGTTCCTCGCCGAAATCCTGCCGTAGGACCGAAGTTTTTCCAGAAGTATTCCGCTGCGCGTATGCGAGTTTCAGGCACCCCTGCTGTCGTGAGAAACTAACCCGGTGACTCAAACAACAGTGCCCGTGATCTTTGACCTGGACGGCACTCTTGTCGACCCCGCCGGTGGGATAACAGATGGAATAGCTTCGGCCCTTCGCGGGGTGGGGCTTCCGGTTCCCGGCGAGGACCTGCTTGAAGCGATGATCGGCCCCAAGCTGAGCGACTCACTGCTCAACGTGGCCCAGGTTCCTGCCGGGCTGCTTGACGAAGTCATCCGCCGCTACCGGGAGTACTACGTGGCTACCGGCATCGGCCAGGGCCGGATCTACCCTGGGGTCGGCGAGCTCCTGGAGTCCTTTGTCGCCGCCGGGCGCCCCCTTGCCGTGGCCACCCAGAAACCCCAGGGGCTGGCCCGCACGGTGCTGGAGCACCATGGCATCGACGGCCTGTTCCACGGAATCCACGGATCGTCAGATGACGAATCCGCCGTGGCCGGCGTCCCGCTGGGAAAAACGGAGATCATCTCCGCCGCCCTGAAAGACCTGGGCACCCACCACGCCCTCATGGTCGGCGACAGGGCCCAGGACGTGTCAGGCGCGATCGCCAACGGACTGGATTGCATCGGTGTAGCATGGGGCTTCGCACCTGACGGGGAACTTGAAGCGGCGGGAGCCGTGGCCGTGGTGGAAACCGCAGGGGAACTGGCTGCCACGATCGAACGGCTGCAGGCCATCCACGCCTCCGCGATGACCGAGGTGAACGATGGCACTGTTTGAGGCTGTCCGCTGGACCACCCGCAGCCTGATCTCGGGCTCATGCCGGCCCACCGTCGTCGGACTGGAAAACGTCCCCGCCGAAGGTCCGTTCATCGTGGCACCCAACCACCTGTCCTTCTTTGACAGCGTCATTGTCCAGGCACTGATGCCCCGCCCGGTTGCCTTCTTCGCAAAGGCCGAATACTTCACCACCGGCGGCGTCAAAGGCAAAGCGATGAAAGCATTTTTCGAATCCGTCGGATCCATCCCCGTGGAACGCGGGGAACAGGCCGCCAGCGTCCAGGCGCTCAAGACCCTTCTGGACATCCTTGAGTCGGGCAAAGGAATCGGGATCTACCCCGAAGGCACCCGTTCCCGTGACGGCATCCTCTACCGGGGGCGGACCGGCGTGGGCTGGCTGGCGCTGACCACCGGCGCTCCTGTCATCCCGGTGGGCCTGATCGGGACGGAAAACCTTCAGCGCGCAGGCGAAAAGGGCGTCCGGCCCCAGCCCTTCATCATGAAGGTGGGGGAGCCGCTGTACTTCGACAAGACGGGCCCTGACCACTCGCTCCCGGCGCGCAGGGAAGTTACGGACCGCATCATGGAAGCCATCGCTGAACTCAGCGGCCAGGAACGCTCCACCAGCTACAACCAAAGCAAGGTCATCGAGTAGGCATGTCAGAGGCACCCGGCACGCCTCAGTAGAATGGATAGGTGGCAAATCCAGCAAGTTACCGGCCCCAAACGGGGGAGATTCCCACCAACCCGGGGGTGTACCGGTTCCGTGACCCCAACGGCCGGGTCATCTACGTGGGTAAAGCCAAAAGCCTCCGGTCCCGGCTGAATTCGTACTTCGCCAATCCCGCCGGGCTCCTGCCGAAAACCTACGCGATGGTCCACGCGGCCAGCAGTGTGGAATGGACCGTGGTGGGCAGCGAGCTGGAATCGCTGCAGCTGGAATACACCTGGATCAAGGAATTCAAGCCCCGGTTCAACGTTGTCTTCCGCGATGACAAGACCTACCCCTACCTCGCCGTCACCCTGGGAGAAAAATACCCGCGCGTGCAGGTGATGCGCGGTGACAGGAGGAAGGGAACGCGCTACTTCGGGCCGTACACCGCGGGTGCCATCCGGGAGACCATGGACACCCTGCTCCGCGTCTTCCCGGTGCGCAGCTGCAGTGCCGGTGTCTTCAAGCGCGCCGAGGCCAGCGGCAGGCCCTGCCTGCTGGGCTACATCGACAAGTGCTCGGCGCCCTGCGTGGGCCGGATTTCCCCGGAAGACCACCGGGCCCTGGCCGACGATTTCTGCTCCTTCATGGGCGGAGAGGCCAAACGCTTCATTGCCAAGCTGGAGAAGCAGATGGCGGAAGCGGTGGCGGAACTCAATTACGAGCGGGCAGCCCGGCTGCGCGACGACATCACCGCATTGCGGAAAGTCTTCGAGCGGAACGCCGTGGTGCTGGCCGAAGACACGGACGCCGACGTCTTCGCCCTGCACGAGGACGAACTGGAAGCCGCGGTGCAGGTGTTCCACGTCCGCGGCGGCCGGGTCCGCGGCCAGCGCGGCTGGGTGGTGGAAAAGGTGGAGGATTCCACTACACCCGACCTGGTGGAGCACCTCCTGCAGCAGGTCTACGGCGAAGAGGCGCAGAGCCACGGCAGGCTGCCCCGTGAAGTTCTGGTGCCGGTGGCGCCCAGCAACGCTGCTGAACTGGCCGAATGGCTGGGGGGACTGCGCGGTGCAAAGGTTGACATCCGGGTGCCCCAGCGGGGGGACAAGGCTGCGCTGATGTCCACTGTTCGGGAGAACGCCGAGCACGCGCTGAAGCTGCACAAGACCCGCCGCGCCGGTGACCTCACCGTCAGGTCCCAGGCGCTGCAGGAACTCCAGGAGGCGCTGGACCTTCCGGTGCCGCTGCTGCGCATCGAGTGCTATGACGTTTCCCATGTCCAGGGCACCAACGTGGTGGCGTCGATGGTGGTGGTGGAAGACGGCCTGCCCAAAAAGTCCGATTACCGCAAGTTCTCCATTACCGGTGCCGCGGCCTCCGACGACACTGCTGCCATGCACGACGTCCTGACCAGGCGGTTCCGCTATTACCTGGAGGACAAGTCAGGGCAGGTGGACGAGGCTGTCCTGAACGCCGGCGGAGATGAACCTGGCCGGCCGGAACAGGCGCCGCAGGGAACGGTTGGGGACGATGCCCTGCTGGACACAACAACACCGGCACCGCGGGCCAGGTTCGCCTACCCGCCCAACCTCGTGGTGGTGGACGGCGGCAAGCCCCAGGTCAACGCCGCGGCGCGGGCACTGGCGGATCTCGGCATCGATGATGTGTACGTGGTGGGCCTGGCCAAACGCCTGGAGGAAGTGTGGCTGCCGGACAGCGACTTCCCCGTGATCCTGCCGCGGACGTCCCAGGGGTTGTACCTGCTCCAGCGGATCCGCGACGAAGCCCACCGGTTTGCCATCTCATTCCACCGCCAGAAGCGCGGAAAGGCCATGACCGTCTCCGCCCTCGACGGCGTGCCGGGCCTCGGCGCCTCCAAGCGGAAGGCCCTCCTGGCGCACTTCGGATCCGTGAAGAGCGTGAAGGCGGCTTCGGTGGCGGAACTCTCCGAAGCCAAGGGGATCGGACCTGCCCTCGCCAGTGCCATCGTCAACCACTTCTCGGCCACGGGGCCTGAGGCGGTAACCGTACCAGCCATCAACATGACCACCGGCGAAGTCATCGAAACGTAGCGGACAGCGCCGAAACTTGGCGGGGATCAAAGAAACTTAGCTAGGGTTGAGGGCGGGGTATCAGCCGGTGCGGCCACCCCGGAAAACAACAGCAGAAACGGGGCGGACCTCATGGCAGACACAACAGCGGAATCCGGAGCAGGGCAGGACGGGATGCTGCCCGTCAAGCCGCTCGAAGCGGAACTGCTGGTAGTCACCGGGATGTCCGGGGCAGGGCGCAGCACGGCGGCGGACGCCTTGGAGGACCACGGCTGGTACGTGGTGGAGAACCTGCCGCCGCAGATGCTGGGCACCCTGGCCGAGCTCGTCTCCCACGCGCCCCAGTCCATCCCACGGCTTGCCGTGGTGGTGGATGTCCGCAGCAAGGGCCTGTTCGCGGACATCCGCGCGGCCCTCGGGGCGCTTGCCGCCAGCGGCGTCACCTTCCGTGTCCTTTTCCTCGATGCCAGCGACGACGTCCTGGTCCGCCGCTTTGAACAGGGACGCCGGCCGCATCCGCTGCAGGGCGGCGGCCGCATCCTCGACGGCATCGCCGCCGAACGCGACCTGCTGCAGGAACTGCGCGACAGCTCCGACGTCGTCCTGGACACCTCGGGCTACAACGTCCACGGCCTCGCCACCGCCATCACCGAACTCTTCAGCGAAACCGGCCCGGTGGCCCTGCGCCTGAACGTGATGAGCTTCGGTTTCAAGTACGGCCTGCCCGTGGACTCAAACTACGTGGCCGACGTTCGGTTTATCCCCAACCCGCACTGGGTCCCGCAGCTGCGTCCGCACACGGGGCTGGACAAGGATGTCAGCGACTACGTGCTCGAAGCAGAGGGTGTCAAGAACTTCGTGGACCGCTACGTCATGGCCCTCGAACCGGTCCTGGACGGCTACCGCCGCGAGAACAAGCACTATGCCACCATCGCCGTGGGCTGCACCGGCGGCAAGCACCGCTCGGTGGCGGTCGCCGTCGAACTCTCCAAGAAGCTGGCGCAATATCCCCGCGTTACGGTGACCACCACCCACCGGGACCTGGGCCGCGAGTAATGTCGCTGTTTACCGGGGCATTGCCGCTGGTTCCGCCTGCCGGTACGGCGGCCACCCAGCAGGACAAGGGCCCGAATGTTGTTGCGTTGGGCGGCGGCCACGGCCTCTCCGCGTCGCTCTCGGCACTGCGCCTGCTCACCTCGGAGCTCACCGCCGTCGTCACAGTAGCGGACGACGGCGGCTCTTCCGGGCGTCTGCGGGACGAGTACGGCGTCCTCCCGCCGGGAGATTTGCGGATGGCGCTGTCCGCCCTGTGCGACGACACGGACTGGGGACGCACATGGCGCGACGTGATGCAGCACCGCTTCCGCCCGGGGAAGGGGCCCGGCGGCTCACTGGACGATCACGCAACGGGCAACCTGCTGATCGTCACGCTGTGGGAGCTGCTTGGCGACGCCGTCGCAGGACTTCGGTGGGCCGGGGCGCTGCTCGGCGCACGCGGCCAGGTCCTGCCCATGGCCACCGAGCCGCTGACTATCGAAGGCGACGTCCGGGTCACCGCTCCTGACGGCTCCTCCCAACTGCAGACCATCTACGGGCAGGCGCGGTGCGCCGTCGCCGGTTCCCTGGAGCAGGTCCGCCTCCTGCCGGAAGCCACGCCGGCCTGCGCCGAAGCGCTGACAGCCATCGAGCTGGCGGACTGGGTGGTCCTGGGCCCGGGCTCCTGGTACACATCCGTGCTGCCGCACCTGCTGCTCCCCGAGATGCGGCAGGCACTGTGCCACACCCCGGCCAAGCGCTGCCTCACCATGAACCTTGCCACAGACACCAAGGAAACGTCCGGGATGACCGCTGCCGACCATCTGCACGTCCTGCGGCGCTACGCCCCTGAGTTCAGTGTTGATGTTGTCCTCGCCGATCCCGCCTCTGTTCCCGACCGGAAGGAGTTCGAGAAGGCAGCCGCGATGATCGGCGCCGAGGTGGTCTTGGGTAAAGTAGGGGCGTCGGGCCGCCGACCCGTCCACGACCCCCTGCGTCTGGCCACGGCGTACAACGACATTTTCGGGAACAGTTAGGAAGGTGCCATGGCACTGACAGCATCAGTCAAGGAAGAACTGTCCCGTCTGGACATCAAGAAGTCATCAGTCCGGAAGGCCGAAGTTTCCGCCATGCTCCGCTTTGCCGGCGGGCTCCACATCATCTCCGGCCGCATCGTCATTGAAGCTGAAGTGGATCTTGCCTCCACTGCCCGCCGCCTCCGGGCAGCCATCGCGGAAGTCTACGGCCACCAGAGCGAAATCATCGTGGTCTCCGCCGGGGGACTGCGGCGCGCCAGCCGGTACGTCGTCCGCGTAGTACGCGACGGCGAGGCACTGGCCCGCCAGACAGGCCTCCTCGACGGCCGTGGCCGCCCCGTGCGGGGGCTGCCCTCCGCCGTCGTCAACGGTTCCGCCGCAGATGCCGAAGCGGTGTGGCGCGGCGCGTTCCTGGCGCACGGCTCGCTCACCGAGCCGGGACGATCCTCCTCGCTGGAGGTGACCTGCCCGGGCCCGGAATCGGCGCTGGCACTGGTGGGCGCTGCGCGCCGGCTGGACATCCAGGCAAAGGCGCGCGAAGTCCGGGGAGTGGACCGGGTAGTCATCCGCGACGGCGACACCATCGCCGCACTCCTCACCCGCATGGGCGCGCATGACGCGCTGATGGTCTGGGAAGAACGCCGCATGCGCAAGGAAGTCCGGGCCACCGCCAACCGGCTCGCGAACTTCGACGACGCCAACCTGCGGCGCTCGGCACAGGCGGCGGTGGCAGCGGGGGCCCGGGTGGACCGTGCCCTGGAAATACTCGGCGACGACGTCCCGGACCACCTGAAGTACGCCGGCGAGCTGCGCGTGGCGCACAAGCAGGCCAGCCTGGACGAACTGGGCCGCCTTGCCGATCCCGTCATGACCAAGGACGCCATCGCCGGAAGGATCCGCCGCCTGCTGGCCATGGCGGACAAACGGGCATTGGATTTGGGGATCCCGGGGACGGATGCCAATGTGACGCCGGAAATGCTGGACGAGTAAGAGCCCCATAGAATCAAAAAGATTCCGGGTGCCAGACGCCCGGATGCACAATCCGAGAGTTAGCAACCGGACCGAGTGTCCACGATATTGGAGGATTTTGTGACAGAGTACGTACTGCCCGAACTCAGCTACGACTACGCCGCCCTGGAGCCGCACATCTCTGCGCGCATCATGGAGCTGCACCACAGCAAGCACCATGCAACGTACGTTGCCGGTGCAAACAACGCCCTGGCCCAGCTGGCCGAGGCGCGCGAAAAGGGCGACTTCGCCAACATTAACCGGCTCTCCAAGGACCTCGCGTTCCACACCGGCGGACACGTCAACCACTCCGTGTTCTGGAGCAACCTCTCCCCGGACGGCGGCGACAAGCCGGAAGGTGAACTGGCAGCGGCCATCGACGACGCCTTCGGTTCCTTCGATGCCTTCCGTGCCCAGTTCTCCGCGGCCGCACTCGGCCTGCAGGGTTCGGGCTGGGGTTTCCTGGCCTACGAGCCCATCGGTGGGAACCTTGTCATCGAGCAGCTGTACGACCAGCAGGGCAACACCGCGCTGGGCACCACTCCGCTGCTGATGCTGGACATGTGGGAGCACGCCTTCTACCTGGACTACGTCAATGTCAAGGCCGACTACGTCAAGGCATTTTGGAACATCGTGAACTGGGCCGACGTCGCCAAGCGCTTTGAGGCTGCCCGCACCAACGCCACCGGGCTCATCACCCTCCGGTAGTGACCCGCGCTTAACGCGCCTGTAACAAAGCTCACATTCGCGGCGCAAACCCGCCGGAATGTGGACCGTCCGCCCCCGCACTTGCGGGGGCGGACCCAGTTAAACGTAAGATAGGTCACGGAAGGCGGTTAGCCTTCAGCAATGAGGCTGGTCGCCCTCCGTCTGTAAACATCTCTGCCCAATGGCGTGCGGGATCTGTTAGTTGGCTTGATAGCCCGCTCAACTAGTTGTGCTTCCAAAGCACCAAGGAGACTGAAAAAGTGACGACCCGTATTGGTATCAACGGCTTTGGCCGTATCGGCCGCAACTACTTCCGCGCAGCACTCGCACAGGGCGCGGACCTGGAGATCGTTGCAGTCAACGACCTCACCAGCCCGGAGGCCCTGGCCCACCTGTTCAAGTACGACTCCGTCGGCGGCCGCCTGAAGGAAACCATCGAGGTCAAGGACGGCAACATCGTCGTCAACGGCAACGTCGTCAAGGTCCTTGCTGAGCGCGATCCTTCCAACCTCCCGTGGGGCGAGCTGGGTGTGGACATCGTCATCGAATCCACCGGCTTCTTCACCAAGGCCGCCGATGCACAGAAGCACATCGACGCCGGCGCCAAGAAGGTCCTGATTTCCGCCCCTGCCTCGGACGAGGACATCACCATCGTGATGGGCGTCAACCACAACCTTTACGACAACGCCACGCACCACATCATCTCCAACGCATCCTGCACCACCAACTGCCTGGGCCCGCTGGCCAAGGTGGTCAATGACGAGTTCGGCATCGAGCGCGGCCTGATGACCACGGTCCACGCCTACACCGCGGACCAGAACCTGCAGGACGGCCCGCACAAGGACCTGCGCCGTGCCCGCGCTGCTGCCGTGAACATGGTGCCCACATCCACCGGTGCAGCCAAGGCTATCGGCCTGGTCCTGCCGGAGCTCAAGGGCAAGCTGGACGGGTACGCCATCCGTGTTCCCGTCCCCACCGGCTCCGCCACCGACCTCACCGTCACCGTCTCCCGCGAGACCACCGTGGAGGAAGTCAACGCCGCCCTCAAGCGTGCCGCAGAGTCCGAAGACCTGCAGGGCTTCCTGACCTACACGGATGAGCCGATCGTCTCCTCGGACATCGTCGGCGATCCCGCGTCCTCGATCTTTGACTCCGGCCTCACCAAGGTGATCGGCAACCAGGTCAAGGTTGTTTCCTGGTATGACAACGAATGGGGCTACTCAAACCGCCTCGTTGACCTCACGGAGCTTGTGGCAGCCAAGCTGGGCTAGGGTAAGACACATGACTTCTCACACCCTCAACGAACTGATCGCTGAAGGTGTCCGCGGGCGGTACATTCTGGTTCGAAGTGACCTGAATGTGCCGCTCGACGGCTCTACAGTGACTGACGACGGCCGCATCAAGGCCTCACTGCCAGTCCTGGGAAAGCTCACGGACGCCGGTGCCCGCGTGCTGGTAACAGCCCACCTCGGACGCCCCAAGGGCGCCCCCGAGGACAAGTACTCCCTTCGCCCCGCCGTCAACCGCCTGGCTGAACTGGCGGACTTCAAGGTCACCCTCGCCGGGGACACGGTCGGCAGCTCCGCCAAGGAAGCTGCAGCCTCCCTCCAGGACGGCGAAGTGCTCGTCCTGGAAAACGTCCGCTTCGATGCCCGCGAAACCAGCAAGGACGACGCCGAGCGCGGCGCCTTCGCTGACGAGCTGGTGGCACTGACCGGCGGCAACGGCGCGTATGTGGACGACGCCTTCGGTGCCGTCCACCGCAAGCACGCCAGCGTCTACGACGTCGCCACCCGGCTCCCGTCCTACCTGGGCGATCTCGTGCACACCGAGGTGGAGGTGCTCCGCAAGCTCACCGCGGACACGCAGCGCCCTTACGTAGTGGTGCTCGGCGGCTCCAAAGTCTCGGACAAGCTCGCAGTCATCGACAACCTGCTGGGCAAGGCTGACACGATCCTGGTGGGCGGCGGCATGCTGTTCACCTTCCTCGCCGCAGCCGGCCATAAGGTGGCCTCCAGCCTGCTTGAAGAGGACCAGATCCCCGTGGTCCAGGACTACCTGAAGCGCGCCGCCGACGCAGGCACCGAATTTGTGGTGCCCACAGACGTCGTAGTGGCGGAGAAGTTCGCTGCCGACGCTGCCCATGAAACCGTTGCGGCAGACGCCATTGAAAGCAGCCGGTTCGGTGCCCAGGGCATTGGTCTGGACATTGGACCGGACTCTGCAGCTGCCTTCGCTGACCGGATCAAAGGCGCCAAGACCGTTTTCTGGAACGGTCCCATGGGGGTCTTCGAATTCGAAGCTTTCGCTGCGGGCACCCGAGCCATCGCACAGGCTCTGACCGAAACCGGGGCGTTCACAGTGGTGGGAGGCGGCGACTCTGCCGCTGCCGTCCGTACACTCGGTTTCTCTGATGACCAGTTCGGCCACATTTCCACCGGCGGCGGTGCCAGCCTGGAATACCTCGAAGGCAAGGACCTCCCGGGGCTCAGCGTCCTGGAGCGCTAGCTTCAGCCACTGTTAGCTCCGGCAGCAGTTCCTGGTCCTTCCACCCTCCGGCCGGCAGGTTGCCCCGCGGCAGCCTGCCGGCCGAACACTTATCGAGACTTTTGGAGAATACGTGACAACGTCAACGAACGGCGCCTTCGACCGCAAGCCCTTTATCGCGGGCAACTGGAAAATGAACATGGACCACGTGCAGGGCATCACCCTCCTGCAAAAACTGGCCTGGACCCTTTCCGACGCCAAGCATGACTACAACAGGGTTGAGGTGGCAGTGTTCCCGCCGTTCACGGACCTCCGCGGCGTGCAGACCCTGGTGCAGGGCGACAATCTGGACATTGCCTACGGCGGCCAGGACCTCTCGCAGTTCGATTCCGGCGCCTACACCGGCGACATTTCCGGACAGTTCCTGAACAAGCTCGGCTGCAGGTACGTCCTGGTGGGCCACAGCGAACGCCGGACCATCCACAACGAGACGGACGACGTCCTCAACGCCAAAGTGAAGGCCGCGTTCAAGCACAACTTGGTTCCCGTGCTTTGCGTCGGTGAGGGCCTGGAGATCCGACAGGCCGGCACGCACGTGGACCACACCCTGGCCCAATTGCGCGCCGGGGTCTCGGGCCTTACACCGGAGCAGGCGGGCGAACTTGTGGTGGCCTACGAGCCCGTCTGGGCCATCGGCACCGGTGAAGTAGCAGGACCAGAAGATGCACAGGAAATGTGCGCGGCCATCCGCGCCGAGCTCGGGTCCCTGTTCGGAGCCGAGGTAGCGGGCAAGACCCGGCTGCTGTACGGCGGTTCCGTCAAAGCCAACAATGCCGCCGCGATCCTGAAGGAACGCGACGTTGACGGTCTGCTGGTGGGTGGCGCAAGCCTTGATCCGGCCGAGTTTGCTAATATTGTCAGGTTCGAGAGTCACCTGGTGACGGACTAGTCCGTCCCGCCGCCAGACTCCGGCAATCCCAACTTTCCGAAAGGCCGTCGTGGACGTTCTTCATGTCATTCTGCAGATCCTCCTGGGCATCACCAGCCTCCTGCTGACGTTGCTCATCCTCCTCCACAAGGGACGGGGCGGCGGACTGTCCGACATGTTCGGTGGCGGCATGAGTTCAGGCCTGAGTTCCTCGGGCGTGGCTGAGCGCAACCTCAACAGGTTCACCGTTATCCTCGGCGTCACCTGGGGCATTGTGATCATCGCCCTCGGGCTGATCATGCGCTTCACCGGAGGCGGCGACTCCTGACGCACTGCTGAAGGATTCGTGCGGGGCACTGCCGCCGCAACGATCCGCGAACTAAACTGTGGCTGTCGGTTGTCCGGCAGCCACAGTTCTGTTTAAGAGGCAGGAGTCCCGATGCTGCATCCAACGTCAGGTTTCCGGGGCACCCGGGCGGGTGTGACGGCAGGAACAAGGCCGAGCCTCCAGGCCGACGAGGACCAGGGCAAGGCCCCTCCGCGCGTCCGGGTGTCCTACTGGTGTGCCAAGGGGCACGAAACCCAGCTGGTCTTCCTCAAGCTGCCGGAGGATCAGCTGCCGGTGGTGTGGGACTGCCGGCGGTGCGGCTGCCCGGCCTCGAAGGACGGCCTGGAGCGGGCTGACGCGGACTCTGAGGAAGGCTACAAAAGCCACCTGGAATACGTTAAGGAGCGGCGCTCCAGCCAGGACGCCGAGGACCTCCTGGCTGGAGCGGTGGAACGGCTACGCGCCCGCGGCGTCCTTCCGGACGAGCTGCTGCGGGACGCGTGACGCTGCGTTCTCATCGATGAGCCAGAGGGTACGGGACGTTCCCCGGGGACCCGCGGCGGGCACCTGCACGGGGTTGGCGCCCGCGAGTGCCAGGCCCACCGCGCCGGCTTTGTCCTCGCCCGCAACAACCATCCACACTTCGGCGGCCGTATTGATAGTGGGCAGCGTCAGGGAGACGCGCAGCGGGGGCGGCTTGGGCGAATTCCTTACCCCTACCACGGTCCGCTCCTTCTCGCGGATGCCGGCCTGCTCGGGAAAGAGCGACGCCACGTGTGCGTCCGGTCCGACACCAAGCAGGACAACGTCCAGGCGTGGGACAGCGGCGGGCTGACCCGGCCGGTCGTCGGACATGTCGGCGGCGTGCTCGGTGGCGGCCGCTTCCCGAAGCTGGCGGGCGTAATCCTCTGCCGCCTCTTCGGGAGTATCGAACTGATCCGAGGATCCGGGTTCGTGGATTCGGTCCGGGTCCACCCGAATATGCGACAGCAAAGCGTTGAACGCCTGCTTGGTGTTCCGGTCGGCGTCGTCGGAGGCGACGAACCGCTCATCGCCCCACCAGAAGTTGACCTTGGACCAGTCAACAGCGGGAGCCGCCGGGGAGTCAGCAACAGCCTTCAGGGTGCCGATGCCCACCGTGCCGCCGGTCAGGACGACGGTGGCCTCACCGTATTTGTCCTGGACATCAACAAGCTTGGTGATCAGGCGGGCCGCGATGGCCGCCATCAGCACGGACGAATCAGGATGAATGCTTACTCTAGGCTCAACGCTCACTGGGTCGGACACTCCTTAGATTGGTACGCGGCAGTCCCATAGTAATCACTTCCCCGAACACTTCGTCCGGGTCCAGGCGGCGCAACTCCTCGGCAAGGCAGTCGCGGAGGCTGCGGCGCGGAAGTGAAATGCGCTGCGCGGGCTGGCCCGGCTGGGTCAGTTCGGCAACGGAGAGTCCCGGGCGGAAGAGCTGCACATCACCGCCGGGCCGGGTCAGCCGGACACGGCGGATACCGGTCCCGGCGGGATCGGCCACAATGGTCACAGGTGCGTCCAACGTGAGGGTGAGCCAGGCTGCGAGGAGGATGGTGCTGGGGGAGTCCGAGGCACCTTCAACCGCGACGGCGGTCACCGGCGAGGAATCCACCTGGTCCAGGACCGCGGCGAGCTGGATCCGCCAGTTGGTCAAGCGGGTCCAGGCCAGGTCCGTGTCCCCGGCCCGGTAGGTCTTGTGGATGTTTTCCAGCGCCACCTGCGGGTCCGGCTCGTTTGCCGAATCTGTGATGCGCCGGTGCGCGATCCGGCCGATGGACGTTTCGCACGCGCTTTCCGGGGCCCCGTGCGGCCACCATGCCACGATCGGGGCGTCCGGCAGCAGCAGCGCAGCCACGAGCGATTCGCTCTCATGCGCAAGCTGGCCGTAGCCGCGGAGCACGATCACCTCAGACGCACCGGCATCACCGCCCACGCGGATCTGCGCATCCAGTTTGTCTACGGCGTCGGCCCCGGCGTCAGCCAGGACGATGATCCGGCACGGGTGTTCCCGACTGGCATCGTTGGCTGCCTCAATGGCCTCTTCCTCAAGCCCTGATTTGGTAACCACCACGAGGGTGAGCACCCGGCCCAGGGCGATCACGCCGCCCTGCTCGCGCAGGGCCATGAGTTTCTTGGAAACCTTCGAGGTGGTGGTGTCCGGCAGGTCTACAATCATGGCCTTCTCCAGGTTCGTCCGTCACGGGCCAGCAGCTCATCGGCAGAGGCCGGGCCCCAGCTTCCCGGGGCGTAGGGTTCGGGCTGTTCGTTCAGCTGCGCCCAGTACTCCTCGAACGGGTCAAGGATCTTCCAGGACAGCTCCACTTCCTCGTGCCGCGGGAACAGCGGCGGCTCGCCGAGGAGCACATCCAGGATCAGCCGCTCATACGCCTCCGGGCTCGATTCGGTGAAGGAGTGCCCGTACCCGAAGTCCATGGTCACATCACGGACTTCCATCTGTGTGCCCGGGACCTTCGAGCCGAACCGGATGGTGACGCCCTCGTCGGGCTGCACCCGGATCACCACCGCGTTCTGGCCGAAGTCATCCTCGCCGTGGTCGCGGAACAGCAGGTTGGGTGCGCGCTTGAACACCACGGCGATCTCGGTCACCCGCCGGCCCAGGCGCTTGCCGGCGCGCAGGTAGAACGGGACACCGGACCAGCGGCGGGTGTGGATGTCCACCCGGACCGCGGCGAAGGTTTCGGTGGTGGAATCGGCCGGGATGCCCTCTTCCTCCAGGTAGCCCTGGACCTGTTCGCCGCCCTGCCATCCGCCGGTGAACTGTCCCCGCGCTGAATGCGTGGACAGGTCATCGGGGAGCTTGACCGCTGCCAGGACCTTTTCCTTCTCCGCGCGCAGGTCATCGGCGTTGAAGGAGATAGGCTCTTCCATCGCGGTCAGCGCCAGCAGCTGGAGCAGGTGGTTCTGGATCACGTCACGGGCCGCGCCCACGCCGTCGTAATACCCTGCCCGGCCGCCGGTGCCGATGTCCTCGGCCATGGTGATCTGGACGTGGTCCACGTAGTTGGCGTTCCACAACGGTTCGAACAGCTGGTTCGCGAAACGCAGCGCCAGAATGTTCTGGACCGTCTCCTTGCCCAGGTAGTGGTCGATCCTGAATACGGCGTCCGCCGGGAACACCGACTCAACGATGTCGTTCAGCTGCCGGGCGGACTCAAGGTCGTGTCCAAACGGCTTCTCAATCACCACGCGGCGCCACTTGTCGCCTTCGGACTGGGCCAGGCCGTGCTTGGACAGCTGCCGGCAGACCTGTTCGAAGGCCTTGGGCGGAATCGAGAGGTAGAACGCGTGGTTTCCCCGGGTGCCGCGGACGTCGTCGAGTTCCTTGATGGTGTCACCGAGCCGCTCGAAGGCGCCGTCGTCGTCGAACTCGCCCTGGACAAAACGGACGCCCTCGGAGAGCTGGTTCCACACTGCCTCGTCAAAAGCCGTACGTGCATAAGCCTGCACGGACGCCTTCACCTCGGCGGCGAAGTCCTCGTCCGTCCACGGCCGGCGGCCGAACCCCACCAGCGCGAAGCTGGGGGGCAGCAGCCCACGGTTGGCGAGGTCGTACACGGCCGGCATGAGTTTCTTGCGGGCAAGGTCACCGGTCACTCCAAAGAGCACCAGCGACGACGGACCGGCGATCCGGCTCAGGCGGCGGTCCCGTGGGTCCCGGAGCGGATTGCGCGCCGGTTTCCCGGGACGCGTGCCGGACGTCCTGCCGTATTCAGTTTCTGGCATGTTGCTTCTGGGCCTTAGCTTTCGGTTACGGAGGCTGACCTGGCGGACAGCGCAGCAATAATGTCCTGCAACTGTGCCACACCGGCTGCCCGGTCGGTCAGGTGCAGGCGAAGCACTGGACGTCCGTGCTCACTCAGGACCTGGGCGTCACCTGCGGCCTGCGCCGAGATCAGCTTCCCAAACGTGAAGGGACGGTCCGGGATAGCGAGATCTTCTGCTGCATCGGCAGTTATCTGCAGGAATACCCCGATGGCGGGGCCGCCCTTGTGGAACTGGCCCGTGGAGTGCAGGAACCGCGGCCCCCAGCCAAAGGTGACGGGACGGCCGGAAATGGCTGCCAGTTCGTCACGGATGCCCTCGAGCTGAGCGAATGCGAGGCGGTCGAAGTACGCCTGGACGCTGAGGTAGCTGTCCGGCTGGAGCGTTTCCAGCAACGCGCGCACCGACCCTTCAGCGGTGGACGCACCAGCGAGCCAGTCCCCGCCACGCACCTCGATGGCGCCGTCAACAAATGCTGCGGGCGTCGGCTCAGGCTGGGCGTCCAGCAAACCGCGGGCGGCCACCTTGGCAGCCTCGACATCGGGCTGGTCGAACGGGTTGATGCCGAGCAGGCGCCCGGCCACAGCAGTGGCGAACTCCCAGACCATCATCTGGGTTGCCAGGCCACCGGCGATGGCAACTTCGTTCTCACCCAGTTCTACGTCGGCGTCTGCTGCTACCAGCCGGACCACCAGGACATCGTCCGCGTTGGACGTCACCTCCGGCGAGTTCGGGCCGGCAACTACGGGCAGGACACCTGTTCCGAGCTTGCCCGTGGACTCGGCGATAAGCTGCTCGGCCCAGTCGGCGAAGCCTACAATGCCCGAACCGTCCTCCGCTATGACAATCTTGTTGCGCAGGGGACTGGTACCGCCCAGCGCCGTACCGAGGGACAGTCCGATGTTCTCGGCAGCGTCCTCGTTAAGGATCTCGGCTCCTTCCTCGGCTTCGTCGAGGAACGCCTGGATGTCCACCCCGGCCAGGCCCGAGGGCACCAGGCCGAACGCGGTGAGGGCAGAAAAGCGTCCGCCGACGTTGGGGTCGGCGTTGAAGACCGCGCGGTAGCCGGCATCGCGGGAGGCCTTGTCCAGCGGGGAACCGGGATCAGTGACGATGATGATCCGGCTGCCGCCATTGATGCCGGCGTCGTTGAACGCCTTCTCAAAGACCCGTCGCTGGGAATCCGTCTCAACGGTGGAACCGGACTTGGAGGAAACCACGATGGCGGTCTCCGCCAGCCGGTCCGCCAGGGCAGCACGGACCTGGTCCGGGTCCGTGCTGTCCAGCACAGTCAGCTCGACGCCGGCCGTGCCGGCAATGACCTCCGGAGCCAGCGATGATCCGCCCATGCCGCACAGCACGATGCGGGTAACGCCTTCGGCGCGCAGTGCTTCGCGGAGTTCGACGATCTCCTTCACCAAGGGCTGTGAGACGGTGGCCGCCTCCACCCAGCCGAGCCGGATGGCGGACTCGGCTTCGGCGTCGGGACCCCACAGAGTGTGGTCCTTGGCGAAGATCCGGGTGGCGATGCGGTCCTCCACCAAAGCGGGGAGGTGCTGTTCCAGTGCCTGCTGCGCGGCACCTGTGGCTTCGTAGCTGAGTGTGCTCATTGTTGGTTAGGAGGCCTTCCGTGCTGAGGCGAGGGCGCCCTCGACGTCGCCGAGGAGTTCCTTCCAGCTGGCGACGAACTTGTCCAGGCCTTCGGATTCGAGGAGTGCAACGACCTCGTTGTAGGAGATGCCGAGCTTTTCGAGCGCGTCCAGGGTGTTGTTCGCTTCGGCGTAGGTGCCTGTTACGGTGTCTCCCGTGACCACGCCGTGGTCGAAGGTGGCGTCGAGCGTCTTTTCGGGCATGGTGTTGACGACGCCGGGGGCGACGAGCTCCGTGACGTACAGGGTGTCCGGGTAGGCCGGGTCCTTCACGCCGGTGGAAGCCCACAGGGGACGCTGGGGGAGTGCGCCGGCGTCGGCCAGCAGGGCCCAGCGTTCGGTGGCGAAGAGCTCCTCGTAGACCTGGTAGGCGAGGCGGGCGTTGGCCAGGCCGGCCTTGCCCTTGAGTGCCTTGGCTTCCTCGGTGCCCAGGGCGTCCAGGCGCTTGTCGATTTCGGAGTCCACGCGGGAGACGAAGAAGGACGCGACGGAGTGGATCTTCGAGAGATCGTGGCCGTTTTCCTTTGCCTGCTCCAGGCCTGACTGGAAAGCGTTGATGACGGCACGGTACCGCTCCAGGGAGAAGATCAGGGTCACGTTGACGCTGATGCCCTCGGCCAGGGTGGCGGTGATGGCTTCGAGGCCCTCGAGCGTGGCCGGGATCTTGATCAGGACGTTGTCCTTGTTGACCCTCTTATACAGGTGCTTGGCTTCGGCGATGGTGCCTGCGGTGTCCCATGCAAGCCGGGGGTCAACCTCGATGGAAACGCGGCCGTCCACGCCGTTGGTGGCTGCGGCCACGGGTGCGAACAGGTCGCAGGCGTCGGCAACGTCGGTGGTGGTGATTTCGAAGATGGTGTCTTCGACGGACGCGCCGGCTGCGGCCTGCTTGGCGATCGTGGCGTCGTAGTCGGTGCCTGCCGTGATGGCGGCGTGGAAGATGGACGGGTTGGTGGTCACGCCAACCACGTTCTTCTCTTCAATGAGCTTGGCCAGGGTGCCGGTGTCCAGGCGTCCGCGGGAAAGGTCATCGAGCCAGATGGAAACTCCGGCGTCCGAGAGCTGCTGGGTGGGAGTAGTCATTGTTGTATCTCCTAGGAAAATCGGTTTAGGCCTGGAGGCCAGCGAGGGAGTCCTTGGCGGCCGCGGCAACTGCTTCTGCGGTGATGCCGAACTCCTGGAAGAGGCGCTTGTAGTCGGCGGAAGCGCCGTAGTGCTCAAGGCTGATGGAACGGCCGGCGTCGCCGACAAATTCCTTCCAGCCCAGGGACAGTCCTGCTTCGACCGAGACGCGGGCCTTCACGGCGGCAGGCAGCACGGACTCGCGGTAAGCGGCGTCCTGTTTGTTGAACCACTCAACGCAGGGCATGGAGACGACGCGGGCGGCAATGCCTTCGGCCTGAAGGGCTTCGCGGGCCTGGACGGCCAGCTGGACCTCGGAACCGGTGCCGATGAGGATGACGTCGGCGGGGACGGTGACGCCGTCCTTGGATGCCTCGGCCAGGACGTAGCCGCCCTTGGCGACGCCGGCGACCGAACCGAACGTGTCGCCGTCGGCTGCTCCCTCACCGCGCTCCCAGGTGGGGATGTTCTGGCGGGTCAGCACGATGCCGGCCGGGTTGGAATGGTTCTCCAGCATGGTCTTCCAGGCAACGGCGACTTCGTTGGCGTCACCGGGGCGGACAACGTCCAAGCCCACGATGGCGCGCAGCGAGGCGAGCTGTTCCACCGGCTGGTGGGTGGGGCCGTCCTCGCCCAGGCCGATGGAGTCGTGCGTCCAGACGTACAGGGACGGCACACCCATCAGCGCGCCGAGGCGGATGGCCGGGCGCTGGTAGTCGCTGAAGATCAGGAAGGTGCCGGAGAACGCACGGGTGCGGCCGTGCAGGCTGATGCCGTTCACGATCGAGGCGGCGGCGTGCTCGCGGATACCGAAGTGCAGGACCCGGCCGTAGGGGTTGCCCTTCCACGCCTCGGTCTGCTTGGAAGCAGGCACGAACGACGGCGACCCCTCAATGGTGGTGTTGTTCGATTCGGCGAGGTCTGCCGAGCCGCCCCACAGTTCGGGCAGCACCGGACCGAGCGCGTTCAGAACCTTGCCGGACGCGGCACGGGTGGAGACGTCCTTGCCGGCGGGGAAGACCGGGAGGGCGGCGTCAACATCGTTGGGCAGCTCCTTGGCCTCGATGCGCTGCAGCAAGGCTGCGCCTTCGGGGTTGGCAGCCTGCCAGGCGTTGAAGGATTCTTCCCATTCCTTGCGGGCAGCAGCACCGCGGTCCACCACGGCGCGGGCGTGGGCCAGGACGTCCTGGTCCACATCGAAGGACTTGGCCGGGTCAAAGCCCAGGACTTCCTTCAGCGCTGCGACTTCCTCGGCACCGAGTGCGGAACCGTGGATCTTGCCGGTGTTCTGCTTCTTGGGCGCCGGGTAGCCGATGATGGTCCGCAGCGACACGATGGAGGGCTTGGACGTCTCAGCTTTCGCAGCCAGGAGGGCAGAGTAGAGCTCCTGGACGTCTTCCTTGTATTCGCCGGTCTTGGTCCAGTCCACCCGCTGGACGTGCCAGCCGTAGGCTTCGTAGCGCTTCAGGACATCCTCGGTGAAGGCAATGTCGGTGTCATCCTCGATGGAGATGTGGTTCTCATCGTAAACAACAACGAGGTTGCCCAGTTCCTGGTGACCGGCCAGGGAGGAAGCCTCGGCCGTGACACCTTCCTGAAGGTCACCATCGGAGGCGATTACCCAGATGGTGTGGTCAAAGGGCGACTCGGCGGCGGGAGCATCGGCGTCGAACAGGCCGCGCATCCGGCGCTGAGAGTAAGCGAAGCCAACCGAGGACGCAAGACCCTGGCCCAGGGGGCCGGTGGTGATCTCCACCCCGGCAGTGTGCTTGTACTCAGGGTGGCCGGGCGTCAGTGAACCCCAGGTGCGCAGCGCCTCCAGGTCCTTCAGTTCCAGGCCGTAGCCCGAAAGGAAAAGCTGGATGTAAAGGGTCAGTGAGGTGTGGCCCGGGGAAAGGACGAAACGGTCACGGCCCAGCCAGTCAGGGTTGCGGGGATCGTGGCGCATCAGCTTCTGGAACAGCAGATACGCCGCCGGCGCCAGGCTCATGGCGGTTCCGGGGTGGCCGTTGCCCACCTTCTCCACGGCGTCGGCAGCCAGGACGCGGATGGTATCCACCGCACGCTGGTCCAGTTCGGTCCAGGACAGTTGTTGCTCTTCCAAATGTGGCACGAAAACCGGGCCCCTCTCTGTGCTGATGGCAGGCGGCACACCGGGTCCGCGTAAATGGCACGCCTTATGGCGTCCGCTGCGGTGTGTACCAGCCGTTCACCATCGAAACGTTGATCTTTTTATTCAGCCACGCGTCAACTCGGAATGCGTTTTCCGCCGCTTTCCTGCTGCGTGCTGATCTGGTGACAGCTTAGCTCCATTCCACTTCCCGGGCGGCCGAAATCTCACGTTGTGGACGCAATTTCGGCTTATGTGAGTGCGTCTGAAGTGAGGCTGAGTTAATCTGCTCGAAGCACTGCGCGCGCAATCACCAGCGCCAAATAGCGGGCCGTTGGGAGGAGGCCGGCGCGGTATGATATTCGGAGGCCAAAGCCGGGCGGTGGACGTATTCCAGCTTCCAAACCCCAGGCCGTGGCGCGGATCACCATTCCGTTCCGCCGGCGCCCCTATGGGCGGGCCGCATGACACAGCTGGACAGCCAGACAGAACTGCCAACAGAACGGGTGACTGCCACCGTGAGCACAACAGATACGCCGCTGAAAGCATCCCGGGCATCAAAAGCCGGGATTGCCCGTAAGGCCAAGGCGTATCTCGCCCTCACCAAGCCACGCGTCATCGAACTGCTCCTGGTAAGCACCCTGCCCACCATGATCTATGCGGAGCGCGGCTTCCCTTCGATCGGGCTCATCCTGGCCACCCTGGTTGGCGGTGCATTCGCCGCCGGCAGTGCAGGGGCTTTCAACTGCTACATTGACCGCGACATCGACAAACTGATGCACCGCACCGAAAACCGCCCGCTGGTTACGGGTGAAGTCACGCCGCGTGAAGCACTGATCTTCTCCTGGCTGTTGGGCGCCGCCGCGATCGCCATCCTCTGGTTCGGCGCCAACCCGCTGTCCGCCTGGCTGGGGCTGGGCGCCATCTTCTTCTACGTGGTGATTTACACCATCATCCTCAAGCGCCGGACTGCGCAGAACATCGTCTGGGGCGGCGCAGCAGGCTGCTTCCCCGTGCTGATTGCCTGGGCTGCCGTGACGAACTCGGTGGAATGGCCCGCCGTCATTCTCTTTATGGTGATTTTCCTCTGGACCCCGCCCCACTACTGGCCGCTGTCCATGCGCTACGGCGAGGACTACCGCAACGCCAACGTCCCCATGCTCGGGGCCATCGCCGGGGCCAAGGTGGTTTCCGTCCAGGTGGTCCTGTATGCATGGGCGATGGTGGCCTGCTCGCTGCTGATGGTTCCCGCCGGCGGAGCGGGTTGGGTCTACACGGTCACCGCAGTCCTTGCCGGGACCTGGTTCTTGTACGAATCGCATTCCCTCTACAGCCGGGCCCAGCGCGAGGACATCACAGACAAGCGGGCCATGAAGGTCTTCCACGGCTCCATCAGCTACCTCACCCTGCTCTTTATTGCCCTGGCAGTCGATCCGTTCATCGGGCCGGCGGTCATGGCCGGCTAACAACCGCGACGCTCTCTCACTTATTACGGGTTCCAGGCGGACGCTCTCTCACTTATTACGCGTTCCAGGCGGACGCTCTCTCTTCTTCCGGGCTACTGCACCCTGCCTCACGCTGATCGTGGAAGGTTTGTTGCACCCCTAGGTGAAAGAGCGTCCAGGGAAACGCTGCGCTAGGTGAGAGAGCGTCCAGGGAAACGCTGCAGCAAATGAGAGAGCGTCGTTAAGGACAGAAGCGCCCCGGTTCATAGGAACCGGGGCGCTTGGCGTTGAGTGACGCAGCCGGGCGAGGACTACTCCACGGGGCTGGACCGGGCGATGTCCCAGGCATTCGTTGCCGCCACCATCAGCAGGGCTGCCCCGAGCATGTGGGCTGCCACCAGCAGTGCCGGGATGCCGTTGTAATACTGGGTGAAGCCGATGGCGGCCTGAAGGAGCGTCACGCCGAGCAGTCCCAGGACGCCCGCGCGGAAGGGCCCCTTGATCCGGCGCAGGAACACCAGCGCGAGTGCCACCACCGTGCCGGCGGTCACCAGGTAGGCCGGAACGGCGTGGATGTGGGAGAACAGGTCCCAGTCCAGCCCGTTGCGCGGCGCATCGGCGTCGCCGGCATGCGGTCCGGCTCCGGTCACCACCACGCCGAGCATCACGGCCAGGGTGGAGAAGAGCGCGACGGCGGCCGTCACCGGGCGCATAACGCCCGGCAGGGCCGGGTGGGACATCGTCCGGAACCGGCCGGTCCGGCCGAAGGCGCGGTTCACCAGCAGTGTGGCAAACACCACCAGCGCCATGGAGACCAGGAAGTGCAGGCCCACTACCCAAGGGTTGAGGTTCGTCAGTACGGTGATGCCGCCGATGACTGCCTGCGCCGGAATGCTGGCCAGAAGGCCCAGCGCCAGCAGGAAGAGGTCCCGGCGCTCCTTGCGGAGGTTCCACAGGTACACCAGCATCAGGGCTGCGACGGCGGCCAGGGCGAAGGTGAGGAGCCTGTTGCCGAACTCGATGAAACCGTGGATGCCCATCTCCGGGGTGTTCACCAATGAGGTATCCGTACAGCGCGGCCAGGTGGGGCAGCCAAGGCCGGAGGCGGTAAGTCTCACCGCACCACCGGTGACCACCAGGAGGGTCTGGCCGATCAGGGAGGCAACTGCCAGGCGGCGCACCCGGACGTCCACGGCCCGGGGCAGCCGTGACGACAGGCGGTTAACGAACTGGGGGAGGCGTGCGGCCGTGCTCACGGATATCTCAATTCCACTTGAACCAACGGATGGCTGCTGCCCCGGCAATGAGAGTCCAAAGGAGCAGGATGAGGGTGGCGCCGCCGTTCAGCGTGCCGGTCAGGAAAGCCTCGCGCAGGGATTCCCCAAGCGCCCCGGAGGGCAGGAACTGCACTGCGTCCCGGGCGGCGGCAGGCAGGCGGCCGGCCGGCAGTACGATTCCGCCGAGGGCGCCCAGCAGGATCCATAGCAGGTTGGTGATGGCGAGGGTGGCTTCGGGCCGGACGGTGCCGGCCACCAGCAGTCCCAGCGCGGTAAAGGCGGCTGCGCCCAGCGCCAGAAGGAACAGGCCGGGGATCCAGCCGCCTGCCTGAGGGCGCCATCCCAGGGACAGGGCTACGGCACTGACGGCGGCCACCTGCAGGCAGAGGACGGCCAGGACCGACAGTGCCTTGCCGGCGATCAGCCCGCCGCGGCCCAGGGGAGTGGTGGAAAGGAAGCGGAGCACGCCATACCGCCGGTCGAAGCCGGTGGCGATGCCCTGGCCGGTGAACGCCGTGGACATGGCGCAGAGGGCCAGGATCCCGGGGACGGCAACGTCGATGCGGCTTCCGCCCAGCCCGTCAAGGAACGGTGTCACGGTTAGGCCGACGAGCGCCAGGAGGGGCAGGACTATTGCCAGGATCAGCTGCTCGCCGTTACGGAGCATGGCCGTGGCCTCGTATTTGCCCTGCAGCAGGACACGCCGCAGCAGCGGGGCCGGCTCTTGCATGCCGGAAACCCCGCCGAGCGGCAGAAGTCTGCCGTTTCCTCGGGCTGGGCCGGGCGCAGTCCCGTTCATCGGATGTCCTTTCCCGAGATATCCAGAAAGACGTCTTCAAGGCTACGCGCCTGCAGGTTCATTGAAGCAGGCATGATGTCATTCGCTTCCCACCAGCGGGCGAGTGCCGCCAGATGGGCCGGGGTCAGGTTGCCCGTCAGGCAGTAGCTTCCGGCGCGGGCCTCGGCAACACGAATGCTGTCAGGCAGGACGCCGGAGAGGTCCAGCCCAGGAGCAGCCTCGAACTCGAGCGTCCGGATGTGGTCCGCCCCCGCCTCCACGACTGGGCTGCGCTGCAGCAGTTCCTGGACGGTTCCCTCGGCGACGTTCCGGCCGCCGTCGATGATGTAGACGTAGTCAGCCAGCCGCTGCGCGTCATCCATCAGGTGCGTGGTGAGGATGATGCCCATCCCGGCGTCGCGCAGTTCGGAGATGAGACCGAACACCAGTTGGCGGGACTGTGGGTCGAGGCCCGCGCTGGGCTCGTCCAGGAATAGGACTTCGGGCCGGCCGATCAGGGCGGCGGCCAGGGCAAGGCGTTGTTTCTGTCCGCCGGAGAGCCGCCTGACGGTGGTGCGGCTGAACGCGCCGATACCCAGCCGCTCAATCAGGTCATCCACCGGCCAGGGGCGGGCGTAAAGGCCGGCAATATGGCGCAGCAGGGGAGTAGGCCTGGACGACGGCGGCAGCCCGCCGTCCTGAAGCATTACACCTACGCGGGAGCGCAGGGCAGCCCCTGCCGTTGCCGGGTCCTCGCCCAGCAGGGAGATGGTGCCGCCGCTGCGCTTTTGGAGGCCCTGTGCACATTCGAGTGTGGTGGTTTTCCCGGCGCCGTTGGCACCCAGCAGGGCCGTGACCTGTCCGCGTTCGGCGACAAGCGATACCCCGCTCACAACCCGGAGCATCTTTCCGTCCAGGCTTGCAAGCGGGCCAACATCCTTAACTAGCCCGCTGATGGACAGAACCGGGGATTGGGGGGATCGCACCCCAGTATTCTACGGGATGTAGTATTTTTCGCCGGCCTTGGCAGTGCTGCGAAGGCCAGCCTGCCCTTACTGGAGCGGGGGAGTAAATTACGACATTATTGTGTTGTGTATTCCATGAGCAATGCTACTGCTGTGCCTTTCACCGGGCACGGAGCCTCCCAGGCTCCCGCAGACCGGGGGCCGGTGGCCGCCGGTCCGGTGGCTGACGCTGATGAGCGCACGCGGGACCGCGTCCTCTCTGCCGTTTTGGAACATGGTCCCGTCAGTGCCGCTGAACTGGGCGACCTGCTGGGCTTCACGCCGGCGGCCGTGCGGCGCCACTTGGACCATTTATCCCGTGCAGGCGTTATCGAAGTCAAGCGCGTGGCCAAGTCCGGTGCCGGGGCGGGGCGGCCCGCACGGCGCTATGTCCTCAGTTCCCAGGGGCAGTCGAGTCTCGGCAATGATTACCTGGGCATTGCCGCCCTGGCGCTCCAGGAGCTGCAGAAAGTCGCGGGCCCCGACGCGGTGCGGGCATTCGCCGTGGAACGCTTCTCGGAGATGGAACGCCGGTACGCGCCGGAGATTGACCAGGCGGGTCCGGACATCGCAGACCGCGCCAAAGCCCTGGCCGATGCTTTGAGCCGCGACAACTTCGTGGCCTCCGCCGCTTCCATCGCCGCCAAGCCACCGCTTCCGGCGGCCCTGTCCAGCGTCCAGCTTTGCCAGGGGCACTGCCCCATCCAGCAGCTTGCGGCCCGGTTCCCCGTGTTTTGCGACGTGGAAACCGAAGTGTTTTCCAGGCTGGTAGGCGTGGATGTCCGCCGGCTCTCCACCCTGGCGCGCGGCGGGCACGTCTGCACCACCCACATTCCTACAGGCAGGCTGTCTGCCCAGGCACCCACGCGGTTCCCGGCAGCCCCCGCCAGCCTGAATGAAGTAAACAACCATCAGCAAGAAAGGCCGTGATGACGGACCAACTATCAGAGAAAGCAGTCGCCGAAAACACTGTGATCTCGGAGATTCTGGAAAAGAATCCCGAGCTCCACGGCATCGGCACCTACGAGTACGGCTGGGCTGACAAGAACGACGCCGGCGCCAACGCACGCCGTGGGCTCAACGAAGAGGTAGTCCGGGACATTTCGGCGAAGAAGAGCGAGCCGGAATGGATGCTTGACCTGCGCCTCAAGGGCCTGAAGTACTTTGACCGCAAGCCCATGCCCACTTGGGGCGCGGACCTGTCGGGCATCGACTTCGACAACATCAAGTACTTTGTGCGGTCCACCGAGAAGCAGGCTGCCACCTGGGAAGACCTGCCCGAGGACATCAAGAACACGTACGACAAGCTGGGCATCCCCGAGGCCGAAAAGCAGCGCCTCGTCTCCGGTGTCGCTGCCCAGTACGAGTCCGAGGTTGTTTACCACCAGCTGCGGGAGGACCTTGAGCGGCAGGGTGTCATCTTCCTGGACACCGACACCGCCCTGAAGGAACACCCGGAGATCTTCCAGGAGTACTTCGGCACCGTTATCCCGGTAGGCGACAACAAGTTCGCATCGCTGAACACCTCCGTGTGGTCCGGCGGTTCTTTTGTCTACGTCCCCAAGGGCGTCCACGTGGACATCCCGCTGCAGGCGTACTTCCGCATCAACACCGAGAACATGGGCCAGTTCGAGCGGACCCTGATCATCGCCGACGAGGACTCCTACGTCCACTACATCGAAGGCTGCACTGCTCCGATCTACACCTCGGATTCCCTGCACTCCGCCGTGGTGGAGATCATCGTCAAGAAGGGCGCCCGCGTCCGGTACACCACCATCCAGAACTGGTCCAACAACGTGTACAACCTTGTGACCAAGCGCGCCATCTGCGAAGAGGGCGCCACCATGGAGTGGGTTGACGGCAACATCGGCTCGAAGGTCACCATGAAGTACCCGGCCGTCTACCTTGTTGGCGAGCACGCCAAGGGCGAGACCCTGTCCATCGCTTTCGCCGGCGAAGGCCAGCACCAGGACACAGGCTCCAAGATGGTGCACATCGCGCCGAACACCAAGAGCTCCATCATCTCCAAGTCGGTGGCCCGCGGTGGCGGGCGCGCTGCGTACCGCGGCCTGGTGCAGGTCCGGGAAGGCGCCAAGCACTCGGCCAACACCGTGCGCTGCGACGCGCTGCTGGTGGACACCATCAGCCGCTCGGACACCTACCCGTACATCGACATCCGCGAGGATGACGTTGTTATGGGCCACGAGGCAACTGTTTCCCGCGTCAGCGAAGAACAGCTCTTCTACCTGATGTCCCGCGGCATGCGCGAAGACGAAGCCATGGCGATGATCGTCCGCGGCTTCATCGAGCCCATCGCCCGCGAGCTCCCCATGGAGTACGCACTTGAGCTGAACCGCCTGATTGAACTGCAGATGGAAGGGTCCGTCGGATAACGATGACTGAAATCACTACTGAAAAGGCGCGCATCGGCGCGCCCTCAGCCCAGCCGTTCATCGACGGCTTCACCGAAGAAGGCGAAAGCCTCTCGCCCATCAATGCCGGCTCGAAGGCCCCGCTCGCGGGGGCTTCGGCCAAAAGCCACTCCCACGGGGGCGGCGAAGGTGTTCCGGACAGCTCCCGTGCGGGCCGCCTGACGTCCTACAGGCTCGCCGACTTCAAGCCCCTCACCGGCATGGAGGAAGACTGGCGCTTCACCCCGCTCAAGCGCCTTCGCGGCCTGCACTCCGAGGTCCTGTCCGGCGCGGCTCCCACCGTGGTGGTTAACGGTCCCGAGCAGGTCACCGTGGAAAGCGTCACCCGTGATGACCAGCGGATTGGTACCGCCGGCGTCCCGGAGGACCGCGTGTCCGCCAACGCCTGGGAAAACTTCGCGGGGGCCACCGTGGTGACCATCCCCGCCGAGTTCGAAGCCCTGTCGGAGATCTCCGTGGACATCGAAGGCACCTCCCTTGAGGCTGCCGCCCAGCACCTGGTGATCGTGGCGGAGAAGTTCTCCAAGGCAGTTGTGGTCCTCAATCACAGGGGTTCCGCCGTCGTATCGGAGAATGTCGAGATCATCGTGGAGGATGGCGCCAGCCTCACCGTTATCTCGCTTCAGGAATGGAACGACGACGCCGTCCACGCCTCCTCCCAGCAGGCCAGGATCGGCCGTGACGCCAAGCTCAAGCACGTCATGGTGAGCCTGGGCGGCGACCTCGTCCGCGTTACGCCGTCGGCCCGCTTCACCGCCCCCGGCGGCGAGGCCGAGCTCTTCGGCCTGTACTTCGCAGATGCGGGGCAGCACCTCGAGCAGCGCCTTTTCGTGGACCACGCGGTGCCCAACTGCAAGTCCAACGTCCTCTACAAGGGTGCGCTGCAGGGCCGCAATGCCCACGCCGTCTGGGTTGGCGACGTCCTGATCCGCAAGGAAGCAGAAGGCACCGACACCTACGAAGCCAACCGCAACCTGCTGCTGACTGACGGCGCCCGCGCCGATTCCGTGCCCAACCTCGAAATCGAGACCGGGCTGATCGAGGGTGCCGGCCACGCCAGCGCCACCGGCCGGATGGATGACGAGCACCTGTTCTACCTGATGGCCCGCGGCATCCCGGAGGATGTTGCACGCCGCCTGGTGGTCCGCGGCTTCCTGAACGAGATCATCCAGCAGATCAAGGTCCCCTCCATCGAGGAGCGGCTGACCGACGCTGTTGAGCGCGAACTCGCACTGACGGATAACTAGAAGGTACGGGCACGGATTACTGATGACTGAACAGCCAAAGGGCGAGCTCGTCTGCAAGGTGGATGAAATTCAGGTGAAGCAGGCGCTGCGGATCCTGATTGACGACTACCCTGTGGCAATCGTTAAGGACTCCATGGGGGAGATCCACGCAATCGGCGACACCTGCTCGCATGCGGACATCTCACTGTCCGAAGGGGATGTGGAGGGCTGCGCCATCGAGTGCTGGGGCCACGGCTCCCAGTTCGACCTCCGCACCGGTGAACCGCTGCAGCTGCCGGCCTACGATCCCGTTCCGGTGTTCGCCGTCGAGATCCAGGGGGACGAGGTCTACGTGGACTTCACCAACATCCTCAACGGCGCCCAAGCCCCCAACTTCAGCTAGCACCATCGAATAACGAACCAACTTCCAGACAGAAAACCGCCCCGCGGCCGCCAGGCACGGGGCAGAGGAGAACACGACACATGTCTACCCTTGAGATCAAGGACCTGCACGTCAGCATTGAGACTGAGCAGGGCACCAAGGAAATCCTGAAGGGCGTCAGCCTGACCATCCGGACCGGCGAAACCCACGCCATCATGGGCCCCAACGGCTCCGGCAAGTCCACGTTGGCCTCCACCATCGCAGGCCACCCGCGCTACAACGTCACCAGCGGCTCCATCACCCTCGACGGCGAAGATGTCCTGGAGATGAGCGTTGACGAGCGTGCCCGCGCCGGCGTCTTCCTGGCCATGCAGTACCCGGTGGAGGTACCCGGCGTCAGCATGACCAACTTCCTGCGGACCGCCAAGACCGCCATTGACGGCGAAGCCCCCAAGCTCCGCACCTGGACCAAGGACGTCAAGGCTGCCATGGAGCAGCTGCGCATCGACGCCGACTTCGCCCAGCGCAACGTCAACGAAGGCTTCTCCGGCGGCGAGAAGAAGCGCGTGGAAATCCTCCAGCTGGAACTCTTCAAGCCCAAGTTCGCCGTCCTGGACGAGACCGACTCCGGCCTGGACGTTGACGCGCTGAAGGTTGTCTCCGAGGGCGTCAACCGCGCCCACGCCGACGGCAACATGGGCACCCTGCTGATCACGCACTACACCCGCATCCTGCGCTACATCAAGCCGGACTTCGTACACGTGTTCGTGGACGGCCAGGTTGTTGAGGAAGGCGGCCCCGAGCTGGCCGACCGCCTGGAAGAAGAAGGCTACGACCGTTACGCCAAGGGCGCCGGCGCTGCCGCTGCACCCGCCGTGGCGCAGGCCCAGTAAGGACTTTCCATGACCGAAATCAACGCGTCCCGCACGAGTCTCGAGGACGTCGAAGAGGCGCTGAAGGATGTCATCGACCCTGAGCTCGGCGTCAACATTGTGGACCTCGGACTGCTGTACGGCCTGAAGTACTCCGATGACGACGGCGCGCTGCTGATCGACATGACCCTGACCACTGCTGCGTGCCCGCTCACCGATGTCCTCGAGGAGCAGGTGGGCCAGGCCCTGGACGGCGTTGTGGACGACTGGCGCCTCAACTGGGTCTGGATGCCGCCCTGGGGTCCGGAGCGGATCACCGACGACGGCAAGGACCAGATGCGGGCCCTCGGCTTCAACATCTAAGAGTCCCAGAAGTACGAGGACGGCAGGTCACCTTGCAAGTGGAAGGTGACCTGCCGTCGTCGTTCCTGCAGAAAAGCGAGGCTAAAGACTCGGTGCGGAGAAGGTGTCGCACTGGTTGATGTCGCCCGTGTTAAACCCCTTGTAGAACCACCGCTGGCGCTGCTCGCTGGAGCCGTGGGTCCAGGCTTCGGGGGAAACGCGTCCGGTGGCTGCCTCCTGGATCCGGTCATCGCCCACAGCGGAAGCCGCGGACAGGGCGTCGTTCAGGTCCTGCTGCGTGAGCGCTTCCAGGAACGGCTGGCCTGCCGGCCCGGGCTGGGTGGATGCGTGCTTCGCCCACAGTCCGGCGTAGCAGTCTGCCTGGAGTTCAACGCGTACGGCGCCGGACTCAGGGCCCTGCGGATCCTGCTGGGCACGGTCCAGGTTTCCCAGCACGTTTTGGATGTGGTGTCCGAACTCGTGCGCCACGACGTACTCCTGGGCCAGCGGGCCGCCGGAGGAACCGAAGCGGTCCACAAGCTCCTGGAAGAATCCGGGGTCGAAGTACGCGGTGGTGTCGGCCGGGCAGTAGAAGGGACCGACGGCGCTGGAAGCGGCGCCGCAGCCGGTGTTAACGCCCTGCTCGAAGATCACCGTCTTCGGCCGGGGGTATTGCACGTTGTACTGCTGCAGGTAGGCCGGCCAAAACGCGTTCAGGCTGTTGACGGTGCCGGTGATGCGGCAGTCCACGCGGGCGTCGGCATCGGCGCCGGTCTCGCAGGCCGGCGCTGTTCCTTGGCTTTGGGGTGCCTGCCCCGCCCCGGCCAGGCCCTCCAGGAGCTGGGGGTTGACGCCCAGGAGCGAGGCGATGAGCAGGATGAGCCCGCCGCCGATGCCGCCGCCTACTTTAACTCCGCGGCCCATGCCGCGCCTGTCCTGGACCTGCGAGGGATCCAGCTGCACATTGTCGTTGAAACTCATAAGGTCACAATACCCACGGACCGGAAGCTCAATCCGTGCCTGCCGGTAAAGTTGATTTGATGCCTTTCCTCAACAGAATCCAGCGCTGGGCGGAAGAACGGCCGCACGACACCGCTGTCGTGGTCGCCGGTCGCCGCCTCACCTGGGCCCAGCTCCGGAACTCTGCTGCTGCCCTGGTCCCGGAAACCAAAGCCGTCATTTCCCTGTGTGAGGCAAACTCGGCGGACTTCGCCGTGGGATTTTCAGCCGCTGTAGCAGGCGGGCGTCAGTGCGCGGTCCTTGATCCCGCCTGGCCTGCACCGCTGCGGGAGGACATTCTCCGGCGCGTGGAGGCAACTGCCCACCCCGCGCCGGTGTCGCCGGATGATGACCTGGCCGACGGTCCGCCGGAGGCCACCTTCCTCATTGGACTGACCTCCGGTACCACCTCGGTCCCCAAGGCCTTCTCCAGGTCCCGGCGGTCCTGGCAACAATCCTTTGACGCCTCCATCGAGTTCTTCGGGCTCCGCCAGGACGACGTGACGCTTGCGCCGGGGCCGCTGGCAGCAAGCCTGAACCTTTACGCGCTGGCCGAATGCCTCTACGCGGGTTCGGAATTCCAGACCCTGGAAACATTCGATGTCGGCAGTGTGCACGCGGCCATCACGCATGACCGCGTCACCCGCCTGGTGCTGGTGCCCACCATGCTGCGGATGCTGAGCGAGCGCGGCATGACGGGGTGTGTGGACGCCTCCGGGGTGCGCACCATCATTTGCGCCGGGTCGAAGCTGGACGCCCGCACCCTCGAAGCTGCCCGGCGCTGGGCCCCGAACGCCACTATCTACGAGTACTACGGCGCCTCGGAACTGAGCTTTGTTTCCGGGGCGGGCGTGGCCCCCGGTGAACCTGCAGCGCCGGGCGGAACAGGCATCGGCCGGGCTTTCCCCGGCGTGGACGTGCGGATCCTGGACGATTCGGGAGAAGGGCTTCCTGACGGGGCCGCCGGCAATATTTGCGTGCGCAGCGCGATGGTCAGCAAGGGCTACCTATGGGGTGACGACGGCCAGGCCCTGAGGTCCTTTGGCGGCTGGTTCACCGTGGGGGACCAGGGCTACCTCGAGGCGGGAGAGCTTCACATCCTGGGACGCCGCGCGGACATGATCCTTACTGCCGGCAAGAACGTCTATCCGCACGAGGTGGAATTGGCCCTGGCTGCCGTGCCCGGTGTCGCCGCTGCCGTCGCTGCCGGCATGCCGGACGACCTCCGGGGCCAGAGGGTAGTGGCAGGTGTGGTCCCGTCCGCCGGGGCAGTCACCGCAACCCAGTTGAAATCAGGACTGGAAAACATCCTGGCGCGGGACAAGTGGCCGCTCCAGTACTTCGCCATCACGGAACTGCCCACGACGGACCGCGGCAAAGTCAGCCGCAACGTGCTGCTGGACTGGATCACCTCTGGAGACCAGAGGATCCGGAACCTTGGCGCCTGAGCTCCTTCCGCCGAACCGCCAGCCCGTCATCATCGCGGCACGCCGCACTCCCGTCTGCCGGACCAACGGCTTATTGCGGAAGCTCCGCGCCCACGAGGTTCTGGCACCCGTGCTCCGGGACCTCGCTGCGGGCCCGGGAATGGAGCCGGCGGCTGTTACCGATGTGGTGATCGGCAATGCCGTGGGCGGGGGCGGAAACGTCGCCCGGCTTGCACTGCTGGAAGCCGGGCTTCCGGTCAGCGTTCCCGGCCTCACCGTTGACCGCCAGTGCGGTTCGGGCCTGGACGCAATCGTCCTCGCTTCCGGACTGGTTGCCGCCGGCGGTAATCCCCTGTACCTGGCCGGGGGAGTGGAAAGCACCAGCACCGCGCCCCTCCGTGCGCACCGGGACGACGACGGCGGACTGGAGTTTTACGCCCGCGCACAGTTTGTGCCCGGCAGGTTCGGCGACCCGGACATGGGAGTGGCCGCTGAAACCGTGGCGCGGAACTTCGCTGTGGGCAGGCACCGGCAGGACGCTTTTGCCCTCCGCAGCCACCGACTGGCTCTTGCCGCCGCAGAGGAAGGGCGTTTCGACGGCGAACTGGTCCCCTTGGTGACCGGTGCCGGGACAGTCGATGCGGACGACGGGCCGCGGCCGGGCCTGACTGCCGCCGTCATGGCACGGTTCCCCGCTGCCTTCGTGGACGGGGGAACTGTCACCGCCGGAAACTCCTGCTTCGACGCGGACGCAGCCTCCGCCGTCGTCATCACTTCCGTGCAGCGGGCCCGCGACCTTGGGGCGCAGGACGGTTTGCTGGTGCTGGGCACCGGTACGGCGGGGGTGGCCCCCGAGGTGTTGGGCATTGGTGCTGCTGCCGCAGCCCGGAACGTGCTGCGTTCCGCGGGCGTGGCAGCCGGCGAACTCGACCTGGTGGAATTCAACGAGGCGTTTGCGTCGCAGACCCTTGCCTGCCTTGACGAGCTGGGCATCAACCCGGAGCAGGTGAACCTCGACGGCGGGGCGCTGGCTCTTGGCCACGCGTACGGCGCCTCGGGGGCCGTGCTGGTGACCCGGCTGCTGGCCCAGGCGCGGAGGACCGGAACGCCGGGAAGCCTGGCGTTGGCCATGATCAGCATCGCCGGGGGAATGGGGACCGCCGCTTTGCTCCAGTACGAGCAGCTTTAGGACCCGGAACGTCAGTCCTCGGCCTCACCCAAGCCGCGGGCGGCGAGTGCCTCGCCTGTTTGCCGGGCGAAGGCCACGGAGGTGATGAACACTGGCAGGATCAGTGCGCGCGGATTCCGCTCCAGGCCCCGGGCCCTCGCGGAGTCCCGGACGTCGGCGAACGTGCCCGCTATGTAGGGGATGCTCCGGAGCATGATGCCGATGGTTAGGGCGAACCGCTCCGGGTCAGCGCCGAACCTCCTGAACGGGCCCGCCGCTTTGACTACTCCGTCCAGGAGCCGCTGCACCGGGGTGGTGGCGGTGAGCAGAGATGCCGCCACCACGCAGACGAGGATGTTCAGTACGATCCGGGCGGCGGTGGGTGCCCCCAGCTGCCACCACTGGAAGAGTCCGATGACCAGCAGGACGGCGGCAAGCGGGCGCAGGGCGGACCAGAGCCGTTTCACGCCGGCGCCGCTTAGCAGGAAGAGGCAGACGAGGCCTGCGAGCACTGCGGCGGAAATGACCCAGTCCTGGATGAGAAAGGAGGCCAGGCCGCAACCGAAGACGAGGAGGAACTTCAGCGCCAGGGGTGACCGATGGATGGGGGAGTTTCCGGGTACGTAGTTGGCCAGGAGGAAGCCGTGGCCCCTCATGGGGCGCCCGGCCCTGAAGCGTGCAAGCTGCCCAGGCACAGGTCGCGGTACGCGGCAACAGCCTCAGCCGGGCCGCCGTCGTAGGCAACTTCGCCTTTTTCAATGACCAGCACCCGGTCCATTTCCAGGGCAAGGTCAAGGTCGTGGGTGGACATGATGATCTGCTGGTCCAGCCCGGAAACGGTCCTGCGGAGGAGTTCGCGGTTGCGCAGGTCCAGGAGGGTGGACGGCTCGTCCAGCACCAGAACTGCGGGGTCCACTGCGAGCACGGCGGCGAGCGCCATAAGCTGCCGCTCACCGCCGGACAGTTCGTAGATACTCTGGTCGGCCAGCGGCAGCAGCCCCAGCCGGTCCAGTGCGGCTTCGGCCGCGGCGCGCCGCTCGGTGCCGTTCCTGATGGAGCGGCGGAGTGACAGTTCCACGTCCTCCCGGCCCGTGGGCATCACCAGTTGGGACAGCGGATCGGTGAAAACGAAGCCGACGTTCCGGCGGACTTTCCGGACGGCACTGACTGTATCGTCGCCGTCGACCGTCACACTGCCCGCGGTGGGCTGCACGAGGCCGTTGACCAGGCGCAGCAGGGTGGACTTACCGGAGCCGTTGGCGCCGATAACGCCGACGCGGCGTTCATGAAATTCAAGGTTCACAGCGTCGAGGAGGACCTTCGGCTCCGGGCTGTGGTCCGTTTCTACTGCGACCGTAACGTGGTCGAAGGTGACGACGGGCATGGCGGGAGGTCCTAGGCCTTCACGGGCCGGTAGGCGTTCCGTCGTACACGGCGCACCAGGATGTCCGGGAAGGCGCGGTGCAGGGCGACAGCGATGACTGCAGCCAGGATGTTCTTGACCACATCACCCGGGTAGAAGACGACGTCGCTGAGGAACGCCTGTTCGAGGGTGGCTTTGGTGTTCAGGACGATGCCGGCGACGCCCAGTGAGTGCACGAACACCACACTGGTGACGGTTGCGGCCAGGAACAGCCACAAAGCGCGCGCTTTGGTTGTGCGGCGGATCACCACGGTGGCCAGCCACCCGACGACGCCTGCGGCGATGGGGAAGGCGATGATGTAGCCGGCTGAGGGGCCCGCGAGGATGCCCAGGCCGCTGCGGCCCTGGCTGAAAATCGGCAGGCCTGCGAGGCCGAGGAGGACGTAGAGCCCGACGGCGGCGAGTCCCCTTCCAGGGCCCAGCACCAGGCCGGTGAGCATCACGGCGAGGGTCTGGAAGGTGATGGGGACCCCGAAGCCGTTCACTGCCAGCCCGGGGACCAGGGCCGCGCCGGCAACGAGGGCGGCGAAGACGGCGATTAAACCGAGATCAGTAGCATTCCAGCGGCTGCGCCCGGGGCTCAGGCGGTTTTCGGCTGTGGTGTGGGTGTTCGTCATGGCGGTCCTGTCGGTGTTGTACAAAGGCAATCTGCTGTACTGCCGACGTTACTGGCGCTGAACGCCCGGTATTTTGTAGGTGCCCTACCAAAGCCTGGTTCCGGCGCTGAAGGCTGAGAACAAAAAGCAGGCGGCACCCGGCTAAGAGGCGGAGTCCCCGTGACGTTTGGCCGGCGGATGGCCTGCGGCTGCGGCACGGACGTCACCTTCCTCGTGACCGCCCTTTTTCTTGCCGAACGGCAGCACTTTGAGCAGCGGGCCCACAATGGCCATGATGACGAGGCCCCACACGAGTCCGATGACGGCCGAGCACAGGGTGTTCACGAGCCACGCCAGGAAGGAGCCCACAACGGCGATACCGGCGAAAGGTTTCTCGAGGACGTGGACCAGATCGTACGGCGCATGCCAGCCGAGGTCGTGGGCGCCCTGCAGCATAATGTGGCCACCAACCCAAAGCATGGCGATCGTCCCGATAAAGGTGATGGCGGCCAGCACTTTGGGCATTCCCCTGACGAGCAGCTCGCCGACGCGCTGGGTACCTGCCGAGTCCTTGGCGGCCAGGTGCAGTCCGATGTCGTCCATCTTGACGATCAGTGCCACGGCACCGTAGACAGCAACCGTGATCACCAGCGCCACGACCACCAGGATGAGCGCACGGGCCCACAGGTTCTCAGCGGCCACCTCGTTCATCGCAATGACCATGATCTCGCAGGACAGAATGAAGTCGGTGGTAATGGCGCCCTTAATGACCTTGGTTTCCGCCTCCGGGCCCCGCTCCACTGCCGGCGCATCTTCGGCGGCCGTGTGGTGGCCGAAGAGCTTGTGCCAGACCTTCTCGGCGCCCTCGTAGCAAAGGTAGGTGCCGCCGAGCATCAGAATGAACGGGATGGCCCACGGAATGAAGGCGCTGACCAGCAACAACGCCGGCAGGATAATCAGCAGTTTGTTCCGGAGCGAGCCCCAGAAAATCTTCTTGATCATGGGCAGCTCACGGGACGGGTCCGCCCCGGACACGTACTGGGGTGTAACAGCGGCGTCGTCGATCACCACGCCGGCGGCTTTGGCCCCCGCCTTTGCAGCCCCGGCAGCGACGTCATCCACCGATGCTGCCGCGATGCGGGCGAGGGCTGCGACGTCGTCGAGCAGGGCGACAAGACCCCCGCTCACAGGTCGCCCCCATGCTGCTTGGGCGAGGCCGGCTGGACGTTGTTGCTTCCGTGGAGGCGCTTGATTCGCATACTCGGAGTATATGGCAGGGCGGCAACGCGGTCCGCAGGCATTTCACAGGTTGCCCGATCTAGCATGTTGCACATGAAGTCTGTCCGAGAGGTCCGCTCTGTTGCTGTGGTGATAAATGCGGGATCACGCCGGGGGGCGGCGGCACACGAACTGGCAGTACAGAGGCTGCGCGATGCAGGTTTACCTGTCACTTCCGCGCACCGCGTGGAGCGGGGGGAGGAGCTGGCAGGGACCCTTGACCGGGTGCTTGCCGACGGGCACGACCTGGTGGTTGTCGGCGGTGGTGACGGGACGGTCAGCTGCGCTGCCGGCCGGGTTGCCGGGACCGATGTCATACTCGGCGTTCTTCCGCTGGGCACAGCCAACGACCTCGGCCGCACACTCGAGATCCCCAGTGACCTGGCAGGGGCCTGCGCTGCGGTGGCGGACGGCAAGGTGGTGGACATCGATCTTGGCCGCGCGAACGGCCAGCCCTTCCTCAATGTCGCTTCAGCCGGTCTGTCGGTGGGGGTTACCCAGGCTCTGAGTCCCCGCCTGAAGCGGCAAATCGGCCCGTTGGCGTACGGGGTGGCCACCTTGCGGGCCTATACCCGGCACGTGCCGTTCCAGGCCCGGCTTGAGTTCCCGGATGGGGACCACGGGTCGATGAAGCTTGAGGACCTGCTTCAAGTGGCTGTCGGCAACGGCCGGCACTATGGCGGTGGCAATACAGTCTCACCAATGGCAGGGATCGACGATCATCTTCTTGACATCTACGCAATCCTGAAAGCGCCGCTGCGGGAGCATGTGAAGATCGCACGGTTGCTCAGGGACGGAAGCTTTATTGAGCATGACCGGGTGTACCACCTGACCAGCCGGCGTGTCCGGCTGGTCACCGACCCGCCGCTGTCGGTGAACCTGGACGGCGAAATCGCAACGGGGACGCCCGCCGACTTCAGTGTCCAGCGCAACGCCGTGCACGTTGTGGTACCGCAAAGCAGCAACAGCGCATTATTTGACGGACCGTAGGTTTCGAAGAGACTGTCCTCATGGAATCGACGCGTGTGAAGGACTGGCTAATCGGTGCCGCGGGGATGGTCCTCCTCACCGCCGTCGCCGTTGTGGTCCTGTGGTGGGCGCTAAGCGGCCCCGCCGGCGGGGAAGGCACAGCGCCTGTGCCGACATCGTCAGCTGCTCCGGAGCACCCGCCTGGCGGAGGGCCTCCGTCCGGCCTGAACGGGGAGGATGTGTGGCTGGCGGACGTGGTGCTGGATGCCGGAACAGTGGTGGGAGCAGGTTCTACTCTTTCCGATGTCCGGGCTGTGGGGTCGGAGGTGGTGACGGGGCCGGGCGGACTGGTGGCTAAACGGCTTACCGTAGACGCTACGGTGCCGTTCGATGTGGTCGCCAACGAGCTGGGTGGTGGGACGGTGGTCCGCGCCGGCGACGGCGGCCAGGTAGTGGTGATTCGCACCGTTGAAGCCCTGGGCCGCGAGTTGGCGGTGAACGCCACCGGTACGGTCGGGGTTGAGGCCGGCAAGGTTGTTGTCGAGCCACGCTCGATCGACTTCGGGGGGCCGGGCTTCCTTTCGGACGCTGCCGCTGCCGCCGTGCGCGGGCTGGTGACGATTGAGCACAATGTCGAGGGCTTGCCCGATGGTCTCGTGCTCCGGGACGTCGCTGTCCAGGGTGATGGCTTCCGTGTCAATCTCCGCGGTGAGGACGTCGAGCTCGCCCCGAAGGCGCCGTAAGGCGCGGGAACACGAAGGCCGGACTGTCAGGTTTGGCAACCAGCCACCTCACGACGTCTCCGTGCCGTCGCCGCCAGGGCCGTCGTCGACCCACTCGAGCAGATCGCCCGCCCGGCAATCCAGGACGCGGCACATCGCGTCAAGGGTGCTGAAGCGGATGGCCTTGGCCCGGCCGTTCTTCAGTACCGCGACGTTGGCGGGACTGATTCCGACCCGCTCCGCGAACTCCCCTACGCTCATCTTGCGCTTGGCCAGTTCCACGTCGATGCGTACCACTATCGCCATCAGATCACCCCTTCCATGTCAGCCTGAAGTGTCGTCGCCTGCCGGAGCAGATCCCGCATCACCACGATCAGCAGAACCAGCACGGCACCGATCAGCGTGATGCCGATCAGCACGGCAGGCGTCCCAGGGTCACGCAGTTCGGGGGTGAAGTAGATGTATGCGACGAGGGAACCGGCCATTGCCGCCAGCAGCAGCCAGGCCACGACGAACGCCCACATGATCACGTCCACCCACCGCAGGGAAGCAGTGGTGAAGATTTTGCCGCGCTGGACAAGGGTCAGCAACCGCCAGACACACACGATCACCACCTGCAGGCACAGCGCTTCCAGTTCCGAGAACAGCAGCATGGGCCATCGCCAGGGGTCGGCTCCGGGCCCCTCCTCTGTGGAGAAAAATTCGCCGGGGAATGACATGACCTGGGCAACCAGCAGCCCGAAAAACACCATTACTAGCAGAACCCTAAGCGGGAGGACCAATTGCCGCGCGATAAGCATTTATCAACTGTCGGTTGTTTTCTATCGGAAGTCAATAGATGATTTCCGGCGCCAACCCGCGAGTCCGGCGCCAACCCGCGAGGAGGGCGGGCACGAGAAGACGCTCCTGGCCGCAAAGGTCCAGGAGCGTCGAGCGGTTCATCGCAGGGCGCCAATCAGCGCTGAGCTACCGGATGGTTCAACTGGTTGTAGGACGTTACTTCGGGCAGCGCAGGTCCGGGTTGTAGGCTGCGAACATCCCGCTAGGATTGTCCCTCCATACCCATGCGTGGAGGGCGTAGGAGCCGGGGAAGGGCCCGTCCTCGAAAGTGACTCCGGCGATTGAAGGCCGGTGTGCCGCCGTCGATATGAACTCAACAGCTACCAGCTTGTAGCGCCCGTACTTGTTCGGCATGTACACAAGAACCTCAGGCTTACGGGCCTGGGTCTTGTCATCAATCAATTCCTGCTTCGCGTAGTGAAAGCCCATTGCTCCGACGCCAGGTTTCTCAACGCATTCAGTAATCTTCTTGTAGCCCTCCGCCTCCGCGTTCTCCAGCCAGCGGTAGTGGTCAGTAACGTGGCGCAGCACCCTGACCAGGCGGCGCTGGTCGTCATTGTTCCGCCAGTCGTCGCTGTGGTCCGGGCCTCCGTGCCCGTTTCCTCCATGCGCAACTGCAGTAGCGGGAGCAAGTCCCATGGCAAGCACGGCAGCGGTGGCCATGGAGAGTAGCCCCGTCTTGGTGCGGTTCATCGCTGATCTTCTGCCCCTCTGAGACCGATATTGTCTGTATTAGGGATACGAAGCGTCGGAAGGAGCCTCCCCACCTTCGCCAGGATGCCGGCAGAACTCCCCGGGAACTGCCGGTGAATGGGCCGCTGGGACGCATGAATGTCCACCGACTTGAGCGGCGTATCCAGTATGATCCTGCCAAAGACGCCGCGCTACGCTACGGGCGGGTAGTAGGGGTTTCAGCTCCCGGCCAGCGGAAGAACCAGCAGGTAGCCGGTGGGGAGCTCGCTGCTCCACCGCCGTGGCTCACGGATCACGAACTGCGTCGCCAGCTGCTCTGGAGTGAGCAGGCTGTTGGGCGCGGGCGACGGCCCCCACTGCCCGCTGCCGTGAGGGTACAGGGGATCCTGGACGTGAACGCCGGTGACGGAAAATTCGGGGAACTGCCTTGGATCACCAATCGACTCGAACCCGCTCATGACCCACGCGTGGCGGCCGCTCCACATCACGAGCCCTACCGGCCTGCCCGTCTCGGCGATGGCCCGCGCTGCGGTACGGAGGGCGTCGTGGTAGTCGGCAATGCTCACCACCGAATACGGCCCCATCCCGGCCTCGGTTAGCGTCTGCGCCCATCCCAGGGGGTTGGCTCCGTTGAAGGAATTGGACGACCGGGCCCGGGCCATTTCCCACAGTTCGCCCTGCTGGACAGAATCCGTCCAAGTACCGCCACCGGTGTCATCGATGAGGTTGTGCGCGATCTGGATGCTCGCCGCAACGCACCAGTCGAACGTGTACTGCGGCACGAAGTCACCCTCCCGGTAAAGGTTGAGGGCGAACGGTTGGGGCGCAGGGGGAGGCGTGTAGACCGGCGCGGGGGCGGGTGTCTCCTGGGGAGCAACCGTAACGGCGCTCGCGGCCGGCGGGGCAGAGGTTGCCTCAGTTGGACGGTCGGTGCCGGTATCGAGGCCCGTCGCGGGCACGCAGCCGGCGAGGAAAGCCGCCAAGGCAACGAGCCACGCCAGAAGCCGGGTACGGGCACCGATCATGGTCGCAAGTTTAGCGCGCTGGGAGGGCCCCTGGCAGGGCCAGCTTCCCAGCAGGTCAGAAGGCGTAGCGGACGCGGCAGTAGGGCGCGAATTCCTCAATGAGCGCGGTCAGTTGCCGTACGTACCGCCCCTTTGTTCCGGAACGGTAGCGGACGTTGCTGAAGCCGTTCGACGAGACCTTCGACTCCTGCAGGTCCGGGCGCCACAGCACGTTCTCAGCCTGCGGGTGCCAGCCAAGATTGACCTCGTGAAGCCGTTCGTTGTGGGTGAGGAAAATGACTTCTGCCGCGAGCTGGGCCTTGGCGGCAGGCGTAAGGGTGGCATCGAGTTCGCGGAGCAGCGCCTCCCAGTCGCTGAGCCAGGTGTCAGTGATGATGACAGGGGAGAAGTTCACGTGCACCTCGTACCCGGCGTCAACGAAGTCATTGATTGCAGCCATCCGTTCTGCCACCGGTGAGGTGCGAACGTCAATGGACTTCGCCAGATCCGCCGGCATAAGCGAGAAGCGGACCCGCGTATGGCCGCCGTGGTCCCAGTCCAGCATTGCAAGGTTCACGTACTTGGTGGCGAAGGACAGCTTGGCAGTAGGCAAGTCCCGGAAGAGCGTGACGAGATCCTCCACATTGTCGCTGATGAGCGCGTCCACGGAACAGTCGCTGTTTTCACCGATGTCATAGACCCACAATTCCGGGTCGCACTGGTTGGGCTCCAGCTTCATGCCCTGGCGTGTGACGTGCCGATCAAGTGTCCTGGCAATCTGGTCGATGTTTGCAAATACCGTTACGGGGTTGCTGTACCCCTTGTGCCTGGGCACGTAGCAGTAGGCGCAGGCCATCGCGCAGCCGTTTGCGGTTGACGGCGCAATGAAGTCCGCGGACCGGCCGTTTGGCTTCACGGTCAGGGCTTTCTTGACCCCGAGAATCAGTGATTCCGTTTTGATCCGTGACCAGCGCGGAACGTTCGTCTCATCGCCATGCACCTCGGGGATGTTCCAGTGGTTGTCCACAAGCACGACGTCGGCGTCCGGCCAGCGGGCCACGATCTCCTTGCCCCTGGGAAGTTCCAGGGCAGCAGGCTGCGCGTAGATGCGCCGGATCTGCAAAAGCCGGTTGAATTCCATCAGCTAATTCTCCCAAAAGGGGGATGGTTCCGGGGGCAGTTAAGCCCACGGCGTCCTAGCCTGGCTGGCCCGCGACAGCCACCGCGTCGGAGACCGCCGCGCTCCGGTTGGGGGTGGTGTGGTCGCTGTGGCGCTGACCTGGGCCACGGCGGCTGATGATCATCGCGGCGGTAATGGCGAGCGATGCGGCTGCTATGGACCACATGATGATGCCGCCGGTTTCAGGAGCAGCGGCCGTTGACAGTCCCCAGGGGTGGCCGAAGGAGGTGAACCAGGGCAGTTCCAGTGCTCGCGCCTGCTCGGTGAGTTTCCACCCGCCGAAGGCGTAGATACCGGCCAACCCCGTGAGGACAAGCAGCCGCCTGCCGGAGTTGCTGCGGGCAGGGTCAGGAAGCCCTGCGAGCGCAGCCACGGCAAGGCAGCCGGTTAGCAGAGCGAGCAGGGTCATGGTGCTGTAGCCGATCTGGCCCACCGCTGCCCACTCGAGGAGGGGGCTGTAGTAGATGGCGAAAAGGGATACAGCGAGAAGGGAAATGACCAGGAACGGGTCCCGGCGCAGTGCCGCGAGGACAGGTTGTGTGGATCCTTCGAGGAGCTCTTTGACACCGGTACTGCCGTCCGTCCTGGGCCTGACTGCCAGTGCGGCCAAGGTCAGGGGCGAGGCCGGGACGAGGAGTAACGGCACGACCGCGGTGAGCATCATCTGAGTCAATACGTGGGCGTTGAACAGGTAGCCCTGGTAGAGGTGTACGCCTCCGTTAGTGACTATGAACAGCACTGCTATTCCCGTCAGCCAGGCCGCAGTGTGGTGGACTGGCCAGGGCCGGCCATCTGCCCGGAGCCGCCACACCCCGGCTAGGTACGCAAAGACCGCGAAGCCACACACCAGGCTCCATAAGGGGTCAGGGGCCCATCCTGACAGGTACTCCCAAAAGCCGGGCTCGGGAAGAACGACGACGGGATCCCCAGCGGCTACATCGGCGGCCGTAACGTCTCTGGGCGCTGCTGCTTGCGGCGGTTTGGTCCGGGCAAGGGCCGCGGCCATACCGGAAGCTACTCCCATGACTGCCAGTTCGGCGGCTGCGAGAGCGGCAAAGTGCCTGCCACCACTGGCCGGGTTCTTTTCAATCCGGCTCACCGACCAGCGCCTGTGCAGCGCCCCGAACAGCCCGAGCACAATGAAGACTCCGCCCTTGGCCAGGATGATGATTCCATAGGGGCTCAGCAGGGCCTCGAGCGTGCCAATTCTCGTCAAAGCGCCCAGGAAGCCTGAGACTGCGAGGGCGATGAAGCTGATCAACGCCAACGTCGAGTACCGCCGGACCGTGACGGCCAGCTGGCTGTCCCGCAGCACCGGCCGCAGTGCCACCAGGGCCAGCAGGCCACCGAGCCACACTGCCGCCGTGGCCGCATGAACGAACAGTGCGGTGGTGCTGTCGGCGTGGTCCGTACCGCCGGCGGCATGGGATTTCATGACCAGCGGCAACAGCGCGGCGAACGCTGCAACCACGGTGATGGCAAGAGTACGCGGGCCCCGACGCCTGAAGCACAGCAATGCCACGGCGCCGGCCAGCAGCGTGCTCAGGGCCCCGGCACGGCCGGCGTCTATCTTGGTCAGATACGTCAGAAAGGCCTCATCCAATCCAACCGTCGGCGCCCTGTTGGCCAGGAGCAGGAAGCTGGCGTAAGTGTGTGCCGCTCCCGCCCCCGCCCACGCCACCGCCGAGCAGCCAGCAAGTCTATGTGCCCGTTCATCTGCGGGCCCACCACGGGGGAGTGCGAAGACCACCAGCATCAGCGCCCCGATGGTGCCGGCACCGGCCAGATTGAACACCAACTTTGCAGCCGCCAGGCCCCAGGTCACAGCCGGTCCTGCCTTGTCCAACAATCCCGCGTCAGCTCCGCCGCCGTAGGTGTAGGCCCACATCAGCGACAGGATCCCGGCCGCCAACAGCGCCACGCATCCCACTACCCGTGTCCTGAGCGACATCGTGCCCCTTCCGCCGCCTGCCGGCCCTGATCACGTTGTCTCTGCGTGGGGCCCTGATGTCAGGCCAGCTTGACCTGCGCCACTTGGGAAATTCTTGGCACTGCACTTATCCGCCACGAGGTTCTTCCATGGGAGCGGTTAGGGTGCGGTATCCGAAATGGTTGTTTCGATCGCGGTCCAGGTCGTAGCGGTTCCTGCCGGAATAGACCCCAAGGGTTCCGTCAGTACTTCACGTTCACCGATCAGCAGACCTGTCCTGGGGTCGATGATAATGTCCCGACGGCGATTGGACGCTGTCTCCACACGCCCGATGGCGATGCCCTTTCTTCCATCGAGGGTGGCTTGCTCGTCGGTGATTGTCACGCCTGGAATGAGTGCTGCAGTCTTATACAGTGCGGCGCGGAGATCGGAAGGGACCATACCCGTCCTAAGCAGGTCAGCGATGAACACCAGCGCCTCGCCATCCTTGGACTGGGCGCCTTCCGCCAGACCTCAAGTCGGGCTCAAATTAGGGCGGGGGATCTTTGAGGGCGAAAACCCGCACGCATCTCTAGGCAGCTTCATTCAGCGGAGTTTCGCATCGTGCGCCTGGTCAGTTAGCGAGGCAGTGGATTCTATGAAGCCCATGGGACGGGCGAGAAGATGGCTAGGGTTATTTCTTTCGCGTTGGAGTCATTGCCAGAGGGCGATGGTGAGGACTGCGGCGGCGAGGACGAACAGGGCGGTCGCTGCCGGGATGGAGCGTTTGACGGTTCCGGTGGAGAACCGGTCCAGGATTCTCCGTAGTAGTGTCCTGACTTTGTCGCGGTGTGTCATGCCGAGGGCGAGCAGGATAAGGCATGGGATGCAGTACACGAGGGCGTACCCGGCGAGTACGAACAGGCCGACGGGGGCATCGACGTCCGCGGCTATCATCCGTTCGATGGCGATGAAGTACGGAAACGCGTTCGGCAGGTCGGCTCCGGTGGTGAGAACGCCGAGCGGGAAAGCGGTCCACAGCCCGAACCAGGACGGCAGGTCGATGCTTTTTCTTTCCCGGTCCCTGAACCGGCGGAAGCCGGCGACTGTAAGAGTGACGGCTGCGATGAGGAACACGCCTCGGCGCAGCCAGGTGAGGCCCTCGCTGACGGCGTCGGCGGCCGCATTGGCGCCGAGGAAAATGATCATGCCGAGCGCGAAGACGGTGCTCATCGCGCCCAAGACGAACGCCAAGGCAGAACCGACAGGCCGGTGGGGGACAGCGAGCAGGATCAAAGTGATGACGACGATCGTCGCGGGGTTGAGCGAATCAGCCAGAGCCAGGCCGGCGATGCCGGCGAGAAGGGCACCACCAATCACTTCGCAGACCTGCCGTGCAGCCAAGTCAGGATTTCATCAATTCCGGGCGAAGCGCCGTCGTCGGTGATGCTGTTGAGAATTATCCCGTCACCCAGGAGGCGGATGACTGACGCTGCCGCCGGGTCACCTGTTTCAGCGGCGAAGAGTTGCTCCCACCGCCGCGTTGCCTCAGACGCCTGCTGCAGAAGCGCGTCGGTCGTCGAGGACTGATCGGTGAGCAGGATCGACATCGCCCGGTAGAGGGCGGCCTCTTCACGGGAGAATGACAGGCGGAGCCACGTTTCGACCACGTCACCGCGTTCGGCGGCCGCGGTCAGCGCTTGGTCCATATCCTGTATCGCCTGCACCGCAATGGCCTCGACCAGGGCAGCGCGAGAACTGAAATGGTGCATCAACCCACCCTTGGATACCCCGGCTTGCTCAGCGATGGCATTCATGGACGGAACCGACCCGGTCTCGATCGCCAGACGCCGTACGGTTCGCAGAATGTGTTCCCTATTGCCCATAAAAGCGACCATACCACTAGGACAGACCGACCGGTCGGGTTGGTTTTGCTAACCCTTGACCTAGCGCCGCTCCTGCGTCTTTTTTCAGACCTGGGCGACGACAAAGTCTGGATCAGCCCCGCTATGCGATCACCCAGCCGACTACGGGCCGAACTATCACGTGTTGCCCGGTCGTCTTGTATTTCACCAAAGGATCCTCTGAGTTGCGACATAGTTGGCTCGAGCCCTTGACCAGGCTGTCCGGTTGCTGCGACACTCTTGCCCCGGGTGGCTGCGCTGACGCTTCCGGATTGGAACGGCATTGGGGAGTTACTATGAGTGAACAGATGATCGCTAACGCACCTGGGGCCCGGCCGGACTTGTTCCTGCTGGGGCACGAGCCCAATGAAGTTACCGTTCCTGAGTGCGATGCCGAGCGCCGGAATCGCCAGGCCCTTCACGCCCTAGAAGTGGACTGGGGTCGGGGAGTGTTTGACTACGGAAAGATTCGGGCATTGCTCACCGACCGGAGCATCGAAACGTGTCAGGGCGGGCATCGGGCCGTCGAAGAGCTGCCCACCAGCGCCGCCTGATCGCACGTTGGGGGACCGGCTTACAGGCGTTTATGTCACCGCACGAGCGTTGTTGGTGCAAGGAGTCGGCCGGGTCTAGGATTTCGAATCCAACTTGTAGGGGTATGTATGACGCACGAGCCCAAACCATTCGAAGTCCACGAGTCGGGTGCCCTGTTTCATGGAACGAAAGCGGATCTGGCCGTGGGGGACCTGTTGATACCCGGCCGCGGCTCGAACTATGAAGAAGGAAGGACATCGAACCACGTCTACGTGACGGCAACCTTGGATGCCGCAGCGTGGGGGGCTGAACTGGCCGCAGGGGAAGGCCGTGGACGTATCTACATCGTCAAACCGACGGGCACCCTTGAAGACGACCCCAACGTGACGGATAAGAGGTTCCCCGGTAATCCGACCCGGTCTTACCGCACCCGAGAGCCCGTGGAGGTCGTCGGTGAACTGGAGGATTGGATTGGACACTCACCCGCTCAGCTGCAGGCCATGCGCGACGGCCTCGCCGACCTGAAACGCCGCGGCCAAGCTGTCATTTACGACTAACAGCGTCCCGGGGCCTCTCGGCTGAATTTACACCCTGAGGGATCGGCTCATGGCGCGAGGAGTGACACACAACGTTGCGAAAGTAGTGCCACTTACCGTTGCGATTCACAGACAGGGCTTCAAAGATACGTCACTGAGACAGCGAACTGCTGGCCTGAGGTTGCTCAACGAAGGTTCGCCCTAGCGGTTCGCTGTTTTCGCGGCCGACAGCTCCAGGCCGGTGGTCCCTCGTCCGACCGTGCACTATGTGAATCACGCCCAGCCAAAGGCAGGCAATAAGAAGAACAAGCGCAAGGTACCAAAGCGAACTCTCCGCAGTGTCCCACCGGCAACACCCGCCGGGGGCCAGGACGCCCTGCCGTGGACAGGAACAGGCTTAGGTAAGTCTCGCTGACCGCTCAGACCCCTTTGTGCTGGGCGTTTAAGAACGCTGTGCTTATTGTCCGGCAGGGCTGCCTGATGTCTAATTACATCCGGGGGAGAGGCTCTTGGGAGCGTAGTCATGCAACCTAAACAGTGGCCGGAGCTCGAGACTTTGGGGCCAGCTGCCCCTGACGCTGGGTTTTTAAGCCGCGTCGCTGCTTTGGCATTGAACGAACCCGGCGTGGAAGTTCTTTCTGTTGGCGTATCCAGCATTGGTCCTCCTGTTCTGAACATGACCACCGGCGGATTGTGGCAAGTCTATGGTTTGGCCCGTCCAACAGGTTCTCCCTCATCGACCCTGAAGTTCAGTGTTGTGGTCAAGCTCCTGCAATCGCCATTGTTGTGGTCCGGTATTGATCGGGTACCGGTGGAGTTCCGGCCGGGCTTGGTGGCGAATTATCCGTGGCGGACGGAGGCTGAGGTTTACGCCTCAGAGTTGTCCGTAGCGATGCCGCTGAACAGCCGCCTGCCCGACACCTTTGGCGTCGTGGAACTGGGGACGGATCGGGCAGCTGTCTGGATGGAGGATGTTGCCTGGAGTGCTCAAGCCGAATGGTCAGATAAGCAATTCATGGACGCAGCCCAGATGCTTGGCTTCCTGGCGGGGAGTGACGCAGTCAGGCATTGCACCGAGGTAATTGAAAACATCAGGCGCCCGGACCGGTTGAAGTACTTCCTGGCTGGAGTGGGGGAAGCCGTGTTGATACCGGCCATCAAAGGCGACCAGCTATGGGCTCATCCTGCTGTAGCGGCCCATTCGGATACTGCCCTTATCTCGGAGCTGCGCTCCTTCGTGGATCAATCCGGTTCACTGGTGGAGGAAATGATGAATTTGCCGGTGTTGCCGGCGCACGGCGATGCGTGTCCGCAGAACCTCTTGATCGAGGGGAAGGACCCCCTCACAGGTTCTACGAGATTTGCTGTAGTCGACTGGGGGATGTTCGGGCAGGTCTGTGCAGGGTATGACCTGGCACAGTTGCTCGCCGGTCGGGTCAACGAGGGAACAATGCCAGGGGCTGCGTTGGAACACCTCGAACCGCTTTGTGTCGGCGCTTACTGCGACGGCTTGGCCGAAGCGGGGACCACTGTCCCGCGGAACCAGGTCCGCCGGGGTCTGGCTGTATCAATCGCCGTTTTCTCCGGTCTCACTGCTGTCGTGAGTGACCGGTTAACGGACGAGGACACAGTTGAGGTCCGGTCCCTCATAGCGGGCCGACTCGATATGGTGCGTTTCGTGCTGAACCTACTCGCGGCAACGGCCCCATGGTCGTAACCGGAATCCGGCACAAACCACGACGGTGTTGGAGTAGGTGCGATCGGGGCTTCAATAAAAAACGGCGCCGGCAGGAAGTACAGCCTGGTAAACACTGGACGCACGTAGAGGGAGAGCAGCGGTATGAGACCACTTCGATACTCGATCAACGTCACGCTTGACGGCTGCTGTCATCACGAGGCAGGACTTCCCCCGGACGAAGAGTCGATGCGCTTCTGGACTGCTGAGGTGGAGCGAGCCGATGCCTTGTTATTCGGCCGAGTGACCTACGAAATGATGGAGTCGGCGTGGCGAAAGCCTGCCATCGGCACCTGGCCTGACTGGATGGAGGAGTGGCAGATCCCGTTCGCCGAGACCATAGACCGGGCGAAAAAGTACGTCGTGTCGAGCACGCTGAGCGGGGTTGATTGGAATGCGGAGTTGGTGCGAAATGACGTGAGGCATGCGGTTCAGCGGCTCAAGCAGGAGTCAGGAGAGGGCCTGTGGGTGGGTGGTGTGATGCTCCCTCTGGGGTTGGCAGATCTTGGATTGATCGACGAGTACAAGTTCCTTGTGCAACCGGTCCTTGCCGGAGGTGGGCCGACGTTGCTCGCCGGTCTGCGCGATCCAATCCAGCTCGAGTTCGTGGACCGCTATGAGTTACGGTCAGGGGCTGTCGCGCTGAAATACCGGTCTAAGCGAGTTACAGCTTGAGGTGATTGGTCCATGGTGGGTGCTGGCCTGATCCCTGCAACAACGCCCTGGGTGCCATCGGCCGCCGCAGGAGAAGGACGTCCTAGTGGCGGCCGCGCCGGCAGGCAGACTGCAGCTAGAGATGTGGATTCAGGAAAGGATCCTTCAATGCGATGGTTGTAGGCGACTGGTGAGCGTTCCTGAGGCGGGGTTAGGGGTGTTCGATCCAGCAGGCGAGGATGGTGGTGGAGAGCTGGTAAGCCAGCGCATTCCGGGTAATACTGTCCGGGCCCAGGGTCGAGGGAAGGTCGGTGGCGTCTACCTGGAGTACGAAGCTGTCCTTTTGAAAAGCTGCTGACCCAGCCGCGGCTTCGTAGGCGGGGAATCCCAGGTTTGCGAGGCCTTCGATGGGGGTCGCGTCTTTCGCCAGGGCCTCCATCGCATCAAAGTATTTCAGGGCAGTGGCCCGGTCTTTTGCTTCCCTGACCGAGACGACCAGGTCCCCTTCGGCCAGGTGGTAGGTGCAGGTGAAGGTGCTGTCGGCCCAGTCGTTGATGGTGTGTGGCTCGGTGTCCAGGTCAAGGATGGATGTGAGGCGATCCTTTGGCTGGTCCCCGCAGACCATGAGGGCCGCATCACTGGGCCCGTCAGCCTTACTCGCGCGAGGTGACGAGGACCCGTCCCCGTGGTGCCCGTCCCCATGGTGCCCGCCGCCGTTACTGCCGGTGGGTCCGGCCTCGGGTGAAGTATCCGACGCTGCCGAGACAGCAGACGGCGCAGTAGCGGATCCGGTAGCTGTTGCTGTTGCTGTTGCGCAACCGGAGAGCAGCAGGCCAGCCAGGGCAAGCAGGGCCAGTAAAGGTGTGTGCTGTTTCATGCTCTTTCCGTCCTTGCCGTCACGGGCGATGCCGGTGCGCGGTGCGTGGTCAGGCTTTGAGGGTGGCGTATATGACGTAGTTGTCATCAAACTCGCCGGTGGCGGCATCGTAGCCGTCGCAGGTGATGAGCCGGAGCTCGGCGGCGTCGGTGTTGCCGTAGACCTCGAGGGTGGGGAACTGGTTTTTGGGGTAGAGGGCTCCGCGGTCCACGGTGAACACTGCGGTGCTGCCGTCGGCCCGGGAGACGTTGATTTCAGCGCCGGGGGTGAGTTTTCTCAGGTCGGCGAAGACGCCTTTGTTCCCGCCCAGGGCGTTGACGTGGCCCAGGATGACTGAAGGGCCGCGTTCCCCGGGGGTGGGTGAGCCGTCGTACCAGCTGGCAGGTGTTCCGCTCCCGCTATCTTCCGGTACTTCCAGGGAGCCGTTGTCCTCCAGACCCAGGTGGAGAAGGTCTGATCGGACCCCGATGGATGGGACGGTCAGGGTGACCGGAGCCGAAGCGGCCAGGACCGGGGGAAGCTGCCGTGCGGGCGGGGCCGCCACGGGGCCAGCAGGTGCCGGGGTTGTCGCAGGTGTGGACGGAACTGCAGGAGTGGTGGGCGCCGCAGGGGATGAGGCGGAGGTTGCAGGGGCTGAGCCGGCGCCGGGGGTGTCAGTGGGCCCGCCCGCGCAACCGGCGAGGGCTACGGCGAGCAGAACCCCGCCCGCCGTAGAGGCCCCTAGACCTCCACGGCGGCCGGGCTTCAACTTTGTCACGTTCAAGTGGTCCGATCAGCTCGTCAGGCTGCTGCGCCGGCGGTCCGGCGGCGAACAACGTAGGCTCCGCCGGCGATGGCCATGAGGGCCAGGCCGGAACCGATAGCGAGGGCGCCGGTGTCGGTACCGGTTTCGGTGGTGACGCCGGTAGCAGCCCCGCCCGCAGGCATCTTCATCTGTCCGGCGGATAACGTCCCGCACAGGGCGGGGGAGGTAGCGGCCAGGGGAAGTTCGGGGACAAGGTCGGACTTGGCTGCCGCGCCGGCCGGGCTGAGGGTGGCGGGGTCAAGACCGTGAACAACGACGACGGCGGTGCCGGCTTCTAGGGCTGCCTTGGTCTCGGGGTTCAGTTCGAACGTGCGGTCAACGGTGTAGGCAGCGCCCTGGCCGGCGACTTTCAGGTCAAGGCCTGCTGCGGGGCTGGTGTCCCCGCTGGTGGAGAGGGTGGTAACGATGCCGCCGTAGTTGGGTGCGCCCTCGGTGGTGGAGATGACCTGGTCACCGTCCTTATCCGCGGACGGGTCAGGGCAGGTGCCCTGTGCTCCGCCGTGGATGTGCTGGACGTGCGGGTATGGGGCGTCCATGAAAGTCGCGGGCATACCCGAAACGTTCAGGACCACGTGGGCCTGGTTTCCCGTGACGTCAACAGTGATGGTGCCTGAGCCGGCGCTGCCGTTGAGCTGGGACAGGGTCGACTGGTAATGATCAGCCCCGTCATGGGCAACGGCTGCGGTGCCGGAGAGGGCAAGTGCGCCCAAAGCAAGGGTAGGTACTGCCATGAAGCGGAGTGTCTTGTTCATTCGAAAAATCTCCTCGTACACGCGCGTGTGATGTTGGCGCCCCAAGGGAAAGGGGTCACAGGTACTTCGAGGCAGACCAACGCCGGGATGGGTACGAATATGTCTCGGAGCACATTGCTCCTGGTGAAATGCGGATGATGCCAAAACCGAAGCCGAACTACTGCAGTAATGCTTCTCCGTCTTCATCCCCTATGGCGCACGATTGCCAGGAGGTGCCGGCCGCTTTGTCTTGGAAGTGGATGCGTTAATGACTAGCTCTAGCTGTTCCCGCTGACCTGGCGGCGTCATCAGTGAACTCGTGCTCGTGCCGAAAGCGCCGGAAGGGACCCTTGATCTGCTCATCAGCAAAGTAATCGGGGGGATTGAACTCCGTGATCCGGGTCGTCATCCGGAGCGGAAGGCCGAAGTGCCACCCCCGCCACGTCACTTCCCCGCCCATGCCGATGTGGCCGGTTGTCAGGCCGGCAACGGCCTTCTCGCGGGACCTGGCCATCGATTCCTTGTGTACGTCGATGCTCCGCGCAAGATCAAACAATTCCCGCCGGCCCAGCGTGCTCCGCGTGATGCATTCGAAGTAGACAGCCATTGGGCCAGCGTATTCCAGTTATTCGTTGCCGCATCGCAGGGCTGGCGCTGATCGTCTGGCTAACCCGGGACAGAGCACTTCCGGCAGTACCCGGTACTGCGGGGAAGGCGCGGGCGGTAGACTTGAGTAGGCCGTTCTCCGGCCATTGCCGCCCATGCCCACCACAGACGCTCTGGGCTGCGGCTTATCCCTGCTGTGAAAGGCTTTACCTGCTGTGATTACTGTCCAGGATCTTGAACTGCGCGCCGGCGCCCGGCTCCTGATGGACCAGGTGAGCTTCCGCATTGACAAGGGAGACAAGATCGGCCTGGTGGGCCGCAATGGTGCCGGGAAGACGACGCTGACACGGGTCTTGGCGGGGGAGGGGCTGCCTGCCGCCGGCAAAGTCACGCGCACCGGCGAGATCGGCTACCTGCCCCAGGATCCCCGCACCCCGGACATGGAGCAGCTCGCACGCGACCGCATCCTGTCCGTGCGCGGCCTGGACATCGCCGTCGGCAAGCTCCGCCTGGCGCACGAAGAGATGGCCAGCGAGGACGCCGCGGTCCAGCGCAAGGCGATGAACCGGTATGACCGGCTCGAGTCCGAGTTCCTGGCAGCCGGCGGGTACGCCGCCGAAGCCGAAGCCGCGGCCATCTGCTCCAACCTGGCTCTGCCTGACCGCCTGCTGAACCAGCCTCTGAAAACCCTCTCCGGTGGCCAGCGGCGCCGTGTGGAGCTGGCCCGGATCCTCTACTCGGACGCCGAGACCATGCTCCTTGACGAGCCCACCAACCACCTCGATGCCGATTCCATCGCCTGGCTCCGGGACTTCCTGAAAAACCACCAGGGCGGACTGATCGTGATCAGCCACGACACCGAACTGCTCGAAGCCACCGTCAACAAGGTCTTCCTGCTGGACGCCAACCGCGCGCAGATCGACTTCTACAACATGGACTGGAAGCGTTACCTCACGCAGCGCGAAACGGACGAACGCGCCCGCAAGCGTGAGCGGGCCAACGCTGAGAAAAAAGCCCAGGTCCTGTTTGACCAGGCTAACAAGATGCGCGCCAAGGCTACCAAGGCCGTCGCAGCACAAAACATGGCCAAGCGCGCGGAGCGGCTGCTCAGCGGCCTGGAGGCCGTCCGCGAGCAGGACCGCGTGGCAGCACTGCGCTTCCCGGATCCCTCGCCCTGCGGCCGGACTCCGCTCACGGCTGAGGGCCTTAGCAAGTCCTATGGTTCGCTGGAAATCTTTACGGATGTGGACCTCGCCATCGACCGCGGATCCAAGGTGGTCATCCTTGGCCTCAACGGCGCCGGCAAGACCACCCTTTTGCGGATGCTGGCGGGCGTGGACCAGCCTGACACCGGTGACGTGATTGCCGGGCACGGCCTGAAGGTGGGCTACTACGCCCAGGAACACGAGACGCTGGACGTGAACCGCACCGTCCTGGAGAACATGCGTTCCGCCGCTCCCGACATGAAGGACGCAGAGGTGCGCGGCATCCTGGGCTCCTTCCTGTTCTCGGGCGACGACGTCGACAAGCCCGCCGGCGTCCTGTCCGGCGGTGAGAAGACCCGCCTCGCCCTGGCCACCATCGTCGCTTCCAGCGCCAACGTCCTGCTCCTGGACGAGCCGACCAACAACCTCGACCCCGCCAGCCGCGCCGAAATCCTGGGCGCCCTGAGGAACTACAGCGGCGCCGTCGTCCTGGTCAGCCACGACGAGGGAGCGGTTGAAGCGCTCAATCCCGAGCGCGTTGTCCTGCTGCCTGACGGCATCGAGGACCACTGGAACGAAGACTACCTGGACCTGATAACCCTGGCTTAGGCCCGGATAGCTCAGTACCCCTGCGCGTCCAGCAGGGCGTCTTCCTCTTCTTCCGCCGTCGCCTTCTTCCGCTTCCGCGGGGCAGGCTGACGACGGCGGGCTGACACGGCCGCCGAATGGAGTGCACCCACTGATAACTCGTCGTCCTCTGCATCAATTGCGGCGTTGCGGGCCTGCTGGCGGGCAGCGTAGCCGAAACCCACAAACATCAGCACGCCAAACGCAAACCATTGGAGCGAGTAGGACAGGTGCGTGCCCTCCTCGGTCGACGGCTTCGGGAACGGAAGGGGCATTTCCGCAGCGGGGGGCGTCTCGGAAGCGAGCTGGCCGTACGCCCCGGTGAGCAGGGGATACCCGAGCTGCGCAGAGTAGGCGGCGAGGTCGATGGAGGCCAGCTGGCCCTCCGGCGCACCCCGCTGCAGTTCAGGCTCAGGATGCTTCAAGCGGACGACGGCGGTGACCTCGCCTGCCGGAGGTTCAGGCACCGAGTCAGGGCTGCCGGGATTCCTGTTGCCGATGGGAAGCCACCCCCGGTCAATCACAACTGTTTCTCCCGTGGCGAGGCGGAACGGGACCACAACTTCGTATCCCGGCTGCCCATTCAGCGGGCGGTTCCGCACCACGCGCTGCTCGTCGGCGAGGTACGAGCCTTTCAGCTCCACCTGGGTCCACTCCATCGCGGGGTCCAGCCGGTTGAACTGTTCACGGGCATCAGCAAAGGGGATGGGCGTTGCCGAGTAGTTGGTGACAACACGGTTGATCTCGGCCAGGGTCTCTGCCCGGCGGTCCATCTGCCAGCGGCCCAGGAAGACGCAGGCGGAGGCGAAGATGGCGGCCAGCAAAAGATAACCCAGCCACTTGCTGGAGAACAGGAAGCGGTACATTCAGTTGTCCTGCTCCAGGGAGTCGAGAGGGGAAACAGCCTCGAAAATGACCGTTTCCTTCCACAGCCCCCGGGTCTGCAGGTAGTCCTCCAGCCACTCCCGGTGCTCTCCGCAGGCCAGCCAAATCTTGCGGCGCTCGGGGGAGTGGATCTTGGGGTTGTTCCATAGAAGTTGCCAGGAGGCCTGGGAACGGCATGCTTTCCGGGAGCAGACGGCGGTTTCCATTGCTGTGGGACCTGATTCTGCAGCGAAGTCAAAAATACTCATGATGCCCTCCGCTCCTGTCCGGATGTTTCTTCGTCGTCGTCGTCGGTTATCAGCTCACCCTGCAGGACCTCACTGCCCGGGTCACCGTCGTCGAACGGGACGGGCGGGCTTTCGATCTCGGCCAATGGCGCTGAATCCAACAGCAAATCACTGTGGGCCTCGGCTTTGTCATCACCGTTGGCTATAACAACCGCAATCCACGGGAGGAACACTGCCCCGGCCACCGCGATGATTTTAAACCAGCCGTCCACAACAAAGATCATGACAAGGCACACCATGCGAATTCCCATGGCCAGCGCGTACTTAATCATGCGCTGGCGCATCTCCGCAGAATGGGCCGCACCGGCATCCGTGATGCTGTGGACCTCCGCGTCACCGGAAAACTTCTCCGGTTCTCCGGGCACGGTTTGTCCCGCATGGTTTTCAAGGGTCACGGCGAATATCACGCTCCAAAGGCTTGGCATTAATTCTCTCACCAACAGCAGTGGCACCCAAACCACACCCTGGCCGAAGGCTAAGATCGAAGGCAGCCAAATCACCCCTTCCACCGCGGCGCAGCACGCCGCAGAAACCTGGAGCTTATACATGACTGAAGCAGCCACCTCCCCCCGCAGCGTCCTCATCACCGGCGGCAACCGCGGCATCGGCCTGGCCATTGCCGAAGCGTTCCTGGCCAACGGGGACAAAGTGGCCGTGACGTACCGCAGCGAGTCGAAGCTGCCGGAGGGGATTCTGGGCGTCAAGGCCGACGTCACAGACGAAGCCTCGGTGGACGCAGCCTTCAAGGAAGTCGAGGCTGCGCACGGGCCCGTGGAAGTCCTGGTGGCCAACGCCGGCATCACCAAGGACACCCTGCTGCTGCGCATGAGCGAAGACGATTTCACCTCGGTCATCGACACCAACCTCACCGGCGCGTTCCGCGTCATCAAGCGCGCCTCCAAAGGCATGATCCGCCTCCGCAAGGGCCGCGTGGTCTTGATTTCGTCCGTGTCCGGCCTGTACGGCGCTCCCGGCCAGATCAACTACTCCGCTTCCAAGGCCGGCCTGGTGGGCATCGCGCGTTCGCTGACCCGCGAGCTGGGTTCCCGCGGCATCACCGCGAACGTGGTGGCCCCCGGGTTCATCAACACGGATATGACCGCTGAGCTGCCCGAAGCCACGCAGAAGGACTACCTGTCCAGCATTCCGGCAGGGCGTTTTGCCGAGGCAACGGAGGTTGCCAACGTGGTGCGCTGGATCTCCAGCGAGGAAGCAGCCTACATCTCAGGCGCCGTAATCCCTGTTGACGGCGGACTGGGCATGGGCCACTGACGTCCCGCACACTAGGCGCCCGGTGCTTCTTTGTGGAACCCGGACAAGGGAATCCGCGTTGCCCGCTGGCATGATGGACTCCAGACCATCAGGAATTTAGACGTTTTGAACAAAGGGAACTCGTATGGGACTGCTGGACAACAAAACCGCCGTCGTCACCGGATCATCGCGCGGCATTGGCGCTGAGGTAGCCAAGATCCTCGCCGGCCAGGGTGCCGCCGTCGTGGTGAACTACCGCCAGAAGGCTCCGCGGGCCAACAAGGTGGTGCAGGGTATTGAAGCTGCCGGTGGCCGCGCCGTAGCCGTGGGCGCGGACCTCACCACGCAGGAAGGCGTCCAGGCGCTTGCCTCCGCCGCCATGGAAAACTTTGGAACGCTGGACATCCTGGTGCTGAACGCCTCCGGTGGAATGGAAACCGGCATGGGCGAGGACTACGCGCTCAAACTGAACCGCGACGCCCAGGTCAACATGCTCAACGCGGCCGCGCCCCTGATGAAGGAAGGCTCCCGCGTGGTTTTCGTTACCAGCCACCAGGCTCACTTCATCAACACTGTACCCACCATGGAGGCTTACGAGCCCGTGGCCCGCAGCAAGCGTGCCGGGGAGGATGCGCTGCGCGAGCTTATCCCCAGCCTTGCTGAGAAGGGCGTCACCCTGGTGGTGGTCTCCGGCGACATGATCGAGGGCACCGTCACTGCAACCCTGCTGGACCGCTCCACCCCCGGAGCCATCGAAGCGCGCCGCGCTGAAGCAGGCAAGCTGTACTCGGTCGAAGAGTTCGCGGAGGTGGTGGCCGGCATGGTCACCGCCGACGTCGAGTCCGGCCACACAGAATACGCCGGCGGCGCAGACTACTTCGGCAAGGGCGCGGACCAGCCGGCCAGTTAGGCTTCGCCTTCCTATCGGAATGACATGTCGCGGCAATGTTCCTGACGGACGCTGCCGCGACATGTCATTTCCGCTTAACCGGAAAGGGGCGTTAGACGTCTGCGACGTGGCGGACAGCGTCGAGGTACGGCATGTTGACGGCGGCGTCGGCAACGGCCCGCACCGCCGGCTTGGCATTAAACGCGACGCCTATCCCCGCCGCGCCGAGCATGTCCAGGTCGTTGGCGCCGTCGCCCACCGCGAGCGTGTGTTCCAGGGCGATGCCTTCGGCAGCGGCCCATTCGCGCAGGTACTTTTCCTTTGCGGCGCGGTCCACCACTGCGCCGAGCACCTTACCGGTCAGGACGCCGCCGACAATTTCCAGCTCATTTGCCTGCCAGTAGTCCAGTCCCAGCTCGCCGGCAATCGGCTCCAGGATCTGGTTGAACCCGCCGGACACCACCGCCACCACGTGGCCGGCAGCCTTGAAAGCTGCCACGAGCTCAGCGGCACCCTCGCTGAGTTTCACCTCTTCACGGACGGAATGGACGACGTCGGCCGGCAGCCCGGCGAGTACTTGCACCCGGGCGTGAAGACTTTGGGTGAAGTCCAATTCCCCGCGCATGGCAGCTTCGGTAACGGCGGCCACCTCTTCCCGTCTCCCCGCATACGCGGCAAGGAGTTCGATGACCTCCTGCTGGATCAGGGTGGAATCCACGTCCATGATCAGGAGCTTGCGGCCGGCCGAGCGGAGGCCGGCGGGAACGATCGCAGTGTCCAGGCCGCTGATGGACGCCTGCGTGACGGCGCGGCGGAGCGGGGCAAGACCTGCCTCGGTTGCGTCCGGAAGCTGAAGCTCAGCCACGTGGACCTGGTACCGTGCGTCGCCACGTTCGTTTTCGGAAAGGACGGCGGCTCCGTGCGCGGTGAGGACGGAACGCAGCTGCTCCAGCGCAGTCGGGGTCACACTCAGGCCATAGCTGACGGCAGTCACGTTCGAAGTCATGCCTGCAATCTTAGTCAGCGGGCGCGGCTCCCCTTGAATTCATTGCGCATGCTTCAGCACCGGCCGGATTGCTTTGGCTGATAGCGCGATTCTGCGGCCGTTCGCCAGTTATCAGTCAGCCTCCTTTTTGTCCTAGTGTCTACTCCTATGAGTGATGTTCTGGAATTGGCTTCCGTCAGCGTTGTCCGAGGTAAAAAGACCCTTCTGGACAAGGTGGACTGGGAAGTCAATGAAGGCGAACGCTGGGTAATCCTGGGTCCCAACGGCGCAGGCAAAACCACTCTTCTCCAGATCGCAGCCGCCCGGATGCACCCCAGCAGCGGCAAGGCCGGCATCCTCGACGAAATCCTCGGGCACGTGGACGTTTTCGAACTCCGCCCCCGCATCGGTCTCTCCTCCGCGGCCCTCGCCACCCAGATCCCGGAACACGAAAACGTCCTCAACGTCGTGGTCACCGCCGCCTACGGCATCACCGGCCGCTGGCGTGAAGGATACGAACGCGACGACGAGCGCCGCGCTTTCCGCCTGCTCAACGACTGGGGGATGGGCCCGCTCCTGAACAGGACCTTCGCCACCCTGTCCGAAGGGGAGCGCAAGCGGGTCCAGATTGCCCGGGCCCTCATGACCGACCCCGAGCTGCTGCTGCTGGATGAACCGGCAGCCGGCCTGGACCTCGGCGGCCGCGAGGAGCTGGTCCACAAGCTCGGCGAACTGGCACGCGACGAGGCCGCACCCGCCATGGTCCTGGTCACCCACCACCTCGAGGAAGTCCCGCCCGGGTTCACCCACGCCATGCTGCTGCGCGACGGCGGCGTGGTCGCCGCAGGCCCCATCACGGAAGTGCTGACCGCCGAGAACCTGAGTGCGACCTTCGGCCTCGCTCTGGACGTGTCCGTCAACGAGGGCCGGTACACCGCCGTCGCCAGCCGCTAAGCGGCAGCGCAGCACCATGGACCTTCTCGGCAGCATCTTTGTGTCCATCGCCGGCCTCTGGGCCGGCACCATCAACGCCGTCGTTGGTTCCGGGACACTGGTAACGTTCCCCGTGCTCATCGCCCTGGGCGTCACCCCGGTGGTGGCTTCCATGAGCAACGCCATGGGGCTCGTCTTCGGTACGGCGGCCGGCGCTTTCGGCTACCGGCGCGAACTGAAGGGCCGCGGCCGTCAGCTGATGCGGCTGCTCCCCGCCTCGCTCCTGGGCGGCATTTCCGGCGCCTGGCTGCTCCTGCACCTGCCCGAAAAGGTCTTCCACTACGTTGCGCCCGTCCTTCTGGTGCTGGCTCTCCTGATGGTGGTGTTCCAGCCCCGCATGCAGGCCTGGGTCCGCAACCGGGAGGAAAACCCTGAGCATGCCGTGCGGGATAAACGGCACGGTGTCCTCCTGGTGGTGCTGGTCTACCTGGCCGGCGTATACGGCGGGTACTTCGTCGCGGCACAAGGGATCCTGCTGGTGGGCATCCTGGGCGTCTTCCTCACCGGCACCATCCAGAACGCCAACGCCATGAAGAACATCCTGGTGCTGGGCGTTAACCTGGTGGCGGCTGTCTCCTACCTGCTCTTCGCGTTCGACCGCATCAACTGGCTGGTGGTGCTGCTCATCGCCGTCAGCTCGAGCATCGGCGGCATCCTGGGCTCCAAAGTGGGCCGGCGGCTGTCCCCGAAGGTGCTGCGCGCCGTGATCTTCATCCTGGGCCTCGTGGCGCTGGGATTCATGATCGCGAATCTGCTGAAATAATCACCCGGTGACAATCCACTATCTCGAATCGGCAGCGGACCCCCGGGTTTCCGACTATACCCAGCTCACGGACGTGCACCTGCGGAAGCTCCGCGAGCCGGCTGAAGGCATGTACATCGCCGAGTCCTCCCGAGTGCTGCGCCGCGCCTTGGCGGCCGGGCATCAGCCCCGCTCCTTCTTCCTCGCGGAAAAGTGGCTTGGTGACCTGCAGGACGTCCTCAGTGCCTACCCGCAGGTTCCGGCCTTCATCGGCAGCGCGGCCCTGCTGGAGGAAATCACCGGCTTCCACCTTCACCGCGGCGCCATGGCGGCCATGCAGCGCCCCGTGCCGGTACCGCTGCCGGAGCTCCTGGCCGGCGCCCGCAGGGTGGCGGTGCTGGAGGACATCGTGGACCACACCAACGTCGGTGCCATCTTCCGGTCCGCCGCCGCCCTGGACATCGATGCCGTCCTGGTCTCGCCCCGCTGTGGTGACCCCCTGTACCGCCGGAGCGTCCGCGTCAGCATGGGCACCGTCTTCCAGGTTCCGTGGGCCCGGCTGACCAGTTGGCCGGAAGACCTCCATACGCTCAAGGAGCAGGGATTCACCGTTGCTGCCCTGGAACTGACGGATGATGCACAGGACGTGGACAAGGTCGCGGCGCAGAACCCCGGACGCCTCGCCCTGGTGCTCGGCACCGAAGGCGCCGGCATGAGCGCCGGAACGCTCGCCGCCGTCGACCTCGCCGTCAAGATTCCCATGCGCAACGGCGTGGATTCGCTGAATGTTGCCGCAGCCTCGGCCGTTGCTTTCTGGGAGCTGCGGCACCGCGACTAAGCCGTTCAGGTGGTTCGCGGAGACCCCGGGTTTCAGCTATTATTGATAGCTGGCTGTCCTGCGTCCTCCGGGCACATGCGGCCATCCCATTCATACCTGGCAGCTGGCAAAATCCAGTTGTGCGAACAAAGGTCCCATTATGAAGTCTGAAATCCACCCGAAGTACGAAGCTGTTGTTTTCAACGACCTGGCCTCCGGCACGAAGTTCCTGACCAAGTCCACCGTGTCTTCCAAGAAGACCATCGAGTGGGAAGACGGAAACACCTACCCGGTTATCGACGTCGAAATCTCCTCTGAGTCCCACCCGTTCTACACGGGCAAGCAGCGCATCATGGACTCCGCAGGCCGCGTCGAGCGCTTCAACGCTCGCTTCAAGGGCTTCGGCGGCAAGAAGTAATTTTCTGTCTTCCAAGCTTCAAGTGAAAGCCCGCATCGGAAACGGTGCGGGCTTTTCGCGTTAATGGCAGGCCTGTTTTCGGGCCCCGGCCCTTTCTGGGGCAGGATGGAACACATGACTGCTACGCCCGTTCCAGCTGCTGATTCCGCCTCCCGCCGGCATGGCGAGTACAAAGTGCCGGGCGGCAAACTCGTGGTGGTGGACCTCGACGTTGTGGACGGCCGGCTCGCCGATGTCTCCGTCAGCGGGGACTTCTTCCTGGAGCCCGACGAGGCGCTCCTGGACATCAACCGCGGGCTGACCGGCCTGCCGGACACGACGACGGCGTCCGAGCTTTCCGCGGAGGTCACGGCTTCGCTGCCGGAGGGAGCCGCCCTGTTCGGCTTCTCTGCCGACGCCGTGGCCATCGCCGTCAGGCGCGCCTTGGCGAAGGCGACGTCCTGGGCTGACCACCACTGGGATCTGATTCCGCCCACGGTCCTTCCTACCGAAATCAATGTCGCCCTCGACGAGGTCCTCACCGAGGAAGTAGGCGCCGGCCGCCGCAACCCCACCCTTCGGTTCTGGGACTGGCAGGAGCCGTCCACGGTGATCGGCAGCTTCCAGTCCTACCGCAACGAGGTGGACCCCGAGGGCGTGGCCAGGCACGGCATCAACGTGGTCCGGCGCATCAGCGGCGGGGGAGCGATGTTCATGGAGGCGGGCAACTGCATCACGTACTCCCTGTACCTGCCGCAGACACTGGTGGACGGGCTCAGCTTCGCCGACTCCTACCCCTTCCTGGACGCGTGGGTCATGGCCGCCCTGGAAAAGCTGGGCATCACCGCGTTCTACGTACCGCTTAATGACATCGCGACTGACCAGGGCAAGATCGGCGGTGCTGCGCAGAAGCGCCTTGCCAACGGCGGCATGCTGCACCACGTCACCATGAGCTACGACATTGACGCGGACAAGATGGTGGAGGTGTTGCGGATCGGCAAAGAGAAACTCTCGGACAAGGGCACCCGCAGCGCGAAGAAGCGGGTGGACCCGCTGCGCCGCCAGACGGGCCTGGCGCGGACCGAGATCATTGCGGCCATGATGGAGGTCTTCAGCGAGCGGTACGGCGCTGCAGTCTCCGAACTCACTGAAACTGAACTCGCCGCTGCCAGCGAGCGCGTGGGCACGAAGTTCGGCACCCGGGAGTGGCTCCACCGGGTCCCCTGACCCTGACGACGGTTGGCCCGACAGGCGCCGCCGTTACGGAGCAGCCGAGGGGGTTTTGACTACTGCGGCCTGGGCTGTCAGAGCACGCAGCAGGTGGCTGCGCTGCTCGATGATGATCCGGCGCAGGGCGCGGGGAGCATCCGTGTTCCCGGCCAGCCACTGATCCGTCCGCAGGATAACCGGATGACCTGCAGGTTCAGCTCCCTCCGTGAGGTCCTGTGCCAGTGGGTACAGGCCCCGCACAATCCGGCTTGCGATCTCGATGCTCCTCCCGTCCCAAACCCCTCGTAGACACTCGAAGTACGGCTCCACGTACGGTTCAAGCAGGACTGGAGGGGCGGTCATGAAACCGCTGATTGTGGCGGTCAGCAGTTGGTTGGACAGTTCGTTTCCCTGCACCGCCGCGTGCCACGCTGCTGCCTTCACGTCCGGATCAGGCCGGGAGGCGAGCGCGGTGGCGTGCCCGGCGCGGCCGGAGGCGGTGGTGTCGCGGCCCAATTCGGCGTCCAGTTCCGCCACGGTCGCCTGGCCGTTCGCCGCCAGGGCGTGCCAGAGGTGCCAGCGCAGCTCGGCGTCCACTGCAAGGCCCTCCACCGGCGCCGTGCCGTGCAGCAGGCCTTTGAGCCGGGGCAGCATGGCTTCGTCGTGCCTGCTGAGGGTGGCAAGCGTCCTGGCCCACGCCAGCTGCTGGTCCGAGCCGGGCGTGGCGCGGTCCAGTTCCGCCGCGGCGGCGGCCAGGAACGAGGTCCGCGCCGCTTTCCGGGCAGCCGCCGGTGTGTAGCGTTCGACGGCGGTGCTTGCGTTGTCCAGGAGGTTCAGCAAAACGCCGATTACTGTTTCAGCAGGTGCGAACCCAGCCACGGCGTCAATGTAGCGGGCAGCCGGGCTTTCGCCGTCCCGTACCGAGTTCCAGAGCGCCGTCCAGCACAAGGCGCGGGCCATCGGGTCAACCATCCGGTCAAGGGAGGCCAGGACCGTGGCCTCGGACGCCGGATCAAGCCGGACTTTCGCGTAGGTCAGGTCATCGTCATTCACCAGCAGGAGCGCGGGCCGCGGCCGGCCCGTGAGCTGGGGGAGCTCTGTCCGTGCACCCGCCACGTCGGTTTCGATACTCCCGGTCCGCACCAGGGAGCCTTCGGCGTCAAAACCGTAAGAACCGACGCGCAGCCGGTGCGGACGCAGTTCCACCCGTCCGGTGACCGGGTCCACAGCCTCCTGGACGATGGTCACCGTGCCCGGGAGGCCGCCGTCGCGGGCATCCCCGGTGGCGTCCGCGGAAGGGAGCTCCAGCGACAGGGTGGAGATGCCGGAGGTCTGAAGCCACTGCTGCGCCCACCCCGCCAAGTCCCGCCCGGAGGACGCGCTGAGGGCCGCCAGGAGATCGGACAGGGACGTGTTCCCGTACGCATGCTGCCGGAAGTATTCGCGGGAGCCGGCGATGAACGCCTCGAATCCCACGTATGCCACGAGCTGCTTGAGCACTGACGCGCCCTTGGCGTAGGTGATGCCGTCGAAGTTCTGCTTGGCCGCCTCGAGGTCCGGAATGTCCGCCACGATCGGATGGGTGGTGGGCAACTGGTCCTGTACGTAGGCCCAGGCCTTGCGCTTATTGGCGAAGTTCACCCAGGCGGTGTCCCATTCGGTGGCGCGGTCCACGCCCAGGGTGCCCATGTAATCGGCGAAGGACTCCTTCAGCCACAGGTCATCCCACCAGTGCATGGTCACCAGGTCCCCGAACCACATGTGCGCCATCTCGTGCATCAGGGTGTTGGCCCGGCCCTGGTACTGCGCGTCGGTGGTGCGCGAGGTGAAGACGTAGCTCTCGGTAAAGGTCACCAGGCCGGGATTCTCCATCGCACCAAGGTTGTATTCAGGCACAAAGGCCTGATCGTACTTGCCCCAGGGGTAGGGATAGTCGAAGAGCCGGTTGAAGAAGTCCAGGCCGTTCCTGGTGAGCTGGAACAGCTCGTGGGTGTCAAAGGATTCTGCCATGGATGCCCGGCAATACAGGGCGAGCGGCACGTCCAGGAACGTGCCGTCGTCGAGCGTTGCCTGCCACCGGTCCTCTGCCTTGAAGTAGGGCCCGGCCAGCACGGTGGTGATGTACGTGGACAAGGGTTTGGTGGGGGCGAAGTCCCAGCACGCCGCAGCCGGGTCCCCGGCAAGTGCGGTCCGGTTGACCTCCGTGCCGTTGGAGGCAACGTGCCACTGAGCGGGTGCGGTCACATGGAACGTGAAGGTGGCTTTGAGGTCGGGCTGTTCGAAATTGGCGAAGACTTGGCGGGCGTCGGCGGGCTCGTACTGCGTATAGAGGTAGCACTGGCCGTCGGCGGGGTCCACGAACCGGTGCATGCCCTCACCGGAACGGCTGTACAGCGCGGTAGCGCTGACAGTCACCTGGTTCTCGGCCTGCAGGTGGTCAAGCCTGATCCTGGCACCTTCCACCACATCCTCAACGCGGAGTTCCTCACCGTTAAGAAACACGCTGTGGACGTCGCCAATGAAATCCAGGAACGTGGAGGCCCCCGGCTCTGAAGCGGTGAACGAGATGATGCTGCGGCTTGGGTAACCGGCCACCTGCGGGTCCGCGGCCTGGCGAACGTCCAGCGAAACGTCGTAGCTGGTGGTGCTGATCAGGGCTGAACGTTCGGCGGCTTCGTTGCGCTGCAGATTCTCATTTGACACTCAGCTATCTAATCACGGGGCTGTTCTTCGTTCACCCGGCGATCAGCAGGGCAGCCGCGAGCCCCAGCAGGGCAATCAGGAGCCAGGACGCGAGGGCTGCCAGGAGCGCACGTCCGCCGGTGTGAAGGAGCAGGCGGATCCGCACAGCGGAGCCCAGGCCGAACAGCGCGGCGCCGAGCAGGATGTCCTGCAGCGCGGCCCCTGCCTCCAGCCAGCCCGCCGGGAGCCAGCCAGTGGACCGGAGGCCCACCATGGCCACGAAGCCGAGGACAAACAGGGGCACCACCGGCGGCAGTTTCACGTCCCCGCCGTCCGTGTCCGGACCGGGTCTGGCAGCGAGGCGCTGGTGCGCGCCGGCGATGGCGGCCACGGGGGCCAGCAGCAGCACCCGGGTGAGCTTGACGACGACGGCGATGCCCAGCGCGGCGGACCCGGCAGTTTGCGCCGTGGCCACGACCTGGCCCACGTCGTGCACAGAAGCCCCGGTCCAGGCGCCGAAAACCGGTGCGCTGAGCTGCAGTGGATGGACCAGGAGCGGCATGACCCCGATTGCCAGCGTGCCGCAGAGCGTCACGAGCGCCACCGGCAGGACGGTGTCCACGTGCCGGATCCGACGGACGGCAGCCATGGCACCGATGGCGGAAGCACCGCAGATCGAAAAGCCTGTGGCCACCAGGAGTGACGTCACCGGCGGAAGCCGGAACAGCCGGGAGATGAGGTAGGTTCCGCCGAAGCCCGCGGCCACCACTGCCGCTATCAGCACCAGCGCCAGCCAGCCCAGTCCCAGGACGTCCATGACGCTCACTTTCAAACCCAGCAGGACGATGCCGCCGCGCATCAGGTGCTTTCCGGCGAAGTCCAGTCCCGGTCGGGCCCTTCCGGCAGTCCAGACGCCCGTTGCCGGGAGGTTGGCCGCCAGGACACCCAGGACCACGGCCAGGGTCATGGCCGGGAGTACGGGAACGAACCGGTGGACCAGGAAAGCTGCGGCGAGTGCAACAGCCGCCGTGGCAAGGCCGGGAAGCAACCGGTCGGCACCGCCGGAGACGCCCGGGCCGGGGCTGGGGAGGCTTCTGCGGACTGGCACTCACCTACTGTGCCGGAAAAGACGCAGGATGCACGAACCAGACCACCTCAGCCAACACGCCACAATGGATGGCAGTAATGAATTCGAAACAAAAAGATGGTTGGCTATTGGACATGTCAGACCTATTCCAGGATTACTCCGTGGCCGCCGGCCGGACCGGAGCCTACGACGAGATGTTCGCCCCCGGGCAACAGGCCCGGGGCTCCTATGGGCAGGTGGCGGACGCCCTTCGCAAGCTCTCCCTCGCCGATGTCAGCGCCCGTGCGGACTCGATGGCGCGTACCTTCCTGGACCGTGGCGTCACCTTCGACTTCGCAGGGGAGGAACGGCCCTTCCCGCTGGACATCGTTCCCAGGGTCATTCCCGCTGCCGAATGGGACGTGTTGGAACGCGGCGTCGCCCAGCGCGTGCACGCGCTCGAGGCGTTCCTCAACGACGTGTACGACAAGATGAACGTGGTGTCCGACGGCGTGATACCCCGGCAGCTGGTGACCACCAGCGCACACTTCCACCGCCAGGTCCACGGTTTCGAACCGGCCGGCGGCGTCCGCGTGCACGTTTCAGGCATCGACGTCGTACGTGATGCAGCCGGAACCTTCCGCGTGCTGGAGGACAACGTCCGCGTACCCTCCGGCGTGAGCTACGTCCTGGAGAACAGGCGCGCCATGGCCAAGGGCCTGCCCGAAGCGTTCGGCCAGCAGCTCATCCGCCCGGTGGAGGAATACCCCCGCCGGCTCCTCTCGGCCCTGCGCAAAACCGCGCCCGCCGGTGTGGACGATCCCACGGTCGTCGTCCTGACCCCCGGGGTGTTCAACAGCGCCTACTTCGAGCACACCCTGCTCGCGGGCCTGATGGGTGTGGAACTGGTGGAGGGCCGGGACCTCATCTGCCGCGGAAACCGCGTGTACATGCGCACCACCGCCGGGGAGCAGCGCGTGGATGTCATTTATAAACGGATCGACGACGACTTCCTGGACCCGCTGCAGTTCCGGGCCGATTCCATGCTCGGCTGCCCCGGGCTCGTCAACGCCGCCCGGGCCGGCGGGGTGACCATCGCCAACGCGGTGGGCAACGGCGTCGCGGATGACAAACTGGTCTACAGTTACGTCCCGGACCTCATCCGCTACTACCTCAACGAGGAACCCATCATCGCGAACGTGGACACCTTCCGCCTGGAGGAGAAGGAAGCCCGCGAGTACACCCTGGACAACCTGTCAGAGCTTGTGGTCAAGCCGGTGGACGGCTCGGGCGGCAAGGGCCTGGTCATAGGCCCGGACGCTTCCAAGGATGAACTCGACGCCCTCCGCCAGCGGGTCATTGCCGACCCCCGCGGCTGGATTGCCCAGCCGGTGCTGCAGCTCTCCACCGTCCCGACCCTGGGCGGCGACAAGTTCGGACCCCGCCACGTGGACCTGCGGCCTTTCGCGGTGAACGACGGCGACAACGTCTGGGTACTGCCCGGCGGCCTTACCCGCGTGGCGCTCAAAGAGGGGTCGCTGATTGTGAACTCCAGCCAGGGCGGCGGTTCCAAGGACACCTGGGTCCTTGCGGATTCGCCCCAGGTGCCGGTGGAAACTCTGCCGCGGCCCTCCATTTCAGTCCGCGAGCGTGTCTCCGTATGGCCGGTGGAGAGCAACTGGCGCGACCGCCAGTCGGAGCAGCAGCAGTGACCCGGGCCATGATCGAACCATTGTCTTTTCCAGTGTCGGGCCCGCAGGAGGTAGCCGCGAATGCTTAGCCGTATTGCCGAGTCCCTATTCTGGATCGGCCGTTATGTGGAGCGTGCCGATGGCACCGCGCGCATCCTTGATGTGCATCTGGAGCGGCTGAACCACCTGCCTATGGACGAACGCAAGAGCGTGGCGCAGGAACTCCTGGCCGTGATGGGCGCACGACCACAGAGCGAGGACTTCGGGCTGCCGGAACTGCTCCACGCCCTGGCATACGACAAAACCAGCGCCACCTCCATTGCAGGGTCCCTGGGAGCAGCACGGGAAAACGCCCGCCGCGCCCGCGAGACAGTGTCATCGGGACTGTGGGAGAGCCTCAACACCACCTACTACGGGTTAAGCCAGCACCGCAAGGACGTGGTGGGCACCTACCGGTTCTGCAACTGGACGCTGGAACGCACAGCCATGGTGAGCGGCCTGGCGGACACCACGGTGAGCCACGACGAAAGCTGGCTGTTCCTGGTGCTGGGCCGGTCCCTGGAGCGGGCTGACATGACCGCCCGCATGCTTTCCACCCGGGACGTCCTGTCAGCCGGGATGTCCTGGGTCAACATGCTCCGGTGCGCCGGTGCCTACGAGTCCTTCCTGCGCACCCGCAGGGCGGCGTTCGGCGACCAGCACGCCGCAGAGTTCCTGCTCCTGGACCGGCTGTTCCCGCGGTCCATTGTGTACGCGCTCCGGGACGCCGACGAGTGCCTCGCCAAACTTGATCCCTCCGCCCAGCGCGTGGGCTTCATCAACGACGCCCGCCGGATTGTGGGCCAGGCCCGCACGTTCCTGGAGTTCCACCGCACGGACGACCTCATGTCCGAACTGCCTGAACACATGGAACGCGTGCAGAAGGCAGTGTCCCAGGCCTCGGACGCCATTTCCCGTAAGTACTTCAATCAGGCGGACGAACTGGCCTGGGTGGGAGAAGTTTCATGACCCGGCTGAGCATCGTCCACAAGACGGCCTACAAGTACAACAAGCGCGTCACGCTGTCCTATAACGAGGCGAGGATGACGCCCCTGACCGATTCCCAGCAGGTGGTGCTGGAATCGGTGGTCAAGGTTTCGCCGTCGCAGGCTGCCGTGAGCACCTACCGCGACTACTGGGGGACCAGGGTCACTGCCTTTGACATGCAGATGCCGCACGAGCACCTCGAAGTGGTTTCCAACATCACGGTGGAAGTGCACCGTGCCGAGAAGATCCCTTCCGAGCAGGACATTGTGGGCTGGGACGTCCTCGCCTCACCCGAGACCCTCAATACGTTCAGCGACTGGCTTCCGCAGTCCAGGCTGAGCGGTCCCGGTGACGAGGTCCTGGGCATCGTCCCCGGGGTGGTGGCGGACAAAAACCCGCACGACGCCGCCATGGCCGTCTTCGAGTGGATGCGCGGTGAGATGACCTATATGTCCGGCTCCACTGCCGTCACCACCAACGCTGAAGAGGCTTGGAACCAACGGCAGGGTGTGTGCCAGGACCTGGCGCACCTCGCCATCGGTGCGCTGCGGAGCTGCGGCATCCCTGCCCGGTACGTTTCGGGATACCTGCACCCCCGGTCCAGTGCCGGCATCGGCGAAACGGTGGCCGGCCAGTCCCATGCGTGGCTGGAATTTTGGGACGGCGACTGGCGGAGCTGGGATCCGACCAACCATAAACCTGCCGGCGACTTCCATGTCACCGTGGCCCGGGGGAGGGACTACCGGGACGTGTCCCCGCTGAAAGGCATCCTGTCCGGCGGTGGCGGGTCTGCGCTGAACGTGAGTGTGGAGATCACCCAGCTGGCCTGATGCTGCCTGCCGTTCGACGGCACCGTTCCGCCTCAGGCGTCCGCGGATGCGGACGCCTGAGGCTTTACTCAGGGACCGTCCTGCCAACGCCGCTGAGCTGGGTCCACCAGGTGAGCGGTTCCGTCACCTTGAACCGCCGGCCGGTGAGACTGTCCGGGGTGATGCGGACGAACGCGTCCTTCTTGCCTGCCTGCCAGGGGAAGAGGTACAGCTCCGTGGTCCCCAAAACCTCGTCGGTTGCAGTGACGACGTCCGCAGTGCCCTTCGCCACGACGCTCCACACGAGCCCCGTGTCCGGGTCCACGCCGTCCGCCTCCAGGGCCACCGGGGCGCTCCCTGACGCGCCGGCCAGCTTGGTCCCTTCGCCGGTCCTGAAGACGAGGGTACCGCCGTCCACCGTGTAGTTGATGGGGAAGATATCTGGACGCCCGTCAGCCAGGACCGCGAGCCTGCCACGGACACCGTCCGCAGCATGGCCCAGCATTCGTGGCGTTCCAGGTTCTGTACGTCAGGAGGGGTCTCAGGGCTCATGCCGCTGAGCATACGCCTACCATGGGCTCGGCTTGTAGTCCTTCAGGAACACCCCGTACTGGTCCTCGCCGTGCTCGCCCATCACGATGGGGTCGTAGACCCGCGCCGCCCCGTCCACTAGGTCCAGGGGTGCGTGGAAGCCCTCCTCCATGAGCCGGACTTTGGTGAAGTGGGGCCGTTCGTCAGTGATCCAGCCGGTGTCGACGGCGGTCATCAGGATGCCGTCCGTGTCCAGCATTTCCTGCGCGCTGGTCCGGGTCATCATGTTCAGGGCCGCCTTGGCCATGTTGGTGTGCGGGTGCCCGGGGCCCTTGTAGGCGCGCGAGAACTGGCCCTCCATGGCGGAGACGTTGACGATGTACTTCCGGTTCGCGGTGGACCGTTTCATCGCGGGCCGGAGCCTGCTGACCAGCAGGAACGGGGCGGTGACGTTGCAGAGCTGGACCTCGAGCATTTCGAGCGGGTCCACCTCATCGACCACCTGCGTCCAGCTGTTGATGGTAGCAAGGTCCGGAACCAGCCCGCCGGCGTCGATGGCCGTTCCTGAGGCGATGCGCTCCAGTGAAGCGGAACCGGTGGAGAGCGCCAGTGAGGTGATGGCGTCACCGGCGAGGACCGGATGCTCCGTGACGCTGCTGGCCAGAGCCAGGGGGTGCTTGTCATGCGCATGGCCGAAGGTCACGAGCTCGGGGCCGCCGTTGGCCTGCTCAAGGGCCGCGGGAAGCGGTTCGTCCTCCGCGTCCACCAGCGGCTTGTAGGCGTTACCGGACCGGCGCACTGTCTGGGCCGCGTTGTTGATGATAATGTCCAGCGGGCCGGCCTCGTTGAGCGAGTCGGTCAGGGCCATTACCTGGGCGGGGTCGCGCAGGTCGATGCCCACGATGCGGAGCCGGTGAAGCCACTCGCCGCTGTCCTCCATGGCAGCGAACCGGCGGGCCGCGTCCTTGGGGAACCGGGTGGTGATGGTGGTGTGGGCGCCATCCCGGAGCAGCCGGAGCGCGATGTACATCCCGATCTTGGCCCGGCCGCCGGTGAGCAGGGCGCGGCGTCCGGTCAGGTCAGTGCGGGCGTCCCGCTTGCCGTGGTTGAACGCGGCACACTCCGGGCAGAGCTGATGGTAGAAGGCGTCAACCTGGGTGTAGTGCTGCTTGCAGATGTAGCAGGGGCGGGAGCGGATCAGGTGACCCGCCACCTTGCCGGTAGCCGAGGGGGCCAGCTTGTTTCCACGGGTTTCGTCGTCGATCCGGTCCGGGGCTGCGGTTGCCGTCTGGGCGATCACGGCCCGGTCAGCCTCGGAAATCAGGTCCCGCTTGGTGACGCGGCGGTGCCTCTTGACGGCCTTGAACATTTTGCCGGTGGCTCGGCGCACCGAGATGTAGTCCGGATGCTCCTCGTCATAGGCGTGGATCGTGTTGAGGACCTTGAGGCAGGCCTGGATTTCCTCAGGCGTCAAATCGGGGGAGCTCATTGTACCGATTTTACAGCCTCCGGCCCCCCTGCCCGCCCCGCAGTCAACGGGGCGGGCAGCAGGGGAGCGGTCCCTGGCAGAAGCGGGGAGCGCTTCTTCGAAGCGATCAGGAGATGCGGGCGCCGGAAGCTGTTTCTGCTGCTGCGGCAGCGTGCGTCTTGGCGACCTTGTCCACGGATTCCCGAAGATCCGGGTACTGCTCCGCTGCTGCCTTAATCGCGTTCGGCACAAGATGCAGGTTGGCGGCAGCAAGCTTGCGCTCTTCGTCTCCGGGCTCGGGAACTTCCTGGCCCTTGGCCAGGACGGTGATTCCGGAGTCGGTGACCTTGAAGCCGCGGGCGCGGTCCAGGTCCGGGTCGAGTCCGATTGCGGCTCCCGCCGGCACCTTGACGTTTTTGTCGATGATGGCCCGGTTGATGACGGCGCCCTCACCGATCTGCACCTTGTCCATCAGGACCGAATCGATGATCCGGCTGCTGGTGGCCACGTAGACATCGTTGGAGAGGACCGAGCCTTCCACCACGCCGCCGGAGATCACCACGCCATTGGAGACAATCGAGTCCAGGGCGGCGCCCACAGTGTTGTTCTGGCCGCGGACGAACTTGGCCGGCGGGGAAATGCTCTGCCGGGTGTAGATGGGCCATTCGGAGTTGTACAGGTTGAAGACCGGCAGCGGGGAGATGAGGTCCATGTGGGCGTCGTAGAACGAATCGATGGTGCCGACGTCGCGCCAGTACGTACGGTCCCGCTCGGTTGAGCCGGGGATGTCGTTGAGGGTGAAGTCGTAGACACCGGCTTCGCCCTGGTTCACGAAGTAGGGGATGATGTCTCCGCCCATGTCGTGCTTGGTGTCCAGCCGCTCGGCGTCCACGTGCAGGGCTGCGACGAGTGCGTCGGCGTCGAACACATAGTTGCCCATTGAGGCCAGGAACTGGGAGGGGTCTGCGGCCAGTCCGGGGGTGGTGGCGGGCTTTTCCACGAAGGCCGCGATCTTCTGGGGATCGTTCTGGTCCACTTCGATCACGCCGAACTGGTCGGCCATGTGCAGCGGCTGCCGTACCGCGGCGACAGTCGCCTTGGCGCCGCTGTTGACGTGCTGCGCCACCATCTGGGCGAAATCCATCCGGTAGACGTGGTCAGCGCCTACTACCACCACGATGTCCGGGTTGGCATCGTGGATAAGGTTTAAGGACTGGTAGATGGCATTGGCGCTGCCGAGGAACCAGCTCTTGCCCACACGCTGCTGGGCCGGAACGGAGGCCACGTAGTTGCCCAGCTGCGTGGACATGCGCCAGGTCTCAGAGATGTGGCGGTCAAGGCTGTGGGACTTGTACTGGGTGAGAACGACGATCTGAAGGTAGCGGGAATTCACCAGGTTGGACAGGGCGAAGTCAATCAGGCGGTAGCTTCCCGCGAACGGTACCGCGGGCTTCGCACGGTCTGCCGTCAGTGGCATCAGTCTGTTTCCCTCGCCGCCTGCGAGGACAATGGCCAGGACTCTTTTGTTCAACGGCATATTTGGTCGCTCCTGTACGCCTTCGTAACTCCCCAAGACAGTCCGGCATGCCCGGACTCCTTCACACTAGAACAGTTAAGCGTGAAGGACTACCTTGGTGCTTGTGCGAATAGACATTGTGACTAAAGAGTTCCCGCCGGAGATCTATGGTGGCGCCGGGGTCCACGTGGCCGAATTGAGCAGGGTGCTTAGTAAGCACGTTGACCTGCAGGTTCGTGCTTTCGGGGCTCCCCGCGACGCTGACTACCACGGTGCCGGAGTGACCTCCTACGCGGTCCCGGAGGACCTGGGATCAGCCAACGCCGCTGTCCAGACCCTTGGGGTGGACCTGCGGATCGTCCCTGACATCGAGGGCGCGGACCTGGTCCATTCACACACCTGGTACGCCAACATGGCAGGGCACCTTGCGTCCCTGCTCCACGGGATTCCGCACGTTCTGAGCGCCCACAGCCTCGAACCGCTTCGTCCCTGGAAGGCGGAGCAGCTTGGCGGGGGCTACGCTTTGTCCTCCTGGGTGGAGAAGACAGCTTACGAGGCCGCTGCGGCCATCATCGCCGTATCGGAAGGCATGCGGCAGGACATCCTGCGCAGCTACCCCGACGTGGACCCGGCCAAGGTGCGGGTGGTCCACAACGGCATCGACGTGGGGCTCTGGAACCGCGATGAGAACACCGACGCGGTCCGCGCCCTGGGCATTGATCCGGACAAGCCGAGTGTCGTTTTTGTGGGGAGAAACACGCGCCAGAAGGGCGTTCCCTACCTTCTGAGAGCCGCCGCCAAGCTTCCGGCCGACGTCCAGCTGGTCCTCTGCCTGGGCGCTGCCGACACTCCGGAACTGGCTGCGGAGACGGCCCGCCTGATCGAGGACCTTCAGCGGGAGCGGACCGGCGTTGTCCTGATTGAACGCATGCTGCCCCGCCATGAGCTCATCCAGGTGCTCAGCCACGCCACCGCCTTCGCCTGCCCCTCCATCTACGAACCGCTCGGCATCGTCAACCTCGAAGCCATGGCCTGCGGCGCAGCTGTGGTGGCCAGCGCCACCGGCGGTATTCCCGAGGTGGTGGACCACGGCCGCACGGGGCTCCTCGTGGATCTGGAACAGGTCACCGACGGCACCGGCACGCCCCTTGACCCGGAAAAGTTCGTCACCGAATTCGCCGCCGCCCTCACCGATGTGGTCTCCGACCCCGACCGTGCCCGCGCCATGGGACAGGCCGGCCGGCTGCGCGCGGAACAGCACTTCTCCTGGGAATCGATCACCGAAACAACCCTTGAGGTGTACCGCTCAGTGCTGCCGGCACAGAGTTAGCAGCTCTTTCCAGCACAAACGACGACGGCGCCGCCCCCTCGCCAGGGGAGCGGCGCCGTCGTCGTTTTCCTGCGCCCGGGTGATGTCAGTTCCGCTTCCCCGCCACGGTGCGGGCGAGGAGCACCTTCTCATCCACGGGTGCCTGGCCGCTGGCCCGCTGGTTGCGGAAGTAGGCGCGCGCCTCGTCCTGCCGCTCTTTCTCGGCGCCGGTGGCGATCCTTGCCCTGACGTGCTGTTCGCCGTAGCCGAAGGCGTCCACGAGGTCCACGGCATGGGGACGGAGCCTTACCAGCAACCGGTTGATGTACCCGCCCACGGTGCGGCCCCGCTGCATGGAAAGGCGGCCGTTCATGAGGTACCAGGACAGGTTCTTTTCGATCAGCGAAAGCCCGAACAGGTCCCGCAGCCAGGTCAGCACGGTCTTCGTGCCGGGATCAGCAACATCGCGCAGCGCATCCGTGAACGCCTCCCACTGAAGCAATTCTGCATGCGCCTGGGCTGCGTCGATGAGTTCATTCTGGTGCCTGTTGAACAGGGCTGCCCCCTTCTCCTGCGACAGCCGTCCCGCCCCCTTTAGAGCCGCAGCCGCCTCGGCCACCATGGTCTGCACGCGGTCGGTGAGGAGCGCGCGCTGGCCCTCCTCGTCGCGGAGGGCAATGGCCGCTTTTTGCACGGAGCCGGTGTCGGCCACGAACTGGGCCACCTGGCGCAGGCCGGTGCGGTGGATGGCCGCTCCGGTCGCCTGGCCGACAACGTAGCGTGCCAGCACCCCGAAGTCCACGCTCCGGAATTCCTTGGCGTAATCAGCCAGGAGCCGCTTGGCGACCAGCTGCAACAACACCGTGTTGTCGCCTTCGAAGGTGGCGTAGACGTCCAGGTCGGCCCGCAGTGATGCAAACCGGTTCTCGATTAGGAACCCGGCGCCGCCGGATGCTTCGCGGCACTCCTGCAGGGTGCCCAGCGCATGCCAGGTGCTGAGCGGTTTCAGTGCGGCAGCCAGGGTCTCCAGGTCCTGGCGGTCTTCGTCCGTATCGTGGGCCCCGGAGAACACGTCGTCGAACTTTTCCAGCAGCTGCTCGTGGGCGAAGCTGGCCGCGTACGTGGTGGCCAGCCTTGTCAGCAGGCGTTTCTGGTGCCGCTGGTAGTCCAGGAGCACTTCCTCTTCGGTGTGGGAGGAGGCGTTGAACTGCCGGCGTTCGGTGGCGTATTGGATGGCCGCCTTCAGAGCGACCTTGGATGCGGCAACAGCAGCGCCGTCCAGCGACACCCGGCCCTGCACCAGGGTGCCCAGCATGGTGAAGAAGCGGCGTCCCGGGCTGGCGATGGGGGAGCTGTACCGTCCGTCGGCGTCCACGTCGCCGTAGCGGTTGAGCAGGTTGGTCCGCGGGATTCGGAGGTGCGTGAAGTGAAGCCGGCCGTTGTCGATGCCGTTGAGGCCGCCCTTGATGCCGTCGTCCTCGCCGCCGATGCTGGGCAGGAAGTCCTTGGTGTCCGGGTCACGGAGATCCACGTAGAAGGCGTGCACCCCGTGGTTGACGCCCCGGGTGACCAACTGGGCGAACACCACCGCGGCGAGGCCGTCCGTGGCCGCGTTGCCGATGTAGTCCTTCCAGGCTGCCCGGAAGGGCGTGTGCACGACGAATTCATCGGTGGAAGGGTCGTAGGTCGCGGTGGTGGCGATGCTGGCCACGTCAGAGCCATGACCGGTTTCCGTCATGGCAAAGCAGCCAGGAATCTGAAGGTTCATGATGCCCGGAAGCCACTTTGCGTGGTGTTCGGCGGTGCCGAGGTGCATCACCGCGGAACCGAAAAGCCCCCACTGGACGCCGGCCTTGATCTGCAGCGAGGGGTCCGCCACCACCAGTTCCTCAAAGCCTGCGATGTTCCCGCCGTGGTCATCGGAGCCGCCCAGCGACTCGGGAAACGCCCGGTGCACTGCCCTGTTGTCCACGAGGTACTTCAGCTGCCCGAACACGCGGGCACGGTGTTCCGTGTGGGTCAGGCCTTCAATCTTGTGCAGTTCCGGTTGCGCGGCCAGGTTCCTGGCCTGGCGGCGGGTGGCGGCCCACTTGCCCAACAGTTGCTCACCCAGCGCGTCGACGTCGACGGCGGGCTGGGCGGAGGCGGTGCCCGGGGCGGCCGTTGCTTCGGGACTTTGCCGGTTTCGGGCGGGACGGTCCACTAGTTCAGTCATGTCGATGTCCTTTATTGGTGCTGACAGGTGGGGTGGTGGTGCTGCGGGGGATCATGGCGATCAGGCGTCGGGGCCGGACAACTTGGGCAGTTCAGGAGCAATCCCAACGCACAGCCAGGCCGTTATCTGCCGTGCCATCGCTTCCTGCCCGGGTTTCGTTGCGGAGTCCGGGGTACTGAGCCATTGTTCTCCCGCGTTCCGCACCAGCCCGATGGCCGCTTTGGGCCAGTAGCCGATGACGGCCTCCTTGCCATCGCCCAGGTGTGAGCGCATGGGAGTGGCAATCATGTCTGCCACGGCGTCAAAGAAGTGCCCCAAGGCAGCGGACCCGGCGGCCGAGTCCCTGGAAGGGTCCTGTTCAGCAGCCGCATGCTGTGTGACGAAGGTGTAGACGTTCGGGCTCGTACTGGCCATCTGCAGGTAGGCAGTCACCATGGCAAGCAGACCTTCGCGTGGCGTAACGGCGCTCTGCGCGGCTTCCTGGATCCGACGCTGCATCTGGCTGAGGACAACTTCGCCTACAGCCTGCTGAAGTCCGGCTTTGTCCCCGAAATAGCGGTAAAAGACGGATTTCGAGGTTCCTGCTGCGGCGGCAATGTCCTCCATGGAAGCGTCGCTGCCAAGGGCGTGCACTGCCCGTCGGGCTGACTTGATCAGCTCCCTGCGCCGCTCCTCCCGGTGGCTCTGCCAGCGGGACGAGCGCCCGTCTTCGGGCGCGATCACAGCGACTGGTGCGGGGCGTTGCCGGGTGTTCACGATACCCAGCGTATCAGGTACGCTGGGTATCGGTAACCGAACGTGACCCGAGGAGATACCCATGTCCATCGACGGACAGCCCACCACCGGACAAGACGCTGCCGGAACTCCCGCCGCAAGCTCCGCCCCTGCTCATCGCCGCGCAGTCATTGTTGGAGGCAACCGCATCCCGTTCGCGCGGTCGGGCGGCGCCTACGCCAAGTCGTCCAACCAGGACATGCTTACAGCCGCCCTGGACGGGCTCATCGCACGGTTTGGTCTGCAGGACGAACGCATCGGGGAAGTGGCTGCCGGGGCGGTCCTGAAGCACTCACGGGATTTTAACCTCACCCGTGAGGCGGTGCTCGGTTCCGCCCTCTCCCCGGAGACACCGGCCTACGACCTCCAGCAGGCCTGCGCCACGGGCCTTGAAACGGTGGTAGGCCTGGCCAATAAGATCAAGCTGGGCCAGATTGACTCAGCGATCGCAGGCGGGGTGGACTCAGCGTCCGACGCCCCTGTAGTGGTCAGCGAGGGACTGCGCGAAGTGATCCTCGACCTCAACCGGGCCAAGAGCCTTCCGCAGCGGCTGCAGATCCTGAGCCGCCTGCGGCCCAAGGACCTGGCGCCGCTTGCCCCGGGAACCTCCGAGCCCAGGACGGGACTGTCCATGGGGGAGCACCAGGCGCTGACCACAGCCCAATGGAAGATCTCGCGTGAGGCGCAGGATGAAATCGCCCTGAACAGCCACCGGAACCTCGCGGCGGCCTACGAGACAGGCTTCTTTGATGACCTGCTCACCCCTTACCGCGGCCTGACCCGGGACGGAAACCTGCGTCCTGACACCTCCCTGGAAAAGCTCGCAGCCCTCAAACCCGTCTTCGGCAAGAACCTCGGCGCGGACGCCACCATGACCGCTGGAAACTCCACCCCGCTGACCGACGGCGCCTCCACCGTGCTGCTGGCTTCCGAAGAATGGGCCGATGCCCGCGACCTGCCCAAGCTCGCAGCCGTGGTGGATGGGGAAGCAGCTGCGGTGGATTTCGTGCACGGCAAGGACGGACTCCTGATGGCACCGGTGTTCGCCGTGCCCAGGCTGCTCTCCCGCCAGGGCCTCACTCTGGACGACATCGACTTCATCGAAATCCACGAGGCCTTCGCGGCCACAGTCCTCAGCATGCTGGCCGCCTGGGAGGACGAGGAATTCGGCCGGACCCGGCTCGGATTGCCAGGTGCCTTCGGCAAGGTGGACCGGTCAAAGCTGAACATCAATGGGTCCTCACTTGCTGCAGGCCACCCCTTCGCCGCGACCGGCGGCCGAATTGTTGCTTCGCTCGCCAAAACACTGCATGAAAAGGCGCTTACTGACGGGCGCCCCGCCCGCGGCCTCGTCTCGATCTGCGCAGCCGGCGGCCTGGGCGTTGTTGCAATCCTGGAATCACTGTAGGGGGCACGGATGACGGATACATACGCACAACTGGTAAACCAGGGCCTGGGCAGGAATGTAGCCAAAAAGCTCGGGCTTCCCCAGCCGGCAGTCCTGCGCCGGTACGAGCCCGGGGAACCGCTGATCACGGGACCCGTCCTGGTCCAGGGAAGCACGGCAGGCGCTGACACCCTGGCCGCCGAACTGCTCTCCTGGGACCTGGATGTCCGGCGCCACGCCGTTCCGCGGGAAAAGCTTGGAGCCATCATCCTGGTACTGGATGACGTGGCCCAGCCGGAAGACCTGGGAAAGCCCGTCCTCTCCGCTGCAGCTTCCCTCCGGGACCTGGCTGCGGGAGGCCGTGTCATTACCGTGTCCCGGCTGGCGTCGGACGCAACCACCCCGGCGGCGGCAGCAGCGCGGCAGGGCGTGGACGGCTTCCTGCGTTCCCTGGCGAAGGAACTGCGGGCCGGCGCCACCGGCAACGGTATTCTGCTGGCACCGGACGTGCAGACCACCAGCCCGGGCGCACTGGCAGCAATCCGCTTCTTCCTTTCGGGCCGTTCCGCCTTTGTGGACGGCCAGTTCATCACGGTCTCGACAGCCGCGGGAGAACCTCCGCAGGACGTGGGAAAGCCATTGAAAGGCAGGGTCGCCGTCGTCACCGGAGCAGCCCGGGGCATCGGCGCGGCAATCGCCAGGACCCTGCACCGGGACGGCGCCACCCTGGTCCTGGTGGACATCCCGGCAGCCGGCGACCAGTTGGCAGCGGTAGCCAACGAGGTGCGGGGGACTGCGCTCCAGCTGGACATCAGCAGGAACGACGCCGGGAAAAGGATCCTTGGGCACGCAGTCCAGCGGCACGGGCGGCTGGACATCATGGTCCACAACGCCGGCATTACCCGGGACAAGCTCCTGGCCAATATGGATGAAGCCCGCTGGAACTTGGTAATCGACATCAACATTGCGGCCCAGCTCCGGATTAACGAGGCACTCCTTGGGTCCGAACACTTCCGCGCTTCTCCGCGAATCGTCTCCGTCGCCTCCACCAGCGGCATTGCGGGAAACCGGGGACAGACCAACTACGCGGCATCCAAGGGCGGTGTCATGGGCATGGTCCGTGCCACCGCGCCGCTGATCAGTGCCCACGGGGGAAGCATCAATGCCGTGGCGCCCGGCTTTATCGAAACCGAGATGACGGCCCGGGTGCCGCTGGTTCTGCGGGAGATGGGGCGCCGCCTCAACTCGCTGCAGCAGGGCGGACAACCAACCGACGTGGCCGAAACCATCGCCTTCCTTGCCAGCGACGCCGCCGGCGGTATTAACGGTGAAGTTCTGCGGGTCTGTGGGCAGTATGTGATGGGAGCATGATGCCCGCTCAACCAGTGATCCTGGGCGAGATGCCGTCGCTGTCGAAGCTGTACGTAAATGCCGCAGCCCAGGCGGCCCGGCGCAGGTTGCTTGGAACGCATGACGGCTCCGTTCTCCCGGGGGAAGGCCACGAGGTCCGCAGGGTCACGGTGAACGTTCAAAACCTCACTGCATACCAGCACCTGGTCGGCGAAACTGCCAGTGATGTCCTGCCCGCCGGCTTCATCCATGCCCTGGCGTTCCCCCTCGCCATGAGCGTCATGAACCGGGACGACTTTCCGCTCCCGCTGCTGGGCATGATCCACCTTCGAAACAGCGTGGAACACAGAGCGCCGGTGCTGTTCACGGACGCCCTGGACATTACTGCGCACGTCGAAAACCTGCGCGGCCACCGTGCGGGGACTCAAGTGGACGTGGTAACCGAGGTGCGTCTGGCCGGCAAAGAAGACACTTCCTGGCAGGGTACGTCAACCTACCTCGCCAAGGGGGTTTTCCTCCCCGGCATCGACAAACCATCAGCGGCTCCGGCACACACCGGGTTCACGGCCCCGGACCCCACGGGGCTCTGGCAGTTGGGGGTAGACACCGGAAGGGCCTACGCGGCCGTATCCGGGGACTTCAACCCCATCCACCTCAGCGTGCTGTCAGCCAAGGCGCTTGGGATGCGGCGCTCCATCGCCCACGGCATGTACCTTGCGGCCAGGGCGCTCGCCGACGTCGGTGCTGTCCGTGGTGATTCTTTCTCCTGGGACGTGGACTTCGAGGCTCCGGTCTTCCTTCCCTGCCGGGTGGCGCTGGATATCAGTACGGTGCAGGGCGCCGCGGGAAACTGGGAGCGCTCCGACTTTTCAGCGTGGAACCCGCGGTCCGGCCGCAGGCATTTCAGCGGCTCGGTCAAGGCCCTTTAGTCTTCCTTTCCTACGACGGCGTTGCCTCGCCGCCGGGACGGACGGCACGCAGGATCCGGTGAAGGCTGAGGAGGATCGACTCGGACGCGGGGAGGGCGCCCTCTTGCAGCTCCCGGGCGGCGGTGGCTGCCGCGGCGGCGTTTACAGCCGTCGTGGCGGCGGCGAAAAGCACCTCCTGCTCCGCTGTGTCCGCACCGGTGATTGAGGAAAGCAAATTGCCGGCTGCGGTGATCGCGTCGGCAAGCGGTCCGCTGTCCTGCAGCGGAACGGTGTAGGGCACGTCGCTTTCCCAGATGACGTCCGAGAGCACGTCCGTCATGTCCTGGACGTGGAACGTCACCCGCTCCAGTTGTCGAAGGTTGCGGTAGTCGTCGTCGATATCACGGGGGTGGAGCCTGCGCCGGGGGTTGGCGCGCCGGCTGGCGTCAGCTTCTTGAACGAGGTGCCGGACGGAGCGCGCGGCCGATGCGAGCTCCTCGGAGCGGCGCGACCATTCCTCGTGTTCAGGCGGCCACTCTTCCTTCAGCGCTGCACCCATGTCTGTCAACTGCTTGCCCAGGGCAAGGCGTAAGTCATCCAGGCTGGCCGCGGCCGCCTTCAGGTGCAGCGGGGGAAAAACCAGGAAGTTCACGGCGATGCCCACACCCACGCCCACGCCCATCTGCATTAGGTATCCGAAAGAAAATTCGTCTGCATTGTTGCCTCCCACAAGGAGGACCAGCAGGGCCGCCGTCGGAATCCAGTCGCTGCCGGAACCTATGCCCCGAACCCCGCCCAGCAGCACACCTATCCCCATGAACAAGGCCACCGTCAGGGGTGAGGGATCCGCAATGGTCACGAGGATGACAGCGAGGCCTATGCCGACGGCGAGCCCGGCAAGGGCCTGGAAGCCCTGGCGCACTGAGCCTGCGACGTTGTGGTACATCGCCACCAGTGCTCCCAGCGGCGCGTAGTAGGGGTAGTTGGCTGCTGCCCCCGGCATCAGCGGGGCGATCAGGAAGGCCAGGCCCGCGGCCAGGGCGGCCTTCGCCGCCAACTGCAGGCGCTGTGCAGCGAACGCAGCGGACAGTCCTTCCACTGCCTGCTTCAGGTACTGGGTGCCCCAGGCCCACCGGACTGCCGGACGTGCTTGAGATTTGGCCATTCAATTAACCCTAGGGCGCCCGCCAGGGCGGGGACAAAGCCGCTGGTCAGGCCGGGGACCGGGGCATCCGGTGTGGCCGTTTTCAGGACAAGGCTGCCACTGAACGGCGCACGGCGGCGCCAAGTTGGTGGGCTTTGCCCGGCGTTCGTCCGTCCTCAGCCCGCCGGGGAATGTAGCCAAACCCGAGCCCGTAAGCGGGGTCAGCGAACCCCAGGGCCGCATTGGCGCCCTCGTGGCCGAAGGCACGGTGGCTGCCGAAGTTCCGGGAGGGGTGGGGCTTCATGAACACCACGGCAAAGGCGTTGTCCAGCCCGGAGGACCGGTCAAGGCCCCACACCTGCTCCTGGGACATCAGCTCCACTGTTGCGGGGCGCAGGAAGGCCTCTCCGCCGTCGATTCCGGTGGTGGCCGCGGCGTAAAGCCTGGCCAGGCCATCGGCGGATCCCACTCCGCCCGCCGCCGACATGCCGGCGGCCCGCACTGCGCGGATGTTCGGGAGCTCCATGATGGTGCTGACAGCCGCGTTGCTGTTCAGGCCGTCAAGGCTAAGGGGGTCCAGCCAAGGCTCCTGCGGGTCGCCGGTGTAGAGCACGTCCCTGTACCGGGTCTCCAACTCCTGGGGCAGGCCAAGGAAGAAGTCGATGTCCCGGGCGGTCCGGATCCTCCGGTCATAAATTCCCTGAAGCGGTTCTCCGGCGGTCCGGCGGCACAGCTCCTCCATCAGGATCCCGATGGTCAGGGCGTGGTAGCCGAACTGCCGCCCCGGCTGCCAGGACGGCCGTGCGGCGGCCAGGCGGGCGGCAGCACCGGGGGTGGTGAACTCATCCAGCGCGAACCCGCCCTCCACACCTGGAAGCCCGGCCTGGTGTGACAAGGCTTCCCGCACCAGCAACCTGTCCTTGCCATGGACCGCAAACTCGGGCCAGTAGTGGGCCACCGTAGCGTCGAGGTCAAGCAGTCCGTCCTGGACGAGTAGTGCCATCACCATCGCTGCCACTCCCTTGGAGCAGGAGTAGGCGCCGGTTATCGTGTCCGCGTCCATGTCCGGTCCACCCGTGAGTGCCACCACCTGCTTCCCCTGGTGGTAGGCGGCGAGTTGGGCACTGTACTCAGGATCCGCGTCCAGGAATGATTCGAAGAGCTCCAGTACGTTTTCGTAGCCGGGCGTTATGTGGCATTGGGATATCTGCATCCGGCAAGTTTAGCCAGAAAGCGATTTCCGTCAGGAGTGCGCTCCGTGTCCGGGGGCAACTTCTTCCCCTTGCTTTACCGGCCCCGGTGGAGTCCCGTCCCCGAAGGGACGGCCGCCCAAGGCTTCCCGCCCGTGGTCCTCCAGCCATCCGTTCAGGGCAGGGCCGGCCGGGACAATACCGGTGGGATTGATGTCCTCGTGCACGATGTAGTAGTGCTGCTTGATCTGCACGAAGTCTGTGGTGTCGCCGAAGCCGGGAGTCTGGAACAGGTCGCGTGCGTAGCCCCATAGTGCCGGCATCTCGCTCAGTTTTTGCCTGTTGCACTTGAAGTGGCCGTGGTAGACGGCGTCGAAGCGGGCCAGGGTGGTGAACAGCCGTACGTCGGCTTCTGTAATGGTGTCGCCTACCAGGTACCGCTGCCGGGAGAGCCGTTCTTCCAGCCAGTCCATGGCAGACCAGAGCCGGGCGTAGGCGGAGTCGTAGGCTTCCTGCGAGCCGGCGAAGCCGCAACGGTAAACCCCGTTGTTGACTTCAGTGAAAACCCGCTTGTTGACCGCGTCGATTTCCTCGCGAAGATGCTCGGGGTACAGCTGGGGCGCGCCGGGGCGGTGGTATCTCGCCCACTCGGTCGAGAAGTCCAGGGTAATCTGCGGAAAGTTGTTGGTGACAACGGCGCCTGTAGCGACCTCGACAATCGCCGGGACGGTGATGCCGCGCGGGTAGCCGGGGAAGCGCCTGAAGTACGCCTCCTGAAGGCGCTCGATCCGCAGGACCGGGTCAACGCCGTCGGGGTCCAGGTCAAACGTCCAAGACCGTGCGTCGTGTGTGGGGCCGGGCTGGCCGAGGGAAATGGCGTCTTCGAGCCCCAGGAGGCGGCGGACGATAACTGTCCGGTTGGCCCAGGGGCAGGCCCTGGCAGCAATGAGGCGGTAGCGCCCCGGCTCCGCGGGCCAGCCAGGTTCGCCGTTAAGGCCCGGCCTGCCGTCTGAGGTAATCCGATCCTCGATGTAGTTGGTGTCGCGGTTGAACTCCGCTCCGCCGGTGACGTAGGCGCCACGGGTGCTGTGCTCAGAGGTACTGCCGTTTATTGCCTGCTGGGTGCTTTCCGTTTCCTGGCTCATGGATCCACCCTATGCGCCCGCCGGCAGGACTGCGGAGATCGGCTGCCACGCGGCAAGCCAGGACCCCACAATGAAGACCATGAACAGGACGATCCAGACACCAGAGGGGATGGCGGTAGCGCGGTACAGCAGGTAAGCGTCCGAGCTGGCGAGCCGGTCCCTCCGCCGCAGGTGCACGTGGGTGAGCTTGATAAGGTCGCGGACGGCACCCACCAGCAGCACCAGGCCCAGAATGACGGTCACGTGACCCACGAACCGGTCCGGCACCAGGAAAATGAGGGCCGTGTTGGCGGCAATGGCGGCGGCAGTAATCAGGAAACCCGCGGGGTTGCGGAGGAAGAGCAACGTGGCAGCCAGGGCAACGGTGCTGGCCGCTAAAGCTGCCGGACCCCACCCGTTGAAGCCGCACCAAACGAGCGCAGCGCCAACAACGGCAGGCACGGGGTAGCCCCAGAAGCAGGACCACACGGTGGCAAGCCTGCTCCGGCTGTACGTAGTGGTGGCGCCTGAATGGTCGAAACGCAGCCTTATGCCGGATAACCGCTGCCCGCTCGTGACGGCAGCGAAGGCATGGCCCAATTCATGGGTGGCAGTCGACAGCAGGCCAACGTATTTCCATGACCGGCGGGGCACTGACAAGGCGGTAACAATGGCGAGGGCCACCAGCAGCTCAACAAAGGAGATGGCCGGGACATCCGTGTGGCTGAAGGCGGCAAGGATCGTGTTCCAGGGGTTGTCCGGAAGGTTCATTGATTGGTGTCGGGAATCGGGTGGTCATGTGCGGCCATAAGCCCCTACGGTACTAGGGATGGGAAGACGCTGCCGCGGCGCCCTGCGCCGCCCCCGCCCCGTCCAAAGGCAACAGTAAACATAGGAACAGAGGAAACGTGTCATCTCTAAAGGAACGGCTGCAGGCCGACGTCGTCATCCATATGAAGGAGCGCAACAAGACCGCACTGACCACCGTCAGGAACGTCCTGGGCGAGATTGAGACCCGTGAAAAATCGGGAAAGACACCCGTCCAGCTCGATGACGCGCAAGTAACAACCCTGCTCCAGAAGGAAGCCGCGAAGCGGCGGGACACGGCCGGGATTTATGCAGAAGCCGGACAGCCGGACCGTGCGGCGGCGGAAATTGCCGAAGCGGAAGTGATCGAGTCTTACCTGCCCAAGCCGCTGACTTTGGCGGAGGTGGAGGCAATTGTCGATGAGGTCATCGAGGGGCTCCGCGCCGGGGGCCGCGAGCTGACGGCCCGCCAGATGGGCGAAGTCATGAAGCCTGTGACAGCTGAGGTTGCAGGGCGCTTCGACGGCAAGGAAGTCAGCCAGCTGGTGCGGCAGAAGCTCGCTTAAAAGCGAAAGGCACGTCCACCAATTGGCGGGCGTGCCTTTCGCTCAGTTGTGGGAGCGGCTGCAGCAGCCGTACCGTCTGGTTGCCTGATCAGCCTTCGCACTCTGTGCAGTAGGTGTGGCCGTCCTTCTGGCGCGCAATCTGCGAGCGGTGGCGGACCAGGAAGCAGGAGTAGCAGGTGAATTCGTCCTCTGCCTGCGGGATGACCTGCACCACGAGCTCCTCAGCGACAAACTCGCCGCCGGGTACGCCCGCGCCGTCGAGGCCGTCAGCTTCGTCCAGCTCCAGGACAACGCTGCGCGCGTCGGGAGCGTTGGCTGACTGGAGCTGCTCGAGAGAGTTGTCCTGCGATTCCTTGACGTCGGAACGCAGTTCATCGTAATCGGTTGCCAATTTAGGTGCTTCTCTTTTCTTTGGTTCGTCTGTCGCGTATGAAACGTACAGCATCATCCGGGTATTCCCCAATAGCGGGAGTATATTGACTGCCGTTTGGGTAGAGGTTTAAAGGAAGCGGCCTCAAGGTTCATCACCCTACTGTGGCTGCAAGGCAGGGGAGGCCGCGGTGGACGCTGCGGTCTCCGCACTATTCAAAGGGGTACATATGGAGCAGTTGACTGCAGAGTTCGGAGGCGCCGGGCGGGCCGGCACAGGCGTTGGTCCGGTCCTCGATAAGTTTAACTCAGTATCAAGGATAGCCGTCCTGCGCGGTGGTGGTCTCGGTGACCTGATTTTTGCCATTCCCGCCATTGCGGCCTTGAAAGCCGCCTATCCTGAGGCTTCCATCACACTTCTCGGCACCCCGGCGCACAAAGCCCTGATCAGTGCCACCAAGAGCCCAATAGACGAAGTTCAGGTGCTGCCCTTTTCCGAAGGCGTCCGGCCAGGGGATGAGGACGAGGAGGAACTGGACCGGTTCTTCGGGGAGATGCGTGCCCGGCAGTTTGACCTCGCAGTGCAGGTCCATGGCGGCGGACGGTATTCCAACCCATTCCTGCTTCGGTTGGGTGCCAGGCATACAGTGGGTACGCGCACCCCTGACGCGGCAAGCCTGGAACGCACAGTACCGTACCTCTACTACCAGCACGAGCCCCTGCGGGCGCTTGAGGTGGCCGGGTTCGCCGGTGCCTATCCTGTTGATCTTGAGGCGCGCCTGGCGCCCGCCGAAGGGCTGCAGGCTCCTTTCCAAGCGGCCGACGGCGACAGCCAGCCTTTGGTGGTCATGCATCCCGGGGCCACGGATCCGCGCCGCCGCTGGCCAGCTGAGCGGTTCGCTGAGCTCGCCGTAGCCTGTGCCGGTGACGGCTTCCAGGTGGTGGTAGTGGGGGACGGCAGCGAGAAGGACATCGCCGACCGCATCGTCGAACTGGCGGCGTCGTGCGACGTCCGCTCGCTGGCCGGCGAGCTGGACATGGCGGGTTTGGTGGCGGTGCTGGCCGGCGCAGCGGTGGTAGTGGGAAATGACAGCGGCCCGCGGCATCTCGCCCAGGCGCTGGGGGTACCCACAGTTGGAATCTTCTGGGCCGGCAACGTTATTAATGCCGGCGCGTTGGGGCGGAGCCTGCACCGGATCCACGCTTCCTGGGTGACGGTCTGTCCCACCTGCGGCATAGACGTTACCCAGGTTGGCTGGACGGCTCCGCGCTGCCCCCACGACGACTCGGTGGTGGCCGGCATTGAAGTGCGGGATGTGCACGAGGACGTCCGCAGTCTGGCGGCAACCGAGCTGGCCGGGCACCGGGCATGAGCGCTCCTAATGCTGCGGCACGGAACGCCGTGGACGCCTACGACGGAAAACCCGAGCTCCTGGTACTTAGGGCCCTCAAGTTGGGGGACCTGCTCGTCGCAGTACCGGCCTTGAAGGCTCTCCGGCGCACCTTCCCGGAACACCGGCTGCGGTACGCGGCCCAGGGCTGGCTGTCGGAGGCGCTTGGGCTCGTTGGTGGTTATGAACTTTTTCCCACACACGGCCTGGACGAACCACTGGCCATGGAGCCCGGCATCGTGGATGTTGCCGTTAACCTCCATGGCAGCGGACCGGAAAGCCAGGGCCGGATCGAGGCTTTGCAGGCACGGCAAACCATAGGCCACCGGAGCCAGTACCGGGACGGGCCGCCGTGGCACGGCGAGCTGCATGAGAGGGAGCGCTGGACGAAGCTCCTGGAATGGCACGGGATCGAGGCTGATCCTTTGGACATCCAGCTGAACACGCCGCACGTGCCCAGCCCCGTTCCTGGTGCAACCGTGTTGCACGTCGGGGCCGCCTACGGCAGCCGCCTTTGGCCGGCAGAGCGGTTTGCAGCAGTTGCCTCGGCCCTTGACCAGGCCGGGCACAACGTCGTCTTCACCGGTGGCAGCAGCGAAAGGGACCGGGCCCTGGATGTGTGCCGCCGGTCGGGGCTTGCAGAGGACACAGTTCTGGCAGGCAGGCTCGGCCTCGCGGAGTTCGCTGCGACCATCGCCGCGGCCCGTCTGCTGGTTTCGGCGGACACAGGGGCCGCGCATCTGGCTTCTGCATACGGCACCCCGTCGGTGGTGTTGTTCGGGCCTGCACCCCCCGAGATCTGGGGTCCGCCCCCAGGTCCCCACGTTGTCCTGACCCGCGCTGAACTGCGGCGGGGCGATACCTTCGCGGAGCAGCCGGATCCGGCGCTACTGGCAGTCACGGTGCAGGACGTCCTGGCTGCGGTGCGGGGGCTGGGGGTGTTGTAGGCCGGAGATCAGAAGGAGGCCGCGGGAAATGGGGGCTCTTCCCGGGGTTCGAAAGTTCTAAGATTAGCCATGGGCGCTGAGATGGAAATTACCTTGGTGTTGACGATGGCGTTCCTCTGGATCGCAGGATCCCTTGCTGTTTTGTCCGGCATTGACCGGCCGGAAAGAAAGGCCCGGCGGCAGGAGCGGAAAGCCACCCGTGCGGGCAGGCGGCGGGTCCAGTACCGGCCAGCCACAGCTGACTCCCGGCCGCCAAAGCGGATCAAGCATCCGCGGATCCGCAGCCTACGCCCGCACTGACGGGGGCGCAGGCTCAGCCTTTTGGCTGGATTGGCGGGGCGGCAAAATCTTTCGGCGCCGCCCCGCCAACAACAACCGAGCGCGGGTAAGGCTGCCCGCCCCGGACGAGGGCAGTAATGGCCCGCGCAATTTTTCGTCCGCCCTGGGTTGAGGGCTCGATGGGGTTCGCGTAGTCCCCGTCTTCGCTGCAGATGAGCCGAAGGTCGATCAGTGCTGTTCCGCTGGCAAAGGCGGCCCTGGTGATGGAGTCGTTGAAGAGGGCGAGCGCTGCTTTGATGATTTTTTGGTTCGGCTCCGATGGGAGAGTGTCGTAAATGGTGCACACGGCAGTGGGCAGTCCCTGCGCCAGGACGGCAGGCAGCATGGTCCGGTAGTCGGCGTCGAACCTGTCCCTTCCCGCCCCAAGCAAAAGCAGGGCCTCGGCAACTGAGCCCGGCCGCTCCTGCAACAACGGTGCGTAACCCAGGGCGTCGTTTCCGCCAACGCTCACCACCAGATGGGTGGCATCCATAGGGAGGCCGCGGAGCTGGCGGGCGACGCCGGTGATCACGTCCCCGTCGATGGCCAGGAGTGAACACTTCCAGCCCGGGAGTTCCTGCCGCAGTTGGCTGACGACGTCGGGGCCGCCGTCCACATAGGCGGCGTTGTCGAATATGGAATCGCCCAGAAGGACCACGTGGCCAGTACTCTGTACCTCATCTGCCGCAACGTCCATACGGGTCATGTTCCACCCTTGCGTGCCCGTCCGCTACCCATGGGCGGGTCCGTCTCCTTGCGGTATAGTCGCCCCATGCTTTGTGCGCGTCAATTTCTGTGCCCCCGGCCGTTCACCGGTCGCGAGGGCTTACAGGCGCGCGCCTAGGTCCTGGCGCTGGCACGGTCGGGGGAGAAGAAACCCTTTCCAGCCAAAACCCAAGGACCAACAGTGCCCACTTATCTCACTCCCGCTGAACTTCATCAAGCCCTGACTATCCGGGATCTCACTAACTCCGCTCATCAACCTCACGCGATGCAGGACCTCCTTCAAGGAGTGACCGCAGCGCTCTCCTCTCGCTGGAAAGTGCCCGAGCGTGTGGTTCGCCACAGCCCTCTGGTGAGCGTGGCACACAACTACGATCTGTTGGGGTTCAGCCCCCTGGATGTCACCCGGGACCAGCGGTACTCCCGTTACGTCAGCCCCACCGTTATGCTCCGAAGCCACACTTCCGCTTCCATACCGTCACTCCTGCGGTCGCTGGATCCCGACGCGCAATTGGACGAACTCTGGGTCATACCGGGACTGGTTTACCGTCGCGATGCCATTGACCACACCCATGTGGGAACGCCTCATCAGGTTGACCTGTGGCGCGTGAAATCGGGCAAACGACTGACCCCGCGCGACCTGCAGGACATGATCGCGTCCTTGGTCCAGGCGGTACTTCCGGGAGCACATTGGCGCGCCTCGCCGGCTGTCCACCCGTACACCACACGTGGGCTGCAGGTAGACGTCCTGTTGGACGGCCATTGGCTCGAGCTCGCCGAGTGCGGGCTGATGGCACCGCACCTCCTTTCGGAAGCCGGTTTGGATCCTGCGCGGTGGGCGGGGCTGGCCCTGGGCATGGGCCTGGACCGGGCCCTGATGCTTCGCAAAGGCATCCCGGACATCAGGCTGCTGAGGGCGGAGGACGAGCGGATTCAACAGCAGATGTTGGACCTGTCCCGATGGAGGCCGGTGTCGCGGATGCCCGCTATCCGTAGGGATATTTCCGTTGTTGTTCCGGCGGACACCGACGCCGAGTTGCTCGGTGATCAGGTGCGGACAGCACTTGGTGATCAGGCCGAAAACCTGGAATCGGTAGACCTGTTGGCCCTGACCCAGTGCCAGGAGCTCCCCAAGCGAGTCCAGGACCGGCTGCAGATCGGCGATGGGCAGGCCAACGCATTGGTAAGGCTTGTCCTGCGCAGCCTCAGCGGGACGATGACAGACGTCCAGGCTAACCAGATTCGGGACGCGGTCTATCTTGCGGTGCACGAAGGGCCGGTCAAGGAGCTCATCAGCGGCTGAGTCGTCTGGGGCCCCGGCACCCAGTTACGGAGACACAAAGAAGCCCCGGAGAACCAGTGATGTTCCGGGGCTTCTTTCTGTGCGCGGAGGGGGACTTGAACCCCGGTCCCAGCGCGTCGTCCTAAGGGAAAACCGCTAAATTTTCGCACTTCTTCTTACCGTTTTGTCTCACCCAAGATGCCAAGACTCCACTGGCTCAACCACGCCAAATCGTGCTCGTGCATAGAAGGGGCGCGGCCGCATTTGCGGTTGAACAAGCGCACTGTCCGTTTTACTGAAAACCTACGAGCAAATAGGCACCGCGCCTCGCGCCCAGCGGCCGCGGCACTCGCGAAACTCATGCCTTCACGCTAAAGTCTGCGCGTCGCTCCATGGAACTGTCCGTACCCGGGGACGGACCTCTTCAGCTCGGCAATCCGCAGCCGCAGGAACACAATGGCCCGGACGAGGGCGTACACCGCCAGGACGGCCATGATGATCGTGAAGACCGCTTATAGAGCACCGAGAACACCAAAGGCCGGACTTAAATTCACTGCTACCGCCAATAGTCGTTGGACCTAGGCTACGCGAGCCGGCGAGTGTGTCCGCGGCGGCGGGCTACACAGTACCAGTGGCCCTTGGCTGACCTGCGTCAGGTGGCATCAACCAGTGTCTAGGCGGCACTTTTATTTTTGAAGCTTTGGATCTCCACGTTCCGGATTACAGCCGGCGGTCGCCGTCGGGCTTTCGAAAGGAACACGAGCATGGTGAGTATTGTGCCCATCCAGGCAAGTGCGGTAAAAAACACCAAGCCGACCGCCACTAAGGGGTGCATGGCGACAGCTTAGGACCGTGCCGCTAAAAGGCCCGGCTGAAACTCCGCATCCTCCGGGCGAAGTTTTGGGTGAGCCACTACGAGCAGCCACTTCATCCGGCGACCGGCGACCGGGCATCGGAATGGCGCGCCCCGTTCGCTGAGCGCGGCCTTACATCCCGTTCATAGCCATTCGCAGGGGCTGGACCAATACGAAGCCGGCTTAGGATCGGGTGCGCAAGTCCGTGGGGTATTCGTAGCGGACTCGCCGCCAATGTGTGGGTGTTTAACTGCATCGGTGAACCTAGACGACTGCACCATTATTGAGTTGCATATGCCGGGGTCCCCGGGGGAGGCGCCAGGCCCAGTAGGCGATCATGAGACCTGCCGTCGCAGCCCCTCCGGCGTATACCCACGGCGAGGACCACGAACCCTCCGGGGCGGGAATAGCGAATGCGACTGCAGCGGTAGCCAGGAGAATTTCAACGCCGACCTGCAGCGGCCTGGCCCGGTACTCCGCGGTGGCCAGTCTGATGAGGGGAATGAGGGGTAGCAGGAACAGGCCAAAGCTGGGGAAGGGGTACATGATGTTCAGCGTGTAGATCGTCATACCCAGCAACAGCAGCCCCAGGAACTTAAGCACCTGAACTGCCGAGAGCGGGCTCTCCCGAGTCCACCGGGTCAACAGCAGCCCCCAAGCCGGGAGTCCGAGCAGCCAGCCCCCAGCCCAGAAGTCGACGTTCGTCAGCGCCAGCGGCACGAGCAGGGTGCCGGGAAGCAGGAACGCCACGGCCTGCCGAAGTGAGGGAGCCTTTCTCGTGAGCCCGAAAATGCATGCCCCGACCAACAGGTAAATAGCCGCGTACCAAGGCAGCAGCTGGACTATAGGGTCGGCCAGGTTGAACACCAGCAGTGTCAGTCCGGGGACCATGACGCAAACCGCGGCCAACGTCCACGGAGGGTAGCTAAGACTCATGTGGCAACCGCCATGTCATGAACCGACTCTACTGGCCTCTGACTTCTAAGACCGTTCTGGTCCAGGGCGACGCTCTGCCGGTACTTGAAGATGTAGGTCAAGAAACCCCAGAGCCGGGAGGGACCCAGCTTCAGGTGGGAAAGGCACGTTCCGGTAGGACGAGAAAATGACGTTGCCCACCAAGAGGGACTGAACTACCTCGCAGGCTCCCTCATAACAATGACAGGTAGGCTGGGCCCCACTCTTCGTTGGGGGAAGAATGGTACGTGTCGTGAAGCTCGCCGCAGCGGGCACTCTGTTGCTGTCCGTGTCCGCATGTGCCGCGCCGAGCATCGAGGAAATGGGCCGTAGTGCTATCCGGGAACAGGCCGTTGAGGGCAAGGGCTGGTTCACCAAGTTCACAGCGGCTACGGATACGGCCGACACGGGCTTGGTCGCTTCGCTACTTGAAAGACCGATCTTCGGTAACTACGCCCACGGCTGGGACTCCGACGGCGACTTCTACACGGAGCACTACTACCGGAAGCATCTGACGACCAGCGGCGGTTGGCGGGGCAAGCAACGTACCGTTAGTGCCTGCGTCCGGTACGAGACAGAGACAGGCACGATAACTGCCACGTCCATTAACTGCCCCGCTGAACCGCCCTTCTCCGATTTCACAGATGAGTGGGTAACTGTGCCTTGAACCTAGGCCTCAATCATCAGCCCAAAGCCTTGGAGACGTCAATCTTAGTGGGGACACAAAGAAGCCCCGGAAAATCAGTGATTTCCCGGGGCTTCCGTTTGTGCGCGGAGGGGGACTTGAACCCCCACCCCCTTTCGAGGACTAGCACCTCAAGCTAGCGCGTCTGCCATTCCGCCACCCGCGCAGGTGGTATTTCGGGAACCGTTCCGCCTTTCAGCGTTTCGCGTTTCTCCGAAGCAGCGAGAAAAACTCTAACACGAACTTTCCGGGAACAACGAATCGGGCCAAGTGGGTAGGCTGAGGGCAGCTATTCAGCCCTGCAAACTGCTTGTTCCAGTGAGGAGCCCTCAATGCCTGATGTCCTGCCCGAGGATGAAGTCGTCCGTATCTGCCAGGAACTCATCCGCATCGATACTTCCAACTTCGGCGACGGTTCCGGGCCGGGGGAGCGGGCCGCGGCAGAATACGCTGCCGGACTCATCGAGGAAGTGGGCATGGAGGCCGAGATCTTCGAGTCCGCTCCGGGCCGGGCAAATGTGGTCACCCGGCTGGCCGGCGAGGACCCTTCCGCCAGCGCACTCGTGGTGCACGGCCACCTTGACGTGGTTCCCGCCCTCCGCGACCAGTGGTCGGTGGACCCGTTCGGAGCAGAACTGAAGGATGGCCTCATCTGGGGCCGCGGCGCCGTCGACATGAAAGACATGGACGCCATGATCCTCGCCGTCCTGCGGGGCTTTGCCCGCACGGGCAGGAAGCCCAAGCGGGATATTGTCTTTGCCTTTTTCGCTGACGAGGAAGCCGGGGGCGTATACGGTGCCCGTTACGCCGTGGACAAGCGGCCGGAGCTCTTCGACGGGGCAACCGAAGCCATCTCGGAGGTGGGCGGATTTTCGGCAACCATCGGCGGGCAGCGCACCTATCTGCTCCAGACCGCGGAGAAGGGCATCTCCTGGCTGCGCCTGGTAGCCCACGGCAGGGCCGGCCACGGTTCCCAGATTAACACCGACAACGCGGTTACCCGCCTCGCAGCTGCTGTGACCCGCATCGGCGAATACAACTGGCCGATTGAGCTGACACCCACCACCCGGCAGTTCCTGGACGGCGTGACCGAACTCACGGGGGTGGAGTTCGACGCCGATAATCCCGACCTCCTGCTGAACCAGCTGGGAACCGTGGCCCGGTTTGTCGGTGCAACCCTGCAGAACACCACCAATCCCACGCTCGTCAAGGGCGGCTACAAGCACAACGTCATCCCCGAATCCGCAGAGGCCCTCATTGACTGCCGTACGCTGCCCGGGCAGGAGGAACACGTCCTGGAAAAGGTGAAGGAGCTGGCCGGAACCGGGGTGGACGTCAGTTATGTCCACAACGACGTGTCCCTCGAGGTGCCCTTTGCCGGAAACCTGGTGGACTCCATGATCGACGCCCTGCACTCCGAGGACCCAGGCGCGAAGGTGCTGCCCTACACGCTCTCCGGCGGCACGGACAACAAGTCCCTCAGCAGGCTCGGCATTATCGGTTACGGTTTCGCGCCGCTGATGCTGCCGGATGATCTGGACTTCACCGGCATGTTCCACGGCGTGGACGAGCGCGTTCCAGCCGATTCCCTCAAATTCGGCGCCAGGGTGCTCAATACCCTGCTCACCAACTACTGAGAGGCCGGACCATGACCCCGGAAGACGTATTGCCGGACGCCCTTCTGGAACGGATCCGTGACCGCGCCGCAGGATACGACAGGGACAATGCGTTCTTCCACGAGGACCTGCAGGAACTCACCGACGCAGGGTACCTGAAGCTTTTCGTCCCCGCGGCCGACGGCGGCAAGGGACTTGGGCTCGAAGCGGCGGCGCAGTGCCAGCGGAGGCTGGCAACGGCTGCGCCTGCTACCGCGTTGGCGGTCAACATGCACCTGGTGTGGACCGGCGTCGCGCATGTCCTTCAGGCACGTGGCGATGATTCCCTCGACTTTGTCCTCAAGGAAGCCGCCCAGGGCGAAGTCTTCGCGTTCGGTAACTCCGAAGCAGGGAACGATTCGGTCCTGTTTGATTCCCGCACGGTGGCAGAGCCGCAGCCCGGCGGCGGCTACACCTTCACGGGAACGAAGATCTTCACCAGCCTGTCGCCCGCGTGGACCAGGCTGGGAATCTTCGGCAAAGACCCGTTGGCCAGAGGCGGTGACGGGGAACTTGTGCATGGCTTCATTTCCAGGGAAACATCCGGCTACCGCGTCCTGGACGACTGGGACACCCTGGGTATGCGGGCCAGCCAGTCCAGTACGACAGTGCTGGAGGGCGTCCACGTGCCCGGCGACCGCATCTTCCGCAAGCTTCCTGTGGGGCCAAACCGCGATCCTCTGATCTTCGCTATCTTCGCGTGCTTCGAGACGTTGCTGGCCGCCGTCTACACCGGGCTGGGGGAGCGGGCGCTGGCAGTAGGAGTCGAAACTGTGAAGCGCCGGACGTCCTTCAAAAACGGCGGGCGGAGCTACGCCCAGGACCCGGACATCCGCTGGAAGGTGGCGGAAGCCGCAATGGCTATGGACAACCTGTATCCGCAGCTTTCCTCGGTAACTGCGGACGTCGATGCCCTCGCCGACCATGGCCCGCAGTGGTTTCCGAAGCTCGTGGGCCTGAAGGTCAATGCAACAGGAACGGCCCGCCGCGTTGTTGACCTCGCAATCCGCGTTAGCGGCGGATCAAGCTATTTCAGTGGCTCTGAACTGGAACGGCTTTACCGGGACGTCCTCGCCGGCATGTTCCATCCCTCGGACGACGAATCGGCCCACAACACGGTGGCCACAGCCTGGCTTGGGCCGCTGGAGGAGTAGAGGTGTCAGGCCGGATCCCGTTGGGGACGGTCCGCGGGAGCCTTGACTTCCTAGACGGTCCGCTGGACCTGGATGACACGCCGGCGGAGCCAGAACCGCCGGCCGCCGCCGACGTACAGCTTGCTGCGCTGCAGCTCCCACTTTCCGTATTCGGAGTGTTCCACCAGCCGCCGCCTGGCCTCGTGCAGTGAATCGACAGGGCTGACCGTCAGTACAAGGTACTCGTACTGCCTGGCATAATCCCGTTCCCGCTGGACCGAGCTGGTGAGAAATTGTTCCTTCATTTGCTCTCCATTTTCGTCCTTTTCCGGCTAACGTGAAGGCATGAGCATCGATCCGCGTGTCGCGCTTCAGTCCTTGACAACCGCTTTGGAAGAACACCTTATAGCAGCTTCGAACCGCCGCGGAGATGGGGACCCCACCGTGGAGGCGGCGTTTTTCGCAGTCGCCGATGCTTTCGAAGTCTACGAGGACGCACTTTATGAGGCCTACAACGAGGTCACGCCGCTCCAGGTCTTTGATGACGAGGACGACGAAGAAGAGGAAGCCGAAGTTGATGACGAGGATCTCGAAATTGTCGAGGACCGCAACGTCTGACTGAACGCGCGGACCCGGCGGGCCTCAGGCGCGGAGCCGCGGGCCAACCCCTAGTAAGGGGCTGAAGCGTCCTCAAGGGCACAAGCGATCTCCGGGGGCAGCGGCGTCAGCTGGGCATCCAGAATTTCCTTCAGCTGCGCCGGCGTGCGCGGGCCTACAATCGCCGTGGCCACACCGTGCTGGGACAGCAGCCAGCTCAGCGATACATCCTGCGGGGTCCGGCCCAGTCCTTTTGCCGCCATGCACACAGCCTCAACCGTCCTGGAAGCTCTTCCGTCAAGGTACGGCTCGACGTAACCCGCTTCGCCGGCAGATGCTCCACGGGAACCGACAGGAATACTCCCACGGTACTTACCGGTCAGCACGCCACGGCCCAACGGTGCCCACGCCATCAAACCCAGCCCTGCGTCCTCGATGGCCGGGATCAGCTCTGCTTCGGGCCAGCGCTGCAGGAACGAGTACTCGGCCTGGGCAGCCACAAGGGGAAACCCTGCGACGGCCGCAGCTTTTGCCGCCTGCCAGCCGTTGAAATTCGACACGCCGGCGTACCTCGCCCTGCCGGTCCTGACGGCGTACTCCAACGCAGACAAGGTTTCCTCCAGTGGAACGTTGCCGTCCCAGGCCTGGGCAAACCAAATGTCAACGTAGTCCGTACCCAGCCTTGCCAGGCTGGCCTCCAGACCGGTGAGCATTGCGTTCCGTGACGTGTCCACGCCGCGCCGGCCATCGGGCGTGGTCAATCCGGCTTTGGTGGAAATGGAAATCTCCGTGCGGGCAACCACATCGCCCAGCATGGACCCGATCATTGCCTCCGACCGTCCGCCGGCATAGGACGCAGCAGTATCGACGTGCCGGCCGCCTGCATTCAGGAAGGTTCGCAGCAGCTCCGAGGCGTCCTGTTCGTCGGTGTCGCCGGCCCAGGACATGGTGCCAAGGGACAGGGCGGAAACTCGCAATCCACTGTTGCCGACGTAACGCTGCTGCATAGCAGCAAGCTTACGGGCAGAACCGGCACTGCCCATGCCGTAGGGTCTTAGCGTGAACTGGTTTGAGGCGGCCCTGCTGGGCCTTGTGCAGGGACTGACCGAATTTCTACCGATTTCATCAAGCGCCCATCTGCGGATCGTGGGGCAGTTTCTGCCCAACGCCGCGGACCCTGGCGCAGCCTTCACTGCCATCACCCAGCTGGGCACTGAAACAGCAGTAGTCATCTACTTCTGGCGGGATATTGTCCGGATTGTTAAGGCTTGGGCCGGTTCCCTGGCCGGGAAAGTTTCCAGGCAAGATCCAGATGCCAGGATGGGTTGGCTCGTGATCCTTGGCAGCCTGCCCATCGTGGTCCTGGGTTTGCTGTTCCAGGACCAGATCGAATCAGTGCTCCGCAGCATGTGGATCGTCGCCACCATGCTGATCGTGTTCGGCCTGTTCCTTGCCGTCGCGGACGCAGTAGGCAAGCAGGAACGGGACCTCAGCAAGCTGACGTACAAACACGGCATCCTCTACGGCTTCGCTCAGGCCATGGCGCTCATCCCGGGCGTTTCCAGGTCCGGCGGCACCATCACTGCAGGCCTCCTGATGGGCTACACCCGCGAAGCCGCCGCACGGTACTCCTTCCTGCTTGCCATACCCGCGGTATTCGGCAGCGGGCTCTTCCAGCTCTACAAAACTGTGTCCAGGGAAGGCATCAGCGGCCCCTATGGCTTGCCGGAAACAGCGCTGGCCACCGGGATCGCCCTGGTGGTGGGCTACATCATCATCGGCTGGTTCCTGAAGTTTGTCTCCACCCGCAGCTACCGCCTGTTTGTCTGGTACCGGATCTTGCTGGGCCTGGCCCTGTACCTTCTTCTCGGTTTCAATGTCATCAGTGCCTAGCACTAGGCTTGACCTGTGAAATCCTGGATCTCCCGCCCTGTTCCCGACGTGCCCGGCAGCATGCCGGCCGTCCGGTTGTTCGATACCGCTGTGGGCCGGGAGGTTGCCCTGGAAACAGACGGCCAGCCTTCCATGTACGTCTGCGGCATCACACCGTACGACGCCACGCATATGGGCCATGCCGCCAGCTACGTGGCGTTCGACCTCCTCAACCGGGTTTGGCGGGACGGCGGCCATGACGTGTCCTATGTGCAGAACGTCACCGATGTTGATGATCCTCTGCTGGAACGCGCCACGGCCACCGGGGTTGACTGGCGGGACCTGGCGGCGAGCCAGATCGAGCTTTTCCAAACGGACATGGAAGCGCTGAACGTCCTCGCCCCTGACCACTACATCGGCGCCGTCGAATCCATCTCCCTGATCGTGCCTGAGGTGGAACGGCTCGTCAGCCTGGGGCTGGCGTACAAGGTGCAGGGCATCAACGGCGAGCCGGACGGCGACGTTTATTACGACGTCGAAGCGGCGGGCAAGCAATCCTCCTCGCCGGATGCGTGGTCCCTGGGATCGATTTCCGGCCTTTCGGAGAGCGAGATGCTGGAGCTCTTCGCTGAACGCGGTGGTGATCCGGGGAGGTCCGGGAAGCGCCAGGCGCTGGACCCGCTGCTGTGGCGGGTGGAGCGCGAAGGCGAACCGAGCTGGCCCGGCGAAAGCCTGGGACCCGGCAGGCCGGGCTGGCACATTGAGTGTACCGTCATTGCCCAGAAGTACCTGCCCGCGCCGTTCACCGTGCAGGGTGGCGGTTCGGACCTGATCTTCCCGCACCACGAGATGGGTGCCGGCCACGCCTTCTCACTGGCCGGGGTTCCGCTGGCCAGGCACTACGCCCACGCCGGAATGGTGGGACTGGACGGCGAAAAGATGAGCAAATCCAAGGGCAACCTGGTGCTGGTTTCGAAGCTGCGCGCAGCAGGGGAGGACCCGGCAGCCATCCGCCTCGCCATCCTGGCCCACCACTACCGTTCGGACTGGTCCTGGACCGACGAGGGATTTGAGGCTGCCAAAGCGGCCCTTGCCGAATGGCGCAAGGCACTCAGCCAGGCTCCCGCCGGTTCGGCCCCTGCCCTCATCGCGGAAATGCGCGCCGCGCTGGCTGGAGATCTTGACGCTCCCGCGGCTGTCGCGGCTGTTTCTTGCTGGGCAGGCAAGGCCAACTCGACAGCTGGCCCCGCGAGCGGCGAGGACCAGGTACTGGTGCGTGACGCCGTCGATGCCCTTCTTGGCATCCGCATCTGACGAAGCCGCCTGCCGGGGCCGCTCCAGCGGCCAACCTTACCGGGCAGCCACAGCGGCGGGGCCTTACGGCCTGTCCTGCCCGCGACGCTTGAGGTAACGCTCAAACTCGCGGGCAATGGACTCGCCTGTCGCTTCCGGAAGGTCTGCCGTGTCCTTTGCCTCTTCAAGCTGGCGGACGTAGGCGGCGATCTCGGGATCCTCAGTGGCCAATTCGTCCACGCCCCGCTCCCACGCGTCGGCTTCCTCAGCCAGCTCGTGGGTGTCCAGCGGAACCTGGAGCAGCTCCTCTATCCGGTGCAGGAGGGCAAGTTGCGCTTTGGGCGACGGCGCCTGGGCCACGTAGTGCGGAACCGCGGCCCAGAGTGAGACCGTGGGGATGCCTGCCAGGAGCGAGACCTCAGAAAGTACTCCGACAATTCCCACCGGGCCTTCGTACTGAGAAGCTTCCAGGTTCATGCGTTCCCGCAGCGGCGCATCGTCGGAGGACGTGCTCACCGGAATGGGCCTGCTGTGCGGAACATCTGCCAGCAGGGCCCCCACCAGCACCACGTAGTCCACGTTGAGTGCTTCTGCATGCACCAGGAGTTCGGCAGTGTACGCGCGCCATTTATAGGACGGCTCGGTTCCCTGGACAAAAATGACGTCCACGTTTGAACCCGGGGCGCTGGCCTTGTAGATCCTGGTGGAGGGCCACTTGATCTTGCGCTCACCTGCCGCGTTCCTCCGCACTGTGGGGCGGGTGAACTGGAAATCGTAGTACTCGTCGGCGTCTATGGAGGCAACCTTCTTGCCGCCCCACAGCTTGTTAAGGTACCGAAGTGAGTCGCTTGCTGCCTCCCCGGCGTCGTTCCAGCCTTCAAAGGCGGCCAGCATCACTGTGACTCGCTGCCCCTCAGCCACCGGCTGCAGGAACCGCTCACGGGCAGGTCCGGCACCCGGTTCGGTGGTGTCTCCCTCGAAGCTATTCATTTCTTCACCCTACGTCCAAGGAGCGGGGTGTTGCATTGAATGAAGCGCCGAAAAGTGCGGCTTAATCCCGCCGGACGGCAGCAAACCCGCCGTATTCGCCGACGGCGTAGCCACAACCCCCGTCCAGACTGTCCCCGTAGACTGGGGGCATGCGACTGCCAGCCTCCAGTACCCCGCTCAAAGCCGTCCTCTGGGACATGGATGGCACTATCGTGGATACGGAGCCCTACTGGATAGCGGCTGAGCACGCCCTGGTGGAGGCCCATGGGGGCACCTGGTCCCAAGAACAGGCCATGCAGCTGGTAGGACAATCCCTGACATTCTCTGCCGGCCTCCTCCAGCAGGCCGGCGTCGATCTGGAGATCCGCCAGATCATCGACACCCTCACCGCTGAAGTGGTGGCCAGCGTCAGGAAGAGTGTGCCGTGGCGTCCGGGTGCCCGGGAGCTCCTGGAAGACCTTCACCTGGCTGGTGTCAGGTGCGCCCTTGTCACCATGTCTGAAGGGCCGCTCGCCCGGGAGGTGGTGGCCAGCCTGCCGCGGCCGTACTTCGAGGTGGTGGTCACGGGGGATACCGTGTCGCAGGGAAAGCCGCACCCCGAGGCCTACCTGAAAGCGGTGGACCTCCTTCAGGAAGAGGACCCGGACCTTGCCATCCACCACTGTGTGGCGCTGGAAGATTCGGAACCGGGCGTGGCGGCGGCAGTGGCGTCCGGGGTGGCAACCATTGCCATTCCCCACATTGTTCCGCTGCCTGAGGACAGCCGGTACACGCTGTGGGAATCCCTGGCGGGACGCTCCCTGGCTGATTTGGAGGACCTGGTGACGGCCCGCGCGGCAGTAGCGTCTGCTGCAGTACCGGCGGGAATTCCGGTGGCTGCCCATGACTGAGGCAGCACCTCCGGCCCGCCGTGAAGGAATTCCCTTGGGCAGGATTGCCGGTGTCCCTGTAATCCTCGCTTATTCGTGGTTCCTCATCGCCGCCTTCACGGTGATCGTTTACGGACCAGTCCTTGACCGGAGCAACCCGGCCCTGGGTGCCAGCGCCTACGTCGTCGCTTTCGCTTATGCGGTCCTGCTGCTCATCTCGGTCCTGGTGCACGAACTCGCCCACGCCCTGACCGCCAAAATTTACGGGTGGCCAACCCAAAAAATTGTGCTCAACCTTTGGGGCGGGCACACCCAGTTCGAAAGCTTCACCGCCACCCCCGGACGGTCCGTCCTGGTGGCCCTTGCCGGCCCGGCCGCGAATTTCATCCTCGCCGCAGGTGCCTGGCTGCTGCTGAGCGGCGCCGCACTGGGCAGCGTCGCCGAAATCCTCACAAACATCTTCATGTGGGCAAACTTCCTCATCGCCATCTTCAACGTACTGCCGGGTCTTCCGCTGGACGGGGGCAGGCTGGTGGAATCCGCCGTGTGGAAAGCCACCGGCAGCCAGGCCAAGGGAACCGTGGCAGCAGGATGGGGCGGACGCCTGATCGTCGTTGCCATCGGCTACTGGTTTATCCTGCGGCCGCTGCTGGCCGGTGACGCGCCCGACTTCAGCCTGCTCATGATCACTGTCCTGGTGGCCGGATTCCTATGGATGGGCGCCTCGGCTTCCATCCAGCAGGGCACGCTGCGCGGGCGGCTTCACCTGGTAAGCGCCGCAGGGTTGTCAACGCCGGCCACCGGGCTGCCTGCCACCTCCTCAGTCCAGGACGCCCTTCGCCTCGGCGCTCCGGGCACAACAGCGGTGGTGGTCTGCGGCCTTGACGGACGCCCGGAGGCCGTGGTTGATCCTTCCGCCCTGGCATCGGTTCCAGCTGCGGCGGCCGCGGCAACTCCCATTACCGCTGTTTCCTATGCCCTTGCCGCGGGCGCTTACGTGCCGGAGTGGTCCAAAGGACAGGAACTCCTCCACTTCCTCTCCCAGCTCGAAGGGCGGGACTACGCCGTGGTGGACCACAACGGCAGGGTCACCGGGCTGCTCTCCCAGGACGCAGTGCTGTCAGCCATAACCGGCAAGAGCCGGCAACCCGGTAGGCAACCGCAGGGCCGGAACCGGTAGAGTTACCTGCCGGTCGTGCATTGCCGCCGCAGAAGCCACACTGTCCTAAGGGACGTTTCCGCGGGGCACAACAGTTTTACAGGAGCGAGGAAAATCATGAGCAGCGAAACTGCCGTCAACGAAGCCACAGCAGCAGCCCAGTCCGGTGTTGCCGCCAGCGGCTCGCAGCCGGTGGGCGCTGCCCGTCGCCGTGGACCCTTCCGTGAGGGCGAACGTGTCCAATTGACCGATGAGCGGGGACGCATGAACACGGTCACCCTCGAAAGCGGCGGCGCCTTCCATACCCACCGTGGCTTCCTGAACCACGATGAGATCATCGGCAAGCCCGACGGTTCGGTAGTGGTGAACAACGTCGGCCAGCAGTACCAGACCCTGCGCCCCCTGCTCTCGGATTTCGTCCTGTCAATGCCCCGCGGCGCTGCTGTGGTGTACCCAAAGGACGCCGGGCAGATCGTCACCATGGCGGACATCTTTCCCGGCGCCCGGGTAGTGGAAGCGGGCGTCGGCTCCGGCGCACTGTCCATCTCGCTGCTGCGGGCCGTGGGCGACAACGGCTACCTGCACTCCTTCGAACGGCGTGAAGAGTTCGCCGACATCGCCCGCGGAAACGTCGAGACGATCTTTGGCGGCCCGCACCCTGCATGGCAGATTTCCCTGGGGGACTTCCAGGAGGAAGTTGTACGCACTGAGGCCCCCGGTTCGGTAGACCGCGTGGTCCTTGACATGCTCGCACCCTGGGAGTGCCTCGATGCTGTGGCCACGGTCCTTGCGCCGGGCGGCGTGTGGATCAACTACGTGGCAACTGTCACCCAGCTCTCCCGGACGGCGGAGGCCATCCGCGCCGACGGCCGGTTCACGGAGCCCGACGCCTGGGAATCCATGGTCCGCGGCTGGCACCTGGAGGGCCTCGCCGTCCGCCCCGACCACCGCATGGTGGCCCACACCGGCTTCCTGCTGGTCACACGCCGGCTGGCCGACGGCGTCACCGGCATCTCCACCAAGCGGCGCCCATCAAAGACAGACTTCAACGACGAGGACGTCAACGCCTGGACGCCGGGTGCCGTGGGGGAGCGGCTGGTTTCGGACAAGAAGCTTCGGCGCGCCGCCCGCGATGCCATCGCGGGCACGAACGTCAAGGACACACCGGAGGTCACGAACTAGTCCATATTTCGGGAGTCTCCCTCCTTACCTGCCATCTTGGGACTAAGGTCTTAATAGAAGCGCAGGAAGGGGCTGATACATCATGGAGACGCCAAACCAGGACTCCGGACGTACACCGGCAGAGCAGTCTGCCGCCAACGACCTCTCGGTTGCGGACCGCCAGGTCAACATCCTCCGGGACAAGCTCAGGCACATTGACCGCCAATTGGCTGCGGCGACGCAGAACAATTCCAAGCTGGTCACGATGCTCGAAGCCGCGAAGGCCGAGATTCTCCGGCTCAAGAACGCCTTGGACCAGGAAGGACAACCTCCTTACAGCTTCGGCACCATCCTTCAGCTGAACCCGCGCAGGCAGCCCTCCCCGGGCAGCAGCGGTCAGGCGGCCACGGAAGAATCAGCGGACATCTTCAACGCCGGCAGGAAAATGCGTGTTGGCATCAGCCCGCTGGTGAACATCAACCAGCTGGCCGTGGGCCAGGAGGTCCTTCTTAACGAGGCGCTCCTCATCGTGGCCGGACTCGGCTACGAGCGGGCAGGCGAGCTGGCCACCCTGAAGGAGATGCTCGGCTCCGACCGTGTCCTCGTGGTGGGACGTGCCGATGAGGAGCGTGTGGTCCGGCTGTCCGGTGCGCTCCTGGCCGAAAAGCTGCGCGTAGGCGACGCCCTCTCCATCGACTCAAGAACCGGGTACGCACTCGAAAAGGTGCCCCGGTCCGAGGTTGAAAACCTGGTTCTGGAGGAAGTCCCGGATATCACCTATGAGGACATCGGCGGGCTGGGACCTCAGATCGAGCAAATCCGCGACGCCGTCGAACTGCCGTTCCTGCACCCGGACCTCTACCGGGAACATGGCCTGAAGGCGCCCAAGGGCATCCTGCTGTACGGCCCGCCCGGCTGCGGTAAGACCCTCATTGCCAAGGCTGTCGCCAACTCCCTCGCTGCCCGCGCCGCCGAACGTTCCGGAAACGTGGACCTGAAAAGCTACTTCCTGAACATCAAAGGCCCGGAACTGCTGGATAAGTACGTCGGCGAGACAGAGCGCCACATCCGTCTCATCTTCTCCCGCGCCCGTGAAAAGGCGTCAGATGGCAGCCCCGTCGTGGTGTTTTTCGACGAAATGGATTCGCTGTTCCGCACCCGCGGCACCGGAATCTCCTCCGACGTCGAAACAACCATCGTGCCCCAGCTGCTGAGCGAGATCGACGGCGTGGAGCGGCTGGACAACGTCATCGTGATCGGCGCGTCCAACCGCGAGGACATGATTGACCCGGCCATCCTTCGCCCCGGCCGGCTGGACGTCAAGGTCAAAATCCACCGCCCGGACGCCGAGGCCGCTGCGGACATCTTCAACAAGTACATCACTACCGATCTGCCGTTCCACGAGTCTGACCTCGCCGAGCACGATGGCGACGTGCAGGCCACGGTGGATGCCATGGTCCAGCGCACGGTGGAAGCCATGTACTCCACGGACAAGTCCAACGAGTTCCTGGAAGTCACCTATGCCAACGGTGACACCGAAATGCTCTACTTCAAGGACTTTAACTCCGGTGCCGTGGTGCAGAACGTGGTGGACCGCGCCAAGAAGTACGCCATCAAGGACCTGCTGACTACGCAGCAAAAGGGGCTGCGGATCGAGCACCTGCTCAGGGCAGTGGTGGATGAATTCCGCGAACATGAGGACATGCCCAACACCACAAACCCGGACGACTGGGCCAGGATCTCCGGCAAGAAGGGCGAACGGATCACCTACATCCGCACCATCGTCCAGGGCAAGGCCGGCCAGGAGCCCGGAAAGTCCATTGAAACAATGCCGACCACAGGGCAGTATCTGTGACGGCTGCGCCGGAGCCGGCCGCCGGGGGCGCCCTCCCCGCGGGCGGGGCCATGCGGGTGATGGGAGCAGAAACCGAATACGGCATCCATGCACCGTCCGCCCCGACGGCCAACGCCACCATGATGAGCGCACGGGTGGTCCAGGCATACGCCCAGGTGACCCGCCAGCGCGCGGCGGGCGGAGCGGAAACGCGGTGGGACTATACGGACGAGGAGCCCCTCCATGACGCGAGGGGCTGGACCGTGGACCGGAGCTCTGCCCACCCCAGCCAGCTGACTGACCAGCCGCCAGTGCTGGACGCGGAGGCAGTGGCGCTGGCCTATGGCAGGGAGGAACTGGAGCTCGACGGGCAGGACGAGTCCGGCACTCTCCTGATGAACATGGTGTTGGGCAATGGTGCCAGGCTGTACGTTGACCACGCCCATCCGGAGTATTCAAGCCCCGAGGTGACAAATCCCCGGGACGCCGTCACGTGGGACGCCGCCGGTGACCTCGTTGCCCTGGCCACCGTCCGTCGCCTGGCAGCTGACCCGGACCTGCCGCCGGTGAATCTCTACAAGAACAACACCGACAACAAATCGGTGTCCTACGGGTCCCATGAGAACTACCTCATGCCCCGCTCGGTTCCCTTCGGAGACATTGTCCGCGGGCTGACGCCCTTTTTCATCAGCCGCCAGATCCTCTGCGGGTCCGGCAGGGTGGGAATTGGCCAGGACGCTTCCACTCCCGGCTACCAGATCAGCCAGCGCGCCGACTTCTTCGAAGCCGAAGTGGGTTTGGAAACCACCATCCGGCGCCCCATCATCAACACCAGGGATGAGCCGCACTCCACGGCAGATAAATACCGGCGCCTGCACGTCATCATTGGCGACGCCAACCTCAGCCAGGTCTCCAACTACCTCAAGTTCGGAACTACGGCGATGGTCCTCAGCCTGATCGAAGCGGGGCTCGCCCCGAAAATCGAGGTCTACGAGCCGGTTGCCGCCCTGCAGGCAGTGAGCCACGATACGTCCCTCACCGCGACGATGCGGCTGCTGGACGGCCGGCGGGTGACGGCCTTGGACCTCCAGTGGATCTACCACGAAGCGGCGGCAAAGCTGGCGCAGGACACCGGTGTTGGCGATGCCGTCGACGGGGACGGACACACCCATCACGTCCTGGAGCGCTGGGCCACTGTCCTCACGCAACTGGACAACGACAGGGCCGCGGCGGCCAGTTCGGTGGAGTGGCTGGCCAAGCTTTCACTCCTTGAGGGTTACCGGGACCGCGACTCGCTGGAGTGGAATGATGCCCGGCTTGGCCTTATTGACCTGCAGTGGGCTGACATCAGGCCGGAGAAGGGCCTGTACTACAGGTTCCTCGCCAGGAACCGGATGGACAGGATTGTCGACGACGCCGCCATCGCCGCTGCCGTGGGCGAGCCACCGGCGGACACCCGTGCGTTCTTCCGGGGAAAGTGCATCAGCACCTTCGGCAAGGATGTGGTGGGGGCCAGCTGGGACTCCGTGATCTTCGACGTCCCCGGATACGGAAGGCTTCAACGGGTGCCCACCAGGGAACCGCTCCGGGGAACCAAAGCCCTGACCGGAGCGTTGTTCCAGCGCTACCGGGAAGCAGGCCCGTTCCTCGCGGAACTCCTGGGACACAATACGGCTCCGCCTGCGGCGTAAACCGCGCCGGACGGCCTGCATCGTGGCAGGATGGGCATATCGGAGGATCCGCCGGATCCGGCGGCAGGAAAGGGAGAGGTAACGATGGCAGGCCAGGAGCAGCAGCAGCCGCAATCGCGCGACAGCCAGGTCGACGAGGACATTCCCGAGGCCCCGCCCGCGCCGCCCGAAGCGCAGGCATCAGCATCAACCGAAGGCGTGGACGACCTCCTCGACGAGATCGACGGAGTGCTCGAATCGAACGCCGAGGAGTTCGTGCGCGCATTCGTACAAAAAGGCGGTCAGTAACCCGGACCCGGCAGGTGGCGGAAGCCGCGGACGGCCGGAATCTGTACCGACGTTGAAGAATTACGTTCAAGGAGTGCATGAGTGCAGGAATCAACCGCCCACCAGGTAGCCGCCAACGCCACCTCGTCCTTTACGGAACATCTGCAGCGGGACCGGCCCGAACTCCTGCCCTACAACAGGGGAGTCCAGGCCGGTGCGCCAGGCGGCGCACCGCTGCAGGTTCCGCATGCCACCACCATTGTGGCCATGAGCTACGCCGGCGGTGTGCTGATGGCCGGGGACCGGCGGGCCACCATGGGCAACGTGATTGCCAGCAGGCACATCGAAAAAGTCTTCCCCGCTGACCGGTACTCGGTTCTGGGCATCGCCGGCACTGCCGGGATAGCGATTGACCTCACCCGCCTGTTCCAGGTGGAACTGGAACACTACGAAAAAATCGAGGGCACCCTCCTCAGCCTGGAAGGCAAAGCCAACAGGCTCGGAGCGATGATCCGCGGCAACCTCCCCCTCGCCATGCAGGGACTCGCCGTCGTGCCGCTCTTCGCCGGGTTCGACACCAGCGCCGGGGTGGGAAGGCTTTTCTCCTACGACGTCACCGGCGGCAGGTACGAGGAACACGAACACCATACAGTCGGCTCCGGGTCCGTCTTCGCCAGGGGAGCCCTGAAGAAGCTGTGGCGGCCAAACCTCAGTGAGGCGGAAGCAGTCTCTGTCGCCGTCGAGGCGCTCTATGACGCGGCCGACGACGATTCGGCCACCGGAGGACCGGACACGGTCCGGCGGTTGTGGCCAGTCATCTACACCGTGGACCGCGCCGGGGCACGGCGGGTGGCTGAGAACGTGCTGGCTGCGGCTGCCACTGATGTCATCGAGGCCCGCACCAGCGCCGGACGGGAGGCCTGAGATGACGCAGCAGTTTTACGTATCGCCCGAACAGCTGATGAAGGACCGCGCGGATTTCGCACGGAAAGGGATAGCCCGGGGCAGGTCCGTTGCCGTCATCAGTTGCGCCGACGGCATTGCGCTCGTGGCCGAGAACCCATCGCCATCCCTGCATAAAATCGGCGAAATTTACGACAAAATCGCGTTCGCCGCCGTCGGAAAATACAACGAATTCGAAAGCCTTCGGCAGGCAGGCGTCCGGTACGCCGACGTCCGGGGTTACTCCTATGACCGCGAGGATGTCACGGCCCGTGGCCTCGCCAGCGTCTACGCACAAAGCCTCGGCGCTGTTTTCACTGCCGAGCAGAAGCCGTTCGAGGTTGAACTCGCAGTAGCCGAGGTAGGCCCCACCCAGGCGGAGGACCACCTTTACCGCCTTACCTTCGACGGTTCAATCGCCGACGAACACCAGTTTGTAGTGATGGGCGGGCAGGCAGACAAGGTGTCCGCGGCCATCGAGGAAGGCTGGCGCAGTTCGTTGAGCTTTGCCGACGCCCTGCGCCTGGCCATGGGCGCGCTGGTTCCGGCCGCCGAATCCGGTGAGCAGCCGAAGGCACTGCCCGCGAAGGCTGTGGAAGTGGCCGTCCTGGACAGGTCGTCGGAGAACTCGCGGGGCTCGCGGCGCGCCTTCCGCCGGCTTGACGACGCAGATATCACTGCACTGCTGGCCTAGGAGGAGAGATGGACAAGAGAATCTTCGGCATCGAAACGGAATTCGGAATCTCCTATTCCAGCCCCGACTCGAGGCCTCTTGCCCCGGAGGAGGTGGCCCGCTATCTCTTCCGGAAGGTGGTCAGCTGGGGCCGTTCATCCAACGTTTTCCTCACGAACGGCTCCAGGCTGTACCTCGACGTGGGATCCCATCCCGAGTACGCCACGGCCGAGTGTGACGACCTTGCGCAGTTGATCGCCCACGACCGTGCCGGAGAGCTGATCCTCGACGACCTCGTGGACGAGGCACAGGCACGCCTGGCAGCTGAAGGTTTCAACGGCACCGTCTACCTGTTCAAGAACAACACGGACTCCGCCGGGAACTCCTACGGCAGCCACGAAAACTACCTCATTCCCCGCAGAGGTGAGTTTTCCCGGCTGGCCGAAATCCTGATCCCCTTCCTGGTCACCAGGCAACTCGTCGCCGGTGCGGGAAAGATCCTGAAGACCCCCCACGGGGCAACCTTCGCTTTTTCCCAGCGTGCAGACCACATCTGGGAAGGGGTTTCTTCAGCCACCACCCGGTCCCGGCCCATCATCAACACCCGTGATGAGCCGCACGCGGATGCCGAGTTTTATCGCCGCCTCCATGTGATCGTTGGCGACTCCAACATGTCTGAAGCCACCGCCCTGATGAAGGTGGGCACAGTGGATCTGGTGCTGAGAATGATCGAGGCCGGGGTCATCATGCGGGACATGCGGATGGAAAATCCCATCCGCAGCATCCGCGAAATCTCCCACGACCTCAGCGGCCGTGCACTGGTCCGGCTCGCCAACGGGCGCCAGCTCACAGCTTTGGAGATCCAGCAGGAGTACCTGACAAAAGTAACAGCGTTCGTCAGGGAAAACGGCGCCCACAACCCCCACGTTCCTGTGATCCTCGACCTTTGGGAGCGAACGCTGAAGGCGATCGAAAGCGGCGACACCCGAAGCATCGACACGGAGATTGACTGGGCCATCAAAAAGAAGCTGATGGACAACTACCGGGAACGGCACGGCCTTGGCCTGGACGCACCCCGGATAGCCCAGCTCGACCTGACCTACCACGACATCTCCCGCGGCCGCGGGCTCTTCTACCTGCTGCAGTCCCGGGGGGCGGCACGGCGCATTGTGGACGAAACAGTAGTCAAGGATGCAGTTGACGCGCCGCCCCAAACCACCCGCGCTAAGCTTCGTGGTGACTTTGTCCGGCGGGCGCAGGAGTTGGGCCGCGATTACACCGTGGACTGGGTTCACCTGAAACTGAACGACCGCGCCCACCAGACCATCCTGTGCAAGGACCCGTTCCGCAGCGTCGACGATCGAGTGGATGCCCTTCTCGACTCTATGGGCTGACACCCAGCTTCAGGGGCTATTCTGGATAAAGCCCCTTTTGAGGGCCTGCCGCGGTGCCGCCCGCCGAGTTGCGGATCACCGCCTCCACCTTGCCCCGACGAAAGTTCTTTCACGTGCGCCGACTATTAGCACTCCTTCTTCCCGCTTTGCTGCTGTTGACCGCCTGCGGTGGTTCAACTGCGGAGCCGGAACTCACCAGCAAGTCCGCTGGTGAGACTGCGAAGTTCGACTCCCTCAAACTGACCGACAACGGGGACAAAAAAGCTCCCGGCGTGGAATTCGCCAAGCCGCTCGAAGTCACTGAACCCACCATCAAAGTGGTCACCGAGGGTGACGGCGACACCGTGAAGGCGAACCAGATCGCCAACATCTCCATCCTTGCCCTGAACGGCGCGGATGGCTCGACGCTGGAGGACACGTTCCCCAGTGAGCCCGAGCCGCTGGAACTCAACGAGGAGTTGAAGACCGGCAGCGAAGTGATCTACAACGCCTTTGTTGGCGCCAAGGTCGGCTCCAGCCTTGCCCTCGCCGTGCCCGGGCAGCAGAGTGCAGCCGCCCCCAGCCCCTCCGACGGCGCCAGCCCGAGCCCGTCACCCGCAGCGCAGCCCACGCAGCTCCTGATCATCAAGGTCCTCTCCGCTTCTGACGTAACCCCTGTCCTGGAGAAGCCCGAAGGCGAGACAGTGACCCCGCCGGCCGGCCTGCCTACAGTCACCGAGAAGGACGGCATCCCCGAGATTAACGCTGAAGGTGTTGCCGCGCCTGCCGCGCTTATCTCCCAGGACCTGATCAAGGGTAAGGGCGCCACCGTTAAGGAATCTGACACCCTGACGGTGAACTACGTTGGCGTCACCCTTGTGGGCGGCACGAAATTTGACTCAAGCTTCGACCGCGGCGAACCGGCAAGCTTCCCGCTTACCGGCGTTATCAAGGGCTGGACGCAGGGCCTCGCAGGCAAAACCGTAGGCTCGCGCGTCCTTCTGGTGATCCCCAAGGACCTGGCCTACGGCGACGCCGGCCAGGGCGAAGCCAAGGGCGACCTCGTCTTCGTAGTGGACATCCTCGGAGCCAAGTAGCAACAATGGCAACAGGCCCGGCCCTCGCCGCGGCATCCACCAGCAGCACATCATCTGCCAAACACCAAGGAGCAACCATGTCTTTTGGACAGCGCGATTTTGACCGCCAGAAGCCCGAAATCGACTTCCCCGAGGGCGATGTCCCCACGGAACTCGTCATCACCGACCTCATCGAAGGTGACGGCCGCGAAGCCAAGGCCGGAGACACCGTCTCCACCCACTACGTGGGCGTAGCCTGGTCCACCGGCGAGGAATTCGACGCCTCCTGGGGCCGTGGCGCACCGCTCGACTTCCGCGTGGGAGTCGGACAGGTCATCCAGGGCTGGGACCAGGGCCTCCTGGGCATGAAGGTAGGCGGCCGCCGCCGCCTCGAAATTCCCTCCGAGCTGGCCTACGGCTCCCGTGGCGCCGGTGGCGCAATTGCACCCAACGAAGCCTTGATCTTCGTGGTTGACCTCGTGGGCGTTCGCTAACCAGGAACCGGCAAGCCGTCAGGAGCGCGGCAGCAACAGGACCATCACATCCTGCTGCTGCCGCGCTTCCTGCGTTCCGGCACGGAGTTTAGTAACGTAACGAGGGTGTCCGCATCCCGTACTGAACGCCTCCTGAACCTCCTGATCGCCCTGCTCAACACGAGGTACGGCCTGCGCCGCAGTGAACTGCGTGACACGATCTACCGGGACACCCCGGGCAATGAGGCCTCCTTCGGACGGATGTTTGAACGCGACAAAAGCGATCTCCGCAAGTTCGGGTTCGAGGTCGAAACACTGACCGACCTTGGCTGGAGCGAAGACGATCCCGCCACCACCCGCTACCGCATCGGCAAGGAATCCAACCGCCTGCCGGAAGTCCAACTGGGACCGGGGGAGTGGACAGTACTCCTCCTGGCCTCCCAACTCTGGGAGCGGGCAGCGCTGGGCACGGCCGCCCAAAGCGCGCTGCGCAAGCTACAGGCGTCCGGCGCGATGGCGGACGTCCAGCTTCCCGCCGGTGTCCAGCCCAGGATCAAACCCGCGGGGCAGGCCTTCGACGACCTCGTTGCGGCAATGCATGCCAAACACCCCGTCACGTTCACCTACCTTGCGGGCAGCACCGGAACAGAGGAACAGCGGACCGTTGAGCCCTGGGGCCTGGGAAGCCGGTTCGGGAACTGGTACCTCGCCGGTTACGACCGCGCCCGGAAAGCCCCCCGCCATTTCCGGCTCTCCCGCTTCACCAGCGCGGTGACCACGCTCGAACGGGAGCAGTTTGCGCCACCGCTCGGGTTCAACATCCGGCAGGAACTGGACCGCCTGCCGGAACTGCCGCTGCGCCCCGCCGTCGTGGACGTCCGGGAAGGGCGGCTGCTGGCACTGCGACGCCGCAGTACCGCGCCGGAGTCTGCACGGGAAACCATCCAGGACAGCCCTCGCGGCGATCAACCCGAAGCCGGGTACGAAAGGATCAGCCTGCAGTACAGGGACCCGGAGGCCCTGGCGGAAGAGCTCGCTTCCTACGGCCCTGACGCCTTGGCCGTGGCTCCCGCCGAACTTGCCGACGCCGTCCGGCGAAGACTTCACGCCGCCGCGGAGTTCAGCGCAGCCCCCGTTCCCCAGTTCCAGTTCGCCAGTGTGCCCGCCCGTTCCGTCCGGGCGCGCACTTCCGAGGACCAGCTCAAACGGATGCTTCAACTGGTCCCCTTCCTGGTGCACAACCAGGGCCTGCACATCCAGGACGTCGCCCGGCACTTCGGCATCAGCAGGAAGGAACTGGAGGATGATCTGCAAATCCTCATTTGTTCAGGGCTGCCGGAGGGATACCCGGACGACCTGCTGGACATCCAGTGGGAGGATGACCACGTTTACATCACCCAGGACCTGGACCTGACCCAGCCCGTACGCTTCACCGCGGAGGAAGCCTGCGCCCTCCTGACCGGGCTGGAGACACTGAACGGGCTGCCGGAGGTAGCTGAGGACGGCGCCCTGCAATCAGTAACCCTCAAGCTCCTGGCGGCGGCCGGCGAGGAAGGCCTGCGGGCAGCCTCCCTTGCCGGGCCGGAAGTGGCACCGGCTGATGCGGCGACGCACGCCACCATCCGGCAGGCCATCGAGTCGGGTTCCCAACTGCGCCTTCACTACCTGGCTCCGCAGCGGGACAGCGTGTCGGAACGGGATGTGGACCCGCTGCGCCTCTACTCGCTGGACAGCACCTGGTACTTCGAGGCCTATTGCCATTCGGTGGAGGGGCTGAGGAATTTCCGCCTGGACCGCATACAGGACGTTCAACCGAACGGGCGGCCCGTCCCGGCAGGGACCACACCGGCTAAGGGGGTTCCGGCAAAACTTTTCACCGCCAAGGAGGACGATACCCTCGTCACCGTCCAGCTCACCCGGCAGGGGAGGGGCCTGGCGGACGACTACTACGCGGAACGCATAGCAGAACTCGACGACGGCGGGCTGGTGGCTGAGATACGGTTCGGGAACACAGCGTGGCTACCGATGTTCGTGGCCCAGCACGGGGGTTCCGCCCGTATCGTGGCTCCGGCGGAGCTTGCCGACGCTGCCCGGGCGTGGCTGGCGGCGTCGCTGGCCAGATACGGCGGCTAGACTTCAAAACATGCCTTGGTGGTCCTGGATTCTCATATGGGTGGCGCTCGTTGCGCTGTCACTGCTCCTCTATGTCTTTTTGGGCATCCGGCTGTTCCGCCAGTTCATGGCCACCCTCCGGGATCTGGGGGCGGCAGGCGAGAAGCTGGGGCACCTTGGCCCCATGGAGCAGCCGGCCATGGGCGCGGACCCGGCAAGGCCGCAGCCCGGTTCGGCAGTTTTTGCCTCGCCGACCGTCATGCGACATGATTACGAGGCATCCAAGTCATCCCGACGGGAAGAACGCCGCCTCAAACGGGTGCAGCGCAAGACGGACCGGGGCCAGCCACAGGCGCTCGGCGATCTGGACTTCACCTGGAAGTAAAATGTACTTAGACGAAAGGAATTCCCGTGGGAAGACTCTTTGATGGCCCCTGGCCCATCGTAATCATCATTGTTGTTGCTTTGCTTCTTTTTGCCGCGCCCAAACTTCCGGCCATGGCGCGCAGCCTTGGACAGTCCATGCGGATCATCAAATCCGAAGTCAAGGAAATGAAGAACGACGGCAAGACCGACTCCACTGACGCCTCAGGCCCCGTGGAAGGCACCATCGTCAACCACCCCAAGGCGCAGCACGGCGAGCCAACCGACGGCACTGACGTTCCGCCGTCGAACCGCGCCTAACCCCCAGTGGCACTGTCGAGGGCCCGTAAAGCCAACCCCGAGGGGCGGATGGCTCTTTGGGACCACCTCAAGGAGCTGAAGAACCGGCTGATCAAGTCGGCCATCGGCGTCGTCATTGGCGGCATTGGAGGATGGATACTTTACGATCCGCTGCTGAAGGCGCTGGCCGAGCCGGTCAACCGCATCTCGGCACAAACCGGCGGGCTCGCCGCGATCAACTTCGGGAGCATCGCCTCCCCGTTCGATTTCAAGCTTCAGATGTCACTGCTGATAGGGGCGGTCATCTCGAGCCCCATCTGGATCTACCAGTTGTGGGCGTTCATCACCCCGGGCCTTACCTCCAAGGAACGCCGCTACACCCTGGGCTACATGGCTGCAGCTGTCCCCCTGTTCCTTGCCGGCATCTGGATGGGCTGGCTGGTGGTGCCGCAGGTGGTCCATGCCCTGACACAGTTCACGCCGGAGGGCTCGTCCAGCGTCATTGATGCCCGCACATATATTGAGTTCGTCACGCGCATGGTCCTGGTGCTGGGAATTGCGTTCCTGGTTCCGGTGGTGCTGGTCGGTATCAACATGGCCGGCGTTATCTCCGGCCAAACCATCCTCAAGGCCTGGCGCATCACCGTGTTCCTGGTATTTGTTCTGGCAGCCATCGCTGCCCCCGGTGCTGACGCCATTTCCATGTTCATGCTGGCCGGCCCGCTGCTGGTGCTCTTCTTCGCAGCCATCGGTGTCTGCCTGATGAACGACAAGCGCAGGGCCCGCCGTGAGGCCAAACGGATGGCCGAGACCGAGGCCACAGCCGACGTCGCCACCCCGGGCAGTGAGCTGAAGAACCTCTAAGCGCCCATTAGGCTTGGGGTATGTCCTCCAACGACGGTTCGTTCCAGCCCAGGCAGTTTCCTACCGGTCCGGGCGAGCCCGAAGAGCTTTCACCGGCGGAGAAGTACCGCCTCAGCGCCGAGCAGCGGGCCGAGGCAGCCACCTACCTCGGCGCTTTCTCCCGCACCCTCGAGTTTGAACTCGATGATTTTCAGCGCCAGGCCTGCCGTTCGCTGCAGGAGGGCAGGGGAGTGCTGGTTGCGGCGCCTACCGGGGCCGGCAAAACGATTGTCGGCGAATTCGCCATCTACCTTGCCCTCGAACGGGGCCTGAAGGCTTTTTACACCACACCCATCAAGGCACTGAGCAACCAGAAGTTCACCGAGCTCAGCGACAAGTACGGCTCCGACAGCGTGGGCCTCCTGACCGGTGACACCAGCATCAACGGTGACGCTCCAGTGGTGGTGATGACCACTGAAGTCCTCCGCAACATGCTCTACGCCGATTCAGCAACCCTGGGCGACCTGGGCTACGTGGTCATGGACGAGGTGCACTACCTTGCCGACCGCTTCCGCGGTGCCGTCTGGGAAGAAGTCATCATCCATCTCCCCAGCGAAGTGCAGGTGGCCTCCCTCAGCGCCACGGTCTCCAATGCCGAGGAGTTCGGTGCGTGGCTTGATACGGTGCGCGGCGACACGGACATCATTGTGTCCGAGCACCGGCCCGTGCCGCTGTGGCAGCACGTCATGGTGGGCCGCCAGATCATGGACCTTTTTGCCGGCGAGACAACCTTCGACGAGATAGCTCCGCCCGTGGATGCTGACGAAGCGCAGCCGGACTCCCGCAAGGACACTGCCGCGAGCCGTGGTTTTGATGTAAACCCCGATCTCCTCACGGTTGCCCGCAGCGAAAGCATGCAAAGCTTCCGTGCCAGGTCTGCCCCCGGCCGGGGCCAACGCGGCAGGCGAGGGAACGACCGGCCAGGCAGGGGCGGCGACGAACGCGGCGTCCGCCCGGCGAGCCGGCCGCAGGTCATCGCAAGCCTGGACCGCATGGACCTCCTCCCGGCCATTACCTTCATCTTCTCCCGGGCCGGCTGTGATGCTGCCGTTGCCCAATGCGTCGGTTCGGGCCTGTGGCTCACCACCGAAAAAGAGCAGCGGATCATCGCGGAGCGCGTGGACGAGGCCGGCCGCGACATCCCCCCGGACGACCTCGAAGTTCTGGGCTTCTGGACCTGGCGTGATGGCCTGCTGCGCGGCTTCGCCGCCCACCACGCCGGCATGCTGCCCACCTTCAAGGAAGTGGTGGAGAAGCTCTTCGCGGACGGACTGGTGAAGGCCGTCTTCGCCACCGAAACCCTCGCCCTGGGCGTCAACATGCCTGCCCGCTCCGTTGTGCTCGAAAAGCTGGACAAATTCAACGGCGAAGCGCACGTGGACATCACCGCAGGGGAATACACGCAGCTGACCGGGCGCGCCGGGCGGCGGGGCATCGACGTCGAAGGCCACGCCGTGGTGCTCTGGCAGCCTGGTACAGACCCGACGGCGGTGGCCGGCCTGGCTTCACGGCGCACTTATCCCTTGAACTCCAGTTTCCGGCCCACCTACAACATGAGCATCAACCTCCTGGCCCAGTTCGGGCGGGCCAGGGCGCGCGAAATCCTGGAATCCTCTTTCGCGCAGTTCCAGGCGGACCGCTCGGTGGTGGGCCTGGCAAAGCAGGTCCGCAGCCGCGAGGAATCGCTGGCGGGCTATGCGAAATCGATGACCTGCCATCTCGGCGACTTCACAGAGTACGCGCGGTTGCGCCGGGAACTGTCCGACGCCGAAAACGTCACTTCCCGGACCAAGTCACGCGCCCGGAAGTCACTTAGCGATGATTCATTGGCGCGCCTGCTCCCGGGAGACGTGGTGAATGTCCCCGGCGGGCGGGCCCCCGGACCGGCGATTGTGCTGAGCTCGGACCACAGCAGCCGCGAGCCCCGGCCCGCCGTGCTGACGCTGGACAACCAGCTGCGCCGCATCGGGACCGACGATCTCGAAGGTCCCATTGCTCCGGTAACGCGCATCCGAATACCCAAGTCCTTCAATGCGAAGGTGCCCAAATCGCGGCGCGACCTGGCATCATCAGCACGGAACGCGCTGCGGGAGAACCGCCCGCCGGCCCCGGGCAACAACCGCAACAACGACTTCGGCCTCGCCACCGCCCTGCCGAACCAGGAAAAGCGCATCGCTGACCTGCGACGCGCCCTCCGCGCGCACCCGTGCCACGGATGCAGCGAACGGGAGGACCACGCCCGCTGGTCAGAACGCTGGTGGAAGCTGCGGCGGGAGACGGACGGGCTGGTCCGGCAGATCCAAGGCCGCACCAACACCATTGCCAAGACTTTTGACCGGGTCTGCGACGTCCTTTCCTCCTACGGATACCTGGAGCCGACACCGGACGGCAGGCTGAACATCAGCCCTGACGGACAGAGGCTAAGGCGGATTTACGGGGAAAAGGACCTTCTGATTTCCCAGTCCCTCCGTCTTGGCGCCTTCGATGACCTTGACGCCGTGGAAGTCGCCGCCCTGGCCAGTGTCCTGGTGTACCAGGCCAAGCGCGAGGACCGCGGCATGCGGCCGAGGATGCCAAGTGTCTCACTGGAGACCTCGGTGGACACCGTTGTGCGGGAGTGGTCCGCCCTGGAAGATACGGAAGAGGAAAACAAACTTCCGTTGACCGGCGAACCGGAACTGGGCCTGGTATGGCCCATCTACAAGTGGGCCCGCGGCCGGCACCTGCAGGACGTCCTGAGTGGAACGGACCTTGCCGCCGGCGACTTTGTCCGCTGGGTGAAGCAGGTGGTTGACCTGCTGGACCAACTGGCGAAGATTCCCGGCCTGGACCCGCGCCTCGCACGCCTTTGTTCCGACGCCATCGCACTGATCCGCCGTGGCGTTGTAGCCTACTCGTCCGTCCTCTGACCCCCCCACCGCCTGCTGTTGCCGGCCGTCCTACTTCCAGGAGTTTCGCTTTCCTATGCCCCGTCCCGAAGACCAGCCCGGATTCCGCCCCAAGAGCAAGCCTGTCCTTTACCGCAACGGCTCGGTGTATACGGCCGCTGACCCCTTTGCGTCGGCCATGCTGGTGGATGGTGACACGGTGGCGTGGGTTGGATCGGAACAGGCAGCATCTTCGATCGCGGACAGTTCAATGGAGGTCATTGACCTCCGCGGAGCCCTGGTTGCCCCCGGCTTCGTAGACTCCCACATGCATCTCACAGAGACAGGAATTGCCTTGGACTCTCTGTCACTGCAGGACGTGAGGTCGGCCAGGGAGCTCCTGGACGCTGTGGCTGCTGCGCCCGGTGAAGGCCCGGTCCTGGGGCATGGCTGGGACGACACCACCTGGACGGACGGCACCCTCCCCACGGCTGAGCAACTGGAAAGGGCCGCAAGGGGCCGCCCTGTCTACCTCTCCCGCGTTGACGTCCATTCGGCCCTGGTCTCGGCGTCCCTGGCCGCATCGGCCGGCCTCCGCGGGCTTGATGGTTTCGACGGCGGCCCAAGGGTTCGGCTGGCGGCGCACGCAGCAGCCCGGCAGGCAACGCGGCGGCTCCCGGCCGAGGTGCTCGCAAGGCACCAGGGCCGCGCCCTCGCCGAGGCCGCGGCCAATGGCTACGTGGCAGTGGCGGAGATTGGCGCTCCACACATCGGCGGTGCCCTTGATCTTCGACTGGCGGCGAACTGGAACAGCAACGGCGGCACGGCGACGCCGGAAGTCCTGGCTTACTGGGGCGAGCTGGCTTCATCGGAAGAGCATGCCCGCAGCATTCTTGACAAGCTGGATGTCAGCGTCCGGGGACTGGCCGGCGACCTGAACATCGACGGTTCCATAGGGTCACGGACAGCAGCCCTGCGGTCCGGCTACAGCGACGCCCCCAACGAGTCCGGCAGCCTCTACCTGAGCGTCGGGGAGGCAGCGGCCCATCTTGCTGCTTGTTCCCTGGCCGGGATCCAGGGTGGTTTCCACGTCATTGGCGACGCCGGGATGGATGCAGCTTTGGAAGCGTTGGAGCTGGCAGCGGCCGAGGTGGGGGAGCAGAGGATTCGGGCGGCAGGCCACCGGTTTGAGCACGTGGAGATGGTGGAACCGGCCGCTGTTGCCACATTGGCCCGATACTCCGTTACAGTCAGTGCCCAACCCGCATTTGACGCTGCCTGGGGCGGTCCAGGCGGGCTTTACGAGACACGCCTGGGGGAGCGGAGCAGATCCATGAATCCCTTTGCCAGCCTGTTTTCTGCAGGGGTTCCGGTCTGCTTTGGCAGCGACAGCCCCGTAACGCCGCTGCGCCCCTGGTCCAGCGTCAGGGCCTGCCTTGAGCACCACAACCAGGCTGAACGGATTTCGGCACGGGCCGCTTTCCTTGGCCACACCCGGGCAGGCTGGAGGGCAGCCAAGTACCACAACCCCATGGCGGGCCAGCTTGTCCCCGGAGCGCCGGCCAGTTTCGCGGTCTGGGAAGTCGAGGAGTTGATGGTGCAGGTGGCCGACGGAAGGGTCCAGTCGTGGAGCACCGATCCCCGGGCCCGGACACCCTTGCTGCCGGCACTGGACACCGGCTCGGATCCCGTGTGCCTGCAGACCGTCAGGGACGGCGTGGAACTGCACACCAGCCCTGCGCTGCGTTCCTGACCCCTCCAGTCTCCGCCCTATAATGGGTAGCTGCGCCTGCCAGCGAATTCGCTCGCCCGCGGGTGCACCGACCGTTCCCTTCAGGAAGGCCTTCTGTGCGCGTCCTTACCATCATCCCCACCTACAACGAGCTGGAATCGCTGCCTATTACGCTGCAGCGGCTCCGCGCAGCCGTCCCGGCTTCGGACGTGCTGGTGGTGGATGACAACAGCCCTGACGGCACTGGCCGGCTCGCCGATGGCATCGCTGCCGAGGACTCGCAGGTGCATGTACTGCACCGCAAGGGCAAGGAAGGCCTGGGGGCTGCCTACATCGCCGGCTTCAAGTGGGGCCTTGATGCCGGCTATGACGTCCTGGTGGAGATGGACGCTGACGGTTCCCATCAGCCCGAACAGCTTCCCCAGCTCCTTGAGGCCATCGACCAGGGCGCCGACCTTGCCATGGGATCCCGCTGGGTTCCCGGCGGAAGCGTCGTGAACTGGCCGCTGTACCGGCAGGCTATCTCAAGGGTGGGAAGCACCTACGCACGCCTCATGCTGGGCCTGAAGATCAAAGACGTAACCGGCGGATACCGCGCGTTCCGCAGGACCACGTTGGAAAAGCTCAACCTGGACCAGGTGGACTCGGTGGGCTACGGCTTCCAGGTGGACCTTGCCTGGCGGGTTGCCCGCATGGGTCTACGGATCGAGGAACGGCCCATCACCTTTGTGGAGCGGGAACTTGGAGCCTCCAAAATGAGCGGCAACATCGTGGTTGAAGCCATGATCAACGTCACCAAATGGGGACTCCAGGCCCGTTGGAACACCCTTACGCGGAAGAAGTTGCCGGCACAGCGGTAAGCGCGCACCCGCTTGCCGCCAAAAAGCAGAGTGGCAAACAGCAAGGGCCGTCTCCCACAATGTGGGGACGGCCCTTGCTTTCAATCAAGGTACTATGCGGAGCGGCGCTCTCCCCGGCGTTCGCGCAGGATGGTCAGCCGGTCCTCAAGGATCTGCTCCAGCTCGGGGAGGGAGCGGCGTTCCAGCAGCATGTCCCAGTGCGTGCGGACGGCTTTGTCATTGCTGGTGTCCGGGCGTTCGCCGTCGACCAGGAGCGCTTCCTTGCCGGTCTTGGAAACCCAAACCGGGGGAATCTCCGCCTCGGAGGAGAACGTCACAAAAACCTGCTCGCCGTCCTCGCACCGGTACTCGACGCGCTGACGCGGAGCCGGCTCAACTCCGGACTCGGTCTCCATGCTCTGCGCGCCAAGGCGCATGCCCCGCAGGCTGCGATCGCTCATGTTTTCTCCCTCTGGTCGGTTCGCGGAGTAAAAACCCGCGCTAGCCGGCGGCTGAAAAACACCGCCGGACTACTGTGTGCTCTGTGCTGCATCTTAAGATTCAACGCATTGCGAAGCTTGGTTGTTCCAGCGGATCTGCTCCTGCCGGACAAATACCCAATTATACGGGTGCGGGCCATGGCAACCAAAACCAAGGGGGACCCGCATCCGCTGCCAGCCCCTCGCCGTGCCTTTCCTGCTCCTAATGCTCGGAGGGTTTGGCTCCCACTTCGTCGAACAGCCCGGCTACGGCAGGATCCGGGTTTGTTCCGCCCAGTGCGTTGCCGATCCCCTTGAGGGCCTCGCCGACTTCGCTGGGGATGATCCACAACTTGTTGGAGGATCCTTCCGCAAGCTTTGGAAGGGTCTGCAGGTATTGGTATGCCAGCAGTTTCTGGTCCGGGTTGCCCTTGTGGATGGCGTCGAAAACCTTCTGGATTGCCTGAGCCTCGCCGTCGGCCCGCAGGATCGCGGCCTTGGCGTCGCCTTCCGCCGCCAGGATGGACGCCTGGCGCTGGCCTTCGGCGGTCAGGATGGCTGACTGCTTGGTACCTTCGGCAGTAAGGATTGCGGCGCGGCGGTCCCGCTCCGCGCGCATCTGCTTCTCCATGGAGTCCTGGATGGAGTGCGGCGGATCGATGGCCTTGAGCTCGACGCGGGAGACACGAATGCCCCAGCGCCCGGTGGCCTCGTCCAGCACCCCGCGCAACTGCCCGTTAATCTGGTCACGGGAGGTCAATGCTTCTTCGAGGTTCAGGCCGCCCACAACGTTGCGGAGAGTGGTGGTTGTCAGCTGTTCCACTGCCTGGATGTAGTTGGCGATCTCGTACGTTGCGGCCCTCGGGTCCGTGACCTGGAAATAGACAACGGTGTCGATGGAGACCACCAGGTTATCCTCGGTGATCACCGGCTGCGGAGGGAACGAAACAACCTGTTCGCGCAGATCCAGCAACGGCAGAAGCCGGTCCACGAACGGAATCAGGATGGTCAGCCCTGGGTTGAGCGTCCGCTGGTACTTGCCCAGCCGTTCAACCACGCCTGCACGGGCCTGCGGAATGATCCGCACCGCCCGGACCAGAACGATTATCACAAACACGATCAGGACCACCAGCACAATAGCCAATGCAGTTCCTCCTGCGTTATCCATACATCTCCTTGTTCCCCATGTGTTCAGGCTGTATCAGGACGGGCTTGCTGCTTCCGGCGGCACGGCCACCAGCGCCGTGGCTCCATCGATGGCGGATACCACTACTTTTTGGCCGGCGGGTAGGACACCGCCTGCGGAACGTGCGGTCCAAATGTCTCCGCCGATTTTAACGAGGCCGCCCTCGGACGTGACCGGCTCCATCACAGTGGCCGTCTCACCGATGAGACGGTCGACATTCGTGCGCTGCTCGGAGGGGCCGTTTTTCAGATGGGCCAGTGCGACGGGCCGGACGAAGGCAATCATGAGCAGGGACACCACACAAAAAACGACGATCTGCAGCCAGAGGTCAGCGCCCGCGAAGTCTGCTGCCAGCGCGGCGAGGGTTCCGCCACCGAGCATAATGAAAAACAGGTCAAGGGTGATCATCTCGATCACTGCAAACGCCAGGAAGGCGGTGAGCCATAATGCCCACCAGTTTTCCCCGAGCCATTCGAACAATGTTTCCCCTTTCCGACGGGGAGCCGAACGGGGTCACCGCCAGTGACTGTCCTCTTAATATTAGTGCGGCCTGGCCAGCGGTGGGCGGGCTTCCACCGGTGGTGGGGGGATAGTGGCCAAGTCGTTACTCCGCAGCCGGTTTGCTGCCTCTAAAGACTGTCAGTCGGAACTTCGCTTCTGCTGCAATCGGCTCGGACATGCCTGCCAGCCGTTCAGCGAGGTGCCCCTGATCAAGGTGGTGGCCAGCCGGCCCCATGAAGGCCAGGTCAGCAGCCTGCCGCCGTGTCAGCGCCAGGGGTACGTCGACGTCAATGCTTTTTTCGGGGTGGAAGTGGCTTCCCATCGTTTCGGTAAGCCTGGCTTCCTTGCCTTCCTCGATGCCGAGCATCCCGGTTATTGCAGCGATGGCGGCGAGATGGCCGCTCCGGGGCGTGACCACCACCAGGCGGCCTGTGGGCCGGAGGACGCGGGCAAACTCGGCCGCATTGCGCGGGGCAAAAATGACCGTAATGGCATCTACTGACGCGTCTGCCAGCGGCAGCGGCTGCCAGACGTCCGAAACCAGGTTCCAAGCCTCGGGGTTGAGCCGGGCCGCCCGGCGGAGGGCGAATTTGGAGATATCCAGGCCAAGCGCAGCCACTTTGCCGCGGTAATGGGATGCCGCTTCATCAAGAACGGACCTTAGGTAGTGACCGGTTCCCGTTCCTGCATCAAGGACAGCGCCGCGTTCCCCGGGCAGGCAGGGTACGACGGCGGCGGCCACCGCAGCTGCCAGCGGCCGGTAGTGCCCCGCATCCAGGAAGTCGCAGCGCGCCTGGACCATGTCAGCAGAGTCAGCCTCGAAGGCAGTGCCCTTTCCCACCAGCAGGTTGAAATAGCCCTGCCGCGCGGCGTCGTAACTATGGCCTGAAGGACAGACCAGCCGGCCCTGCCCGGCTGGACCTGCGGCCAAGAGTTCCAGCAGGTTCCGGCACACCGGGCACAGTAGAGGAAGGTCCGTGGTGGAGGGCATGGAACCATCCTAGGGCTGCCGCAGCCGATTCCTGCGGCACTCGGGGCGCCGGCGTCAGCGGATGCTGATACCGGCAGGACCGGCGTCGAAACCGAGGCCCTGCTGCGCCTTGCCGATGCCCGGCTCGGCCCAATGGGCGGCGTATTCGGCGTTGCTGCTCAGGGACCGGAGCTGTGCGCGGTCAAGGTACAGCACACCGTTCAGGTGGTCAGTTTCGTGCTGCACAATCCTGGCCTGCCAGCCGGAAAACTCCCGCTCCACGGCGCTTCCCTCCGGTGTCTGGAACTCAAGAAGCACCTTTTCGTGCCGGGCCACCACGGCCTGGAGTCCGTTGAGTGAAAGGCAACCCTCGTAAAAGGACGCGAGGCCGGAAGCCAGCGGTGTGTAGCGGGGGTTCAGGACGGCGAGGAAGTCCAGAGGGTTCCGGTGACGGAGGGCAGCAGCGTCGGGATCGACGTCGTACTGGTCCTCCATGACGGCCAGCTGCAGCGGTATCCCGAGTTGGGGCGCTGCCAGCCCAACACCAGGAGCCTCGTGCATTACCTCGCGCATCAGCGATATCAGGCGCCCGAGCTGGTCATCGGACAACTGCCCGTCAAAGGCGGCAGCGCGCTGCCGGAGTGCGGGATGGCCTGCCTGCACGATCGGCGGGAGGGAACCGGCCGCAAGCATCCGCTCCACTGCTTCACGGAGCTGCTCTGCGGTGTGCGTGGTCTCGGGCAAGCTTTGGCTCATGGGGAAAGCCTAACCGCCGGCCGGCAGACCGTCCTTCCGCTCGGCTGTTGGCCATGCTGAGCTGACCAAAGCCGGAAACGGACTTACTGTCAGCCAGGACAGCTACCACTGCTGCATCGTGAAGCGCCTCGCCACCCAACGGTTGACAGCGGGAGTGGCGGCAGCGGCGCTCATCCCCAGGTTCCGCAGGTCCAGCAACGGCCTGGGCAGCGGCCGTCCCAGCATCATGTTGATCTCAGACTGCCGCTTGGCCGCCGCGGCGGCCCGCCGGCGTCGAACCTGGAATTCCCGGAGCCGCCATTCCACGTCCTGGTGGCGGATTCCGTGTGCCAACGCTGCCTGAATGATGGGGGAGAGGTCCTGGGCATCCAGCCAGCCGAGGTTCATGCCCTGGCCACCAATGGGACTGATCTCGTGCGCGGCATCGCCGAGCAGGAACACTCTGCCGGCCAGCATGCTCCGGGCCACGGTGGACCTGACGCTGAACGCGCTCACCATGGTGTTGGTGCCCGCGTCCGGAAGAATCCCGGTCCGGCGCAGGACCAGTTGTGCCAGATCCTCCGGCGCGGTGGTACGGGCAGGGCTTTCCAGCCGGACGACCCACCGGCGCACTGTGCCCGGCAGCGGAAAGGACTCGACAATTCCGCCCGGTTCGAGGAACAGGACCGCCCGCTCGCCGTAGAGCCCGGAGTCCCGGAAGTCACCCATGAGGTAGTGGTCCGGGTAGTCCTTCCTGCTTACCGGCACTCCCAGGAGATCACGCATCGGCGACCGGGCGCCGTCGGCCGCCACCACGAGGGACGCGGTGAAGGACGCCCTTCGTCCCTTGGCGCCGTCTGCGGGTTCGCCCACCACGGTGACTGATCCGGCGTCGTCCGCGATGTCCCTGACGCGCACACCCCTGACCAGGGCGCCGGAGTCGAGTTGGTGGACGCGCTCCTCCAGGAGCTGCTCGGTCCTGTACTGGGGCAGGGCCAGGACGAAAGGATAAGTTTCCGACGCCCCGGCAAACGGCATGACGCCCACCGTTTTCCCGCCACTGACAGCCATGCCCTCCCGGATCCGCACCCCGTTGCGGACCGCGGAAGCGGCAATTTCCACTTCCTGCAGTGCCTCCAGTGCAGGTGGGTGGATGCCGATGGCCCGTGAGTGCAGGTTCCTGGCCTGCCGCTGTTCAAGTACTCGAACACGGACACCCTCCTGCAGCAGCAGGGCGGCCAGGTACAAACCCACCGGACCGCCACCGACGATTAGGACATCCGTTGACCGTGCCACTTCATGTCCTGCGCAGGGCGAGAACCTGATGGAACGTGGTGGTGGCTTCGACCAGCCAGCCCAGGGGAGCGAGGGCGGTAAGTTCGGAAAGGGTGTAGCTCCTGCGGATGGATGTCAGGCCGTCCGCCCGAATGAAGGAATGCGGGAACGGCAGGGCTGCGGCGGAGAAAAGGGCATACGCCGCAGGGCTGCGCCTCAGGTCATTGTGCAGCGCTTTGCTGATGCAGAGGGCAGCCGAGTCGGCGAGCAGCTGCTGCAGTTCGGCCTCCGACAGGTGGTGCAGGACGTGGTTCGAAATGACGAAGTCGAACCGCCTGCCCTCGCGGACCAGATCAGCGCTGTGCGCCTGCCGGAACTCGACGCCGGGAAGGAGCGGACGTCCCCTCGCATATGCCGCCGCTCGCGGATCAGGGTCTATGCCGGTGACCTTCAGCGGAAGTCCGTCCCTGCCCGCCCAGCGCGCCAGCTGATAGGGGAGGTCCCCTCCGCCGCAGCCGATGTCCAGCAGGGTGGCCGGAGCCGTGCAGCGGGCCAGATGAGGACGAAGCTCCCGGACGTACAGCCTTCGCCATCCGGACAGCGCGCGGTTAATCACCGCGAACTGGCGGTAGGTGTTCTGCAGGCGCCCGACATCGCAATCAGGAGCATCCATCAATTCCACGGCATCGACGGCGCGCTGCCGCATCAGCAGGTCCAAGGCGCTCAGGAGACAGGTACTTCCGCGGCGGCGTGCCCGGCGGCCTGGTCCACCAGTGCCGTCGCGGGAGCCTGCCGCAGCTTGGTGAACAGGGCGGTTTCCACCGTAAGTCCCGGGCCGAATGCCATGGAGCAGATCCGTTCATCCCCGTCCTGCGGATCCTGCTCCAAGATGTGTTTGAGGACAAACAGCACCGTGGCGCTGCTCATGTTTCCGTAGTTCCGCAACGTCTCCCGCGCCGGGACCAGCTGTTCGTCAGTGAGTTCCAGCCGGGACTGGACTTTGTCCAGGATGCTCCGCCCGCCGGGGTGGATGGCCCAGTGCCGGATGGACGTGTAGGGGAGTGCCTCCAGCTCCGGGTCGCGGGCGAGGAGGGGCTGCAGGGCACCGACGATGTGGTCGTCAATGATGTGCGGCACGTAATTTCCCAATACCATTTCGAAGCCGTGGTCGCCGATGTTCCACGCCATCGAGTCCTCGCCGACCGGTGTGAGCACCGTTTCGAAATGGTCAAGCTGGAGCAGGGACTTATCCTCGGCACCGCTGCGTGCAGTGACGACGGCGGCGGCGGCACCATCGGCGAAAAGGGCTGAGCCCATGATGGTGTCCGGATCATTGGAGGTACGCACGTGCAGGGAGCAAAGCTCTGCGCACACCACCAGGACAACTGCCTGCGGGTCGGCTTCGCAGAACAGCTTGGCAGCCCGAAGTGCGGGAAAAGCTGCATAGCAGCCCATGAATCCCAGGTGGTAGCGCTGCACGGCCGGATCCAAACCTAGTTCGCGGACGATCTTGTAGTCCGGGCCAGGGTTAAAGAACCCCGTACAGGACACGGTCACGAGATGAGTTATGTCAAGTAAGTCAATTTCGGGGGCTGCGTCCACCGCAGCACGGGCGGCCTGGACGAAGAGCTTGGTCGCCTCGCGGCCGAAGATGTCATTACGGACCTTCGTGCTGGGGTTCAGCAGCAGGCCGGTGTCAGGGTCAAAGAACTGGGGATCGTCCGAGCGGAAATCCGCGGTCAGTTCCTCCACGGCGGAATAGCGGGTATCAATGGCGGCAGAGTCGAAACAGGTGCTGACCAGCCGCGAGCCAAGCCTGGACAAACCGGGCTGGGCCGCAAACACGTCACGTGCTTCTGTTTGGATCAGCATCGTTTTTGGAACTGCAGTTTCAAGTGATCGCACGTAGACCGTCATTGACTCATTCTTAACGAGCGCCCGCAATAAGACAATGACCTGCGGAGACATCCTGTCGTGGCATGGTTTGTTCCGTATCCTCGAGGGCCAATTCCTGCCCCTTCCGACTCCGTTCCAAAACGCCGATAATCTACATTATGTCAAGTAGCGTTGAGAAGGGCCTCCCCAATGCCGCGCCCTTTTGCGGGCCTTGGTGGCGGGTGCTGCCGCGTCTGCTTGAGGCTGGCTCCTGGGACCACGGCGCCGGAGAACGCCGGCGACTGGCCGCTCCATCCGAAAACTCCCAGTTGAGCGGACAGGAAAACTCCCAGTTGAGCGGACAGGGCCGGCAGGTGAAACGGAGCCGGATCAGGGGCAGCTATCACACTGGTTCTGCCTATCCCGGCAGCACTCCCCTGACGGGTGCGCTGCGGACGGCTGCAACAACAGCGGACCGCACGAGTGACCGTTCCACCTGGTCTCTCCCGGCGTTCAGCCAGGCGCCGGCAGACTAGCGCCGCGGTCCTATACCGGCGCCTACGATTGCTCCAACGCCCAGTCCCACGGCAAAGCCGATAAACGGGCTGTCAAAGACAGCGAGACCCAGGGTGATCCCGACGGCGGCGCCTACGAGGCAGCAGATCCACAGCGCTTTATTCATTGGACCTGATGCTACCGGCAGAAATGCTGGGAGTACCGCCCTGGCACTGATGAGTATCCATACAGGTACGTTGCCGTGGAAAACACGAGTACAAGCTACGCATGTGCCGCAGCGGGGGCGCTCATAGTCTTCTTGACACGGTGACACTCCGGGAAATGCTGGGTCCGGGGCCACGCAGTGGGCAGATCAAACCCCGATCCGCCCTCCTTCGGTTGTCATCTCTCCGTGCCCCTGTAAAGACACCTGCAGGCAAGATTCCCTCTTAAGGTAATCATGACGAAACCAGCTCCTCCGCACTCAATCGGCAGGGCCCCTGTCTTTTTCGATGCCACCGGCTACCGCTGGCAGAGAGTTCTCAGCCTCCTACTGGCCGGCGTGCTGTTGGTGGTCCTCTCAGCGGTGGGCATCCTCCCGGCCGCAACCGCGCCGTTGAGGCCGGGGCAACAAAACCAGGCCTCGGACTATCCACGGAACCTGCTTGCGCTGCAGGACCTCGAAAACATCCCGAGGATCGGTTACCAGGAGCGCACCTCGGTCTACCACCGCATAGCACTGGTGGATCACAGGGACGGTAAAACGCTCCTCAAGGACCCCTTCAGCGACACCGTATGGCGGGAAGCCACGCCGGCGGAAATCGCACTGATCGGTGACAGTCCTTACGTCATGGAAGCCTATGGCGAGCCGATGGCCAAGACCATCATGCTGACGTTCGACGACGGGCCGGACCCGCGCTTCACGCCCGAAATCCTGGATCTGCTGTCCAAGGAGGGAGTACCGGCAACGTTCTTCCCCGTGGGTGACAACATCGTCAAGTACCCGGACCTCTTCAAGCGGACCATCCGCGAAGGGCACATGATCGGCAACCACACGATGTCCCATATAGATTTTTGGGCACATGACGATGCCTTTAACCGGCAGCAGATTATTGGGGCGGACCGTGTGATGCGGGCGATGGACCACTACGATACAAGGCTGTTCCGGATCCCCACCGGCAACCCGGAAAACAACGCCCTTGCCCTGCTGCAGGCGCAGCAACTGGGGTATCTGCACGTCAACATGGACATTGATACCCGCGACTGGGAGTACGCGCCCGGAGTGCCGATTCAAGCCCCCGAACTGGACGGCCAGGGCCACATCGTTTTGATGCACGACGCCGGCGGTGACCGCACCGCAACTGTCAACATGCTGAAGGAATTCATCCCGCGCGCCAAAGCGCAGGGCTACACCTTCACCACAGTCCAGCCACTTTTGCCCGCGGACTTTGTACCCCAGCGCTCTGCCCCTGCCACGCTGGAGGACAACGTCACCCTCGCAGCGGTGACCACCTACCTGGTCACCCCTAACGTCCTGCTGAACTGGCTGTTCTGGTTCGGCATCGGGTCCCTGACCATCCTCACATTCCTGTTCGTTGTCCTGGCCCTGATTAATAACGCACGGCAAAAGAGGCGCCGCTGGGACAACATCAAGGAAACGGAATGGCCGTTCGTCAGTGTGGTGCTGCCTGTGTTCAATGAAGAACCGGTGGTGACCAAAACCCTTGATGCCCTCCGGGCCAGCGACTATCCACTGATGGAAGTCGTGGCGGTGAACGACGGCTCAACAGACGGGACGCTGGCAGTTCTGACGGAGTATGCCAAGACGTGGCCCCAACTCCGTGTCATCAACCAGCCCAACGGCGGGAAGTCAGTGGCGAGTAACCACGGCATCAATGAGTCCTGGGGAGAAATCATCATCACGCTCGATGGCGACACGTTGTTCGAGCCCCAAACCATCAAGATGTTTGCGCGGCACTTCATGGCTCCCCGAAACGGCAAGGAGGTGGGGGCTGTCGCCGGGCATGTCAAGGTGGGCAACCGGCGGAACCTCATCACTGCCTGGCAGAGCCTGGAATACCTGTCCGGGATTTGTGTGACGCGGATGGCGGAGGGCCTTATGGGGGCAATCTCGATCGTGCCCGGGGCCTGTGCCGCCTGGCGGCGGGAAGCGCTGCTGAAGGCTGGCGGTTACTCCCATGACACCCTGGCAGAAGACGCCGACCTTACCCTTTCCCTGCAGCGCCTGGGGTACAGCATCGTCCAGGAGAACGAAGCGGTGGCCTGGACCGAGGCGCCGCTGACGGTACGCGGTTTGTTCAAGCAGCGGCTTCGCTGGACCTACGGCAACATCCAGACCCTGTACAAGCACCGTGGCATGCTTTTCAACCCCAAGTTCGGAGCACTCGGCTTGCTCACCATGCCGTACGCACTGATCTCCGTGCTTGTGCCGCTGATCTTTATGCCGCTGACCGTCATCGTGGCCATCAGCAGCCTGGCCCGTGGAGAATGGCAGGCAATCGCGCTTTTCTCTGCCTTTGTTGCCGCAACCCATATGCTCATCTCCATAGTGGCGGTATTGATGGTGCGTGAGAGTCTCCTGCACCTGCTCATGGTGCCCATCTACCGGCTCATTTACGAACCTCTGCGCGCGTACGTGGTTTTCGGATCCGCCATCCAGGCCCTGCGGGGCTCCGCCGTGGGATGGTACAAACCCGAACGCACCAACAGCGTGACGGTGTCCGCCTTGCCGCCCAATTCCGCCCTTCCAGAGACGTTCGGGCCGCTCTCCCCCAGTTCCGCCTGAACCGGCACCGACTTGGCTGTAGCTCAAAAGTTTCGCCTGGAATATAGTGAGCAACCTGTTATCCACGCTTCAGACGACCAGGAAGGTGGCATCGGAACATGCCTTCACTGACCTGGTTGGGCAGAAGCCTGGCCGTGCTTGCCGCCCTGCTGCCCCTTGCCGCCTGCGGCCCGGGGCAGCAGGGCGGCAATAGTCCGGGGGTGGAAGTCAACCGCGCAGAGCTGAATCCCAGGTGGTTCGGCGGATACCTCGACGTAACACTGGTTCCTCCCCTGCGCCTGCAGGACTCGCCCCCACAAGGACCCGTTACTGCCGTGTTGTCCTTTATCACCTCCCATCCGGACCGGCCCTGCGAACCCTCCTGGGGAGGCTCCTATGACCTTGAACAGGCAAAGGGCAAACTGGACCTCGACTCGCAGGTGGAGGCCTTCAGGAAGGCCGGCAACGACGTCGCTGTCTCCTTCGGCGGGCAACTCGGCACGGAGCTGGCGGTTGCCTGTGCTGACAGCGGCGCCCTGGTTGATGCCTACTCAGCGGTCATCGCCAGATACGGGCTGGACACAGTGGACCTCGACGTCGAGGGAAACGGCGCCGGCGATCCTGCCGCAGCCCAGCGGCGTGCAGCTGCCATGGCCCGCCTTCAATCGGAGCGCCCGGCTGACAACCCCTTGAAGGTGTGGCTGACCCTTCCCGTCTCCGCGGACGGTCTTACTGCCGCGGCGAAAGTCTCCGTGGAAACGATGCTCGAGGAAGGAGTTGAACTTGCCGGCGTAAACATCATGACCATGAACTTCGGGCCGCTCAAGCAGGGGCAAACCATGCTCGCTGCCTCAGTCAGCGCAGCCGAGGGAACCCACAGGACCCTGAAAACACTCTATGAGCAGGCGGGCACACCGCTGGACGATGCAGCCCTTTGGAACAGGATCGGGCTCACGCCGATGATTGGCCGCAATGACGTGGAAGGCCAGGTGTTTTCCCAGGAGGACGCCGAAGGGCTGAACGCTTTCGCGTTGGAGCGGGGTGTCGGACGCATGTCCATGTGGTCGCTGAACCGCGACACCGGCTGCGACCCGGGCAAGCAGGGGCAGACATCCGGCGCAGTATCCAATAACTGCAGCGGCCTTGACCAGGAGCCAGGCATGTTCGGGAAGGTGCTGGGGCACGCCTTCACTGACGCCGGGCCCGCGGGAGCCCAATAACTATGCGCTGGAAGGCGGTGCTGGCAGGCGGCGTGCTTTCTTCAGTCCTCACAGCGGCAGCCTGCGGGGGCCCTCCTCCCCTTGAGCCAGGTGAGGAGGTTGTGCCCAAGGTGTTCGTCACCGGCTATTCCTGGTACGACAACACTCCGGAAGGCTCACCCATCATCAGCCATCCGGTACTGCACAAAACGGCCGGTGGAACCGGAACCTACGAAGACCCGGTGACCATCGCCGTCGGTCACTCCCGCGAGACGGGCGAGAGCGTCCTCGACATCCCCGCCGGCACCCGGATCTACCTGCCCGATGTACGGCGGTATTTCATTGTGGAAGACACCTGCGGGGACGGCCCAACTCCCCAGGATGGTCCGTGCCACTCAGGGTCGGAGGACTATGACGGCGCGTCCCTCTGGATCGACATGTGGGTGGGCGGCGAGGGCGAAAGCGCTCCCTTCGTCCACCGCTGCATAACCGAAGCAACTGGCGTGCAGCCGGCCGTCCTCAACCCTGGCGAAAACTATGCCGTGGCCCCCGGGAAGGGCGTCCTTCACGATGGCAAATGCGACACCGGTTACGGCAGCGAGCTGGTCAGCCGGTAAAGCTGCCACCCATGTCAGTAACGAATGCAACGAAATCAGCCTCCGGATTCTCCGGGTGCCCGTTATCCTGCGGCCACCTGGCTGACGAGTCCCAGCGTGTTGCCCTCGCTGTCCCGGATGAATGCCATCCACTCGTCCGTACCAGCAGGACCAAGCACTCCGTCCGTGTGGCTGTAAATCACGCGGGGCGCGTCCACCACGTCCACTCCCCTGGCTGCCAACTGCTCCACAGAAGCCCGGACATCCGGAACCTGGAGGTAGAGAAGAGCCCTTAGGGCGCCTGGTTCCAGCAGCAGCCGCACGCCCTCGAGGTCGAAGAAGACCAGGCCGGGCGGGTCAAACACTGCGCTGGGCTGTACCCCAAGCAGTTCGGCATAGAACGCAGATGCCCTCCCAAGGTCTTCCGCGTACTGGGCCACCTGCAACAATCGCATGGTTTCGCCTCCCCTTCCCGGTTTGTCTATCCTGCTCAATCACGGAGGTAAGGACAAGGGGCGCACGGGCACAACCGCCGTTGCTAGGCTCGAAGGTATGACACCTCAGATCCAGCGGCCCATCCGCTCCTCTACAGGGCGGCAGGCAGCCGCCGCTGCCACCGCCGATGCTGTGCTGATAATGGTGTTTGCAGCCGTTGGCCGTGACGCGCACCAGCGCGGCGAGGTCTTGTCCGGTGTCCTGCTGACTGCCTCGCCGTTTTTGGCAGGGGCGGCCCTCGGATGGCTGGCCGTGAGGGCGTGGCGGAATCCGCTGTCCGTACGCCGGACCGGGGTGGCGGTCTGGTTGGGTGCCCTGGTGGGCGGCATGGTGCTCCGCCTGCTGACCGGCCAGACGGTAGTGCTGCCCTTCATCATCGTGGCGTTGCTGAGCCTGGGGCTCCTGCTGGTGGGATGGCGACTGGCGTGGGCCGGCGCAAAGCGGCTGAGGAGAGCCTGAAGAACTTCGCCTGAAGTGGTTGCGGGTCCGGCCGGCAGCGCGGCCGGATGTAATAGGCTGGCAGCACCCAAAAGCTTGCCGGGCTCTGCTACGGCGCAACAGATCCGGAAGGATTCATCTCGTGATCACCGCATTCGTTCTGATCAAGACTGACGCTGCCCGCATACCTGAAACAGCCGAGGAGATCTCAGCGATAGATGGCATCAGCGAGGTATATTCCGTCACCGGAGAGTGGGATTTGATTGCGGTGGCAAGGGTGCCCCGGCACGAGGACCTGGCGGACGTTATTGCAGACCGACTGTCCAAGGTGCCCGCGGTGGTGCACACGACAACGCACATAGCGTTCCGTGCCTACTCGCAGCACGACCTCGACGCAGCTTTCGCCCTGGGCTTCGAGCAGTAGCCGGATTCACCTGCGGGTCAGGGAAACCCATTTTTCCAGGACGGCCGCGGCGGCACCCGTCCCGACCGATTCCGATGCCCGGCTGAAGGCCCGTTGCATACGCTCAAGGAACGGACCGTCCGCACTGGTGTCGAAAGCCACGAGGCCCGCTGCAGCATTGAGGAGAACGGCGTCGCGGGCCGCCCCTTCCTTGCCTGCGAGGACTTCCCGTACGACGACGGCGTTGACCTGGGCGTCGCCGCCGCGCAACTGCTCGACGGTTGCCGGTTTGATGCCTAGGTCCGCGGGCGAGAACGTCAGCTCAGACACAGCGCCGTCGCGTATTTCCCACACGGTTGAAGGACCCGTGGTGGTCAGCTCATCGAGCCCGTCATTGCCGCGGAATACCAGGCCCCGGCTTCCCCGCTGGGCCAGGACGCCCGCTACCAGCGGCGCCATCCTCGCGTTGGCAACCCCTACCGCGGACGCCTGGACTTTGGCAGGGTTGGTCAGCGGGCCGAGGAAATTGAAGGCCGTCGGGATGGCCAGCTCCTTCCGCGGGACCGCGGTGTGCCGGAAGGACGGGTGGAAGACCTGCGCAAAGCAGAATGTAATTCCCGCCTCCTCCGCATTGCGCGCCACCTGTTCGATGGACAGGTCGAGGCGGACGCCCAAGGCTTCCAGCACATCAGCAGAACCGGACGACGACGACGCCGCACGGTTGCCGTGCTTGACCACCTTTGCTCCTGCTCCGGCAGCCACCAGCGCCGCCATGGTGGAGATGTTGACAGTGTTCAACTGGTCACCGCCGGTTCCGACAATGTCCAGCTTCTCGCCGGAAATGGAGACGGGGTTGGCGTGGGCAAGCATGGCCTCCACCAGGCCAGCGAGTTCCTCAACGGTTTCTCCCTTGGCACTGAGGGCAACCAGGAATCCTGCGATCTGTGCGGGCGTCGCCTCCCCGGACATGATGGTATCCATGGCCCAGGCGGTGCTGTCCGCCGTGAGGTCATTGCCTTTGATCAGTGCCGAGATCAGCCGGGGCCAGGTGTTGCCTGCCGATGCTGCGGATGCCTGTGAAGTCACCTGCTGATGCTATCGAGGGATGGCCGGGGCTGACCAATGTGAACGGGCGGCGGAACTTTTTGGTGCGATTTCGCGTCTTTGTAGAAAAAGTCCCCCGAAAAGGCGGTTTGCGTTGGGCAGCACGGAGTTTTGCAGACATAATGTCTATGTGACATCTGCGACCCATGCCCCCAGTTCCCCCGCGCACCCCACGCTGAACCGCCCCAATATGGTTTCCGTTGGAACCGTCGTGTGGCTCTCCAGCGAGTTGATGTTCTTCGCCGGTCTCTTCGCCATGTACTTCACCCTGCGCTCCACCAGCGGGGAAATGTGGGCGGCTGAGACGGCCAAGCTCAACTTCCCCTTTGCGCTCGCCAACACGATCGTCCTCGTGGCCAGTTCCTTCACGTGCCAGATGGGCGTCTTCGCCGCTGAGCGGCTGCAGCCGCGCCGTACCGGCGGGGTCTTCCAGTTCGCCCGCTGGGGCATGAACGAATGGTTCACCCTGACCTTCCTTATGGGGGCCTTCTTCGTCGCAGGCCAGGCCACGGAGTACGCGATGCTGGTTTCCGAGCACGTCTCGCTCTCCTCCAACGCCTACGGTTCAGCGTTCTACATGACCACAGGGTTCCACGGCCTCCACGTGATCGGTGGCCTGGTGGCCTTCCTGCTGATCATGGGCCGCTCCTTCGCCGCAAAGAAGTTCGGGCACTTCGAAGCAACGTCCGCGATTGTCACCTCGTACTACTGGCACTTTGTGGATGTCGTGTGGATCGGCCTCTTCCTGGTCATCTACGTACTCAAGTAGCCAACTTTGATTCTTTTTCTACAAGAGGCAGAATTTCAGGTATCGGCTCCAGGAGCCGGCGCAGGATCGAATAAAGGAACCACCACGTGAAGGCACTCTCGCAAAAGCGGCGTCACCCACTGGCAGCAATCGCGCTGCTTCTGATGGGGCTCCTCATCACTGGTGGGCTGTACGCCGTGGCCACCACCGTCAATGAGGCCAAAGCCTCCAGCACCACTTTCAGTGCAAATGACGCAGAAGAAGGCGGCAAGCTGTTCGCCGCCAACTGCGCCACCTGCCACGGCATGGGTGCCAGCGGTTCACCGGATGGCCCGTCCCTCGTTGGCGTGGGCGCCGCATCCGTTGATTTCCAGGTCGGAACGGGCCGCATGCCCATGCAGATGAACGGCCCCCAGGCGCTGGAGAAGCCCGTTCAGTTCAACGACGAGCAGATCCACCAGCTGGCAGCCTATGTTGCTTCCCTTGGTGCCGGCCCGGCAATTCCTGAAGAAGGCCTGCTTGACGAAAAGGGCGATGCAGCCGCAGGCGGGGAACTGTTCCGCACGAACTGCGCCATGTGCCACAACGCTGCCGCCGCAGGCGGCGCCCTGACCCGCGGCAAGTTCGCACCCGCCCTGGAAGACACCTCAGGCAAGCACATCTACGAGGCAATGGTCACCGGCCCGCAGAACATGCCGGTCTTCAGCGACTCCAACATCACGCCCGAAGGCAAGCGCGACATCATCACCTTCCTCAAGCAGATCGAAACCACCGGCTCCCCCGGCGGCGCTGAGCTGGGTTCACTTGGCCCCGTGGCCGAAGGACTCTTCGTTTGGGTTGCAGGCCTCGGTGTCATCATCGCCTTCACCATCTGGCTGACTTCCCGGACGTCCTAGGACCTCTGCGGACCACTGAACTACTTCTGCTGATCCGTCAGCAGTTTGATATTGGAAAACTAACCCGGCACCCGCCGGGACGAGAGAAGGATGAGGCGAATTATGGGCAACCATAGTGACGGCAGTCCGAACCACTCGGGCACCGTAGCTACGGCTGGTCAGAATGAGGTGGAGAAGTTCCAGGACCCTGGACTTCCTCCGCACCGTTTGCGCCTGGCTGACACGGACCCGAAGGCCGCAAAGCGGGCAGAACGGCAGGTCGCCTTACTATTTGGCATCTCTGTTGTTGGAACCCTGATCTTCCTGGTGGCGTACTTCGCCATTGATCTGGGTGGCTCAGAATCAACCATTGCCAACATCCGGCTCCAGAACATGCTGCTGGGCCTGGGCACCGCTTTCGCGATGCTTGGCATCGGTACCGGCATCGTGCACTGGGCCAAAGCCCTGATGCCGGATCACGAGGTCTCCGAATCGCGCCACGCGATCCGCTACGAAGAGGACCGCCAGGCGGCCGTCCGTATCGTGGATGACATCGTGGAAGAGACGGGCATCAAGCGCCGTCCGCTGATCCGGAACACCCTTCTGGGAGCCGTTGCCCTCGCGCCGCTGCCGGCGGTTGCCATTTTCGGCGACCTCGGACCCCGCCCGGACAACAAGCTCGCCCACACCATGTGGGCCCCTCAGGAAGGCAAGCTCAAGCGTCTTGCCCGTGACCCCGACGGAACGCCCATCAAGGCCTCCGACGTGACAATCGGCTCAGCCTTCCACGTCATCCCCGAGGGCTTGAACGAACTTCACGAGGGCAAGCTCAACGAGAAGGCGAAAGCCGTTGTGCTGCTCATGCGCCTGGATCCCGAGTCGCTCAACCCCTCAGAGGGCCGCGAAGACTGGGGCTACAACGGCATCGTTGCGTATTCCAAGATCTGCACCCACGTCGGTTGCCCGGTTGCTCTCTACGAGCAGCAGACGCACCACCTGCTGTGCCCGTGCCACCAGTCCACTTTTGACCTCACGCAAGAGTGCAAAGTGATCTTCGGCCCCGCCAGCCGTCCTCTCCCCCAGCTGCCTATCGCAGTTGATGACGAGGGCTACCTGGTCGCCACCAGCGACTTCAAAGAACCTGTAGGACCAAGTTACTGGGAGCGTGATATGCATGAGCGCAGCATCAACAGCTGAGCCCGCTTTCGTCGCCAAAACCAAGACAGGCCGGTTCACCGACTTCGTCGATACGCGTGTTGGCGGTTCCGGAATCCTTCGCGAATTCGGCCGCAAAGTCTTCCCCGACCACTGGTCCTTTATGTTCGGCGAAGTGGCACTCTACTCGTTCGTCATCCTGCTGCTTTCCGGCACCTTCCTGACGTTCTTCTTCGATCCGTCCATGGCGGAAACCCACTACGACGGTTCCTACGTCCCCCTCAAGGGCGTCGAAATGTCGGTGGCCTACAACTCGTCGCTGGACATCTCCTTTGATGTCCGCGGCGGCCTCTTCATGCGCCAGGTCCACCACTGGGCAGCGCTGCTGTTCGTTGCGTCCATCGCCGTGCACATGCTCAGGGTTTTCTTCACCGGAGCCTTCCGCAGGCCGCGCGAAATGAACTGGGTAGTGGGCAGCGTCCTGCTGATCCTGGCCATGGCTGCAGGCTTCACCGGCTACTCCCTCCCCGATGACCTGCTGTCCGGCAACGGCCTGCGCATCATCGACGGCGTGATCAAGTCCATCCCGATTGTCGGAACGTACATCTCCTTCTTCCTCTTTGGCGGGGAGTTCCCGGGTACTGCCATCATCGGCCGCCTGTACATGCTGCACATCCTGCTGGTGCCGGCGCTGATCCTGCTGATGATCGTCCTCCACCTCTTCATGGTGGTCGTCCACAAGCACACCCAGTACCCCGGCCCCGGACGCAACGACAACAACGTTGTCGGTTACCCGCTTGGCCCGGTCTACGCCGCGAAGGCCGGTGGATTCTTCTTCATCGTCTTTGGTGTCCTCGCCCTGATGGCCGGTTTCTTCACGATCAACCCGATCTGGAACTACGGTCCGTACGACCCCTCCCCCGTGTCCGCCGGAACCCAGCCCGACTGGTACATCGGCTTTGTTGACGGCGCCCTGCGCCTGATGCCGGGCACCCTGGGTAACTGGCAGGTTGAGCAGGTGTGGTTCGGCCACGTCTTCAGCTTCAACGTGCTGCTGCCCGCCCTTGTGCCGGCCGGCATCCTGTTCACGATTATGTTCATGTACCCGTGGATTGAGCGTTGGATCACCAAGGACGACCGTGAGCACCACGTACTTGACCGCCCCCGCAACGCCCCGACCCGCACCGCGATCGGCATGGCAGGGTTCGTCTGGTACTGCGTCATGTGGGCAGCAGCAGGGTCCGACCTCATCGCCACCCACTTCGGTGTTTCGCTCAACGATGTCACCTACTGGCTGCGGACGCTGTTCATCATCGGCCCGTTTATTGCCTTCTTCGTCACCAAGCGCGTAGCCCTCGCACTCCAGCGCAAGGACCGCGAGATCGCCCTCCACGGCCGCGAGACCGGGCGTATTGTCCGCCTCCCGCACGGCGAGTTCATCGAAGTCCATGCACCGCTGGATGAGTACAAGCGCTACAAGCTGGTGGGCTTCGAGTCACCGAACGTTCTTCCGGCAGTGCCGAACGAACACGGTGTGGTAACCCGCAAGGAGAAGCGCCGGGCGCTGCTCTCCAAGTGGTTCTTCGAGGACCGCGTTGCCCCGGCCACCCCCGCAGAGCTGGAAGCCGCCCACGGCCACGGCCACGCGGCAGTGGAAGCTCCCGAGGCAGCGAAGAGCCTGAGCCACTAGGCACTCTGCCCGTATCAACATGAAAGGCCCGGTCCAACAGGACCGGGCCTTTTGTGTTCCTGCTCGCCCGCCGGGCCTGACCGGCTGGCAGAAACAAAGGAACAGGGGCGCTGCAGGGCTTGGTTGGTCAGTGGTTACGGGACCGGCGCGCGCCCGGCCGCTGCAGCGGGACCCACAACTTGTACCGGTCCGCGCGGTAATACGAAACGGAATAGTCCACCATGGTGCGTGCAACAAAAGCATGCCGCTGGATCTTGAGCAGCGGTGAGGCTACTTCGACGTTAAGCAGCCGTGCCGTGGACGGAGACGCTGCGGTGGCCTCAATCATGTCCTCGCCCCATTCCATCACCAGGCCGTACTGTTCGCTCAGTACGTTGTACAGCGAGGTGGGCGGCTCTCCGTCCAACAGACCAGGAACACGGTGGGCAGGGATGAAGTTTTCGTCCACGCTCATGGGTTCACCATCTGCCAGGAGCAGGCGCCGGAAGCGGACCAGAGGAGTACCCTCGTCCAGCTGGAGCTCGCGGGCCAGAAATGCACTGGCACCAATCTGTTCAAAGCTGAGTACTTTGGCTGCGGGAACCATGCCCCGGCGCTGCATCTCCTCGCTGTAGGAAGTCAGCTTCACCTGCAGGTCCAGCTTCGGCCTGCGAACGAAAGTGCCGAGACCCACTACTCGTTCAATGACTTCTTCACCGACCAGTGCGTCGATAGCCTGCCGCACCGTCATCCTGGCAAGCCCAAAGCGCTCCGCGAGGTCACGCTCCGAGGGCAGCGCAGAACCCGGCCGGCACGACCCGGCAATGTAGGTGCGCAGGATCTCGCGCAGCTGGACGTAGATGGCAGTGCCGCTGCTTCTGTCGATTTCACCGGCAATCGCCCCGGCGCTAGCTGCCACGGTGGGTCTCCCCTGGGTTCGAGTTCACTCTGCAATTTTAGGTCAGGTCTAGGCCAGCTCATGCCTTGGGCCGCGCCTATTCGGGGTTGGTGCTCGAGGCCCGCTATATTGGACAGGAAAATTTCGACACCCGACGGATGGGGCCGTCATGAAGAAGGAGTCCCGTTGCCAACACACAAGGCTGTGGTAACAGCCACGATCGGGCTGCACGCGCGCCCGGCAGCTGTATTTGTCAGGGCGGTGGCCGCTACCGGGCTTCCTGTGACCATCACGAAGCCGGGAACCGGGGGCGTGGATGCCCGGTCTCTCCTTCACGTGATGACTGCCGACTTTCCCCATGGCTGTGAAGTGGAGCTGGAAATTGATGATTCACTGCTCAGTGGCGCCCTGAGCGAGGAAAGGGCCAAGGAGGCCCTTCGGACGCTTGGTGAGCTGCTGGAGTCCCAGGGAGCAGAATAGGCGCACTGGTCGGTGCCTAAGCTGTACTGTCCCGGCAGGCCCAGCGCAAGGACAAGAACAACGACGACGGGCCCCACCAAAAGGTGGGGCCCGTCGTCGTTGTTCTTGTGCCTAGTGGGCGTGGTCGCCGCGGCTGTATTCGTAAACCCAGCCGATGAGTGCCACAACTGCCAGGCCGGCAGCGATGTAAACAATCCAGAAGCCTACCGCCAGGCCCAGGAAGCCAGTGGCGCAGGCCAGGCCGAGCACCAGCGGCCACCAACTCCAGGGACTGAAGTGCCCCTGTTCGCCGGCGCCCTCGTGGATTTCAGCGTCGCTGCGGTCCTCCGGACGCATACCGACGCGCTTACCGGTGAATCCGAGGTAGCCGCCGATCATGCCGGCGAGGCCGCCCACCAGGAGGATTCCGAGAATACCGACCCATTCACCCCAGTCGGTAAGGAAACCATAGATTACTGAGACCGGTACAAAGAAGAAGACTCCGGAACCAAAGATCCAAGATTCAATTTTCACTGTGCAGTGTCCTTCTGGTCGGCGTTACCGAGCATGGAGGCTGCGGGAGCCGGTGACTCGACGGTGTGGACCTGTCGAAGCTCGGGGTGGTGCAGGTCCAGGGCAGGGCGCTCGGACCGGATCCGGGGAAGCGACGTGAAGTTGTGCCGCGGCGGTGGGCAGGACGTGGCCCACTCCAGCGAGGCACCGAAGCCCCAGGGGTCGTCGACCTGCACCTTTTCGGCGCTGCGCCAGGTGATGTAAACGTTCCAGAAGAACGGAATCAGGGACGCTCCGAGGACAAAGGAGGCAACGGTGGAGAACTGGTTCATCCAGGTGAAGTTGTCCTCCACCAGGTAGTCGGCGTACCGGCGGGGCATACCCTCAACACCGAGCCAGTGCTGGATGAGGAAGGTGCCGTGGAAGCCCAGGAAGAGGAGCCAGAAGTGGATCTTGCCCAGGCGCTCGTTCAGCATCTTGCCGGTGAACTTGGGCCACCAGAAGTAGAAGCCGGCGAACATCGCGAACACCACGGTGCCGAACACCACGTAGTGGAAGTGCGCCACCACGAAGTAGGAGTCGGAGACGTGGAAGTCCAGCGGCGGGGAGGCCAGGATGATGCCGGTGAGGCCGCCGAAGAGGAACGTGATCAGGAACCCGAGGCTCCACAGCATGGGGGTTTCGAACGTCAGCGAACCGCGCCACATGGTGCCGATCCAGTTGAAGAACTTCACACCGGTGGGAACCGCGATGAGCATGGTCATGAACGCGAAGAACGGCAGCAGCACCGCGCCGGTGACGTACATGTGGTGCGCCCACACCGTCACCGACAGGGCTGCGATGGCGATCGTTGCGTAGACCAGGCCCTTGTAGCCGAAGATCGGCTTGCGGCTGAAGACCGGGAAGATCTCCGAGACGATGCCGAAGAACGGCAGCGCGATGATGTACACCTCGGGGTGGCCGAAGAACCAGAACAGGTGCTGCCACAGGACGGCACCGCCGTTTTCCGGGTCGAAGATGTGGGCACCGAAGCGGCGGTCCGCACCAAGGGCGAACAGTGCTGCGGCCAGCGGCGGGAACGCCATGAGCACCAGGATGGCGGTGACCAAGGTGTTCCAAGTGAATATCGGCATCCGCCACATGGTCATGCCCGGGGCGCGCATGCAGATGATGGTGGTGATGAAGTTGACCGCACCCAGGATGGTTCCGAAGCCGGACAGTGCCAGGCCGAAGACCCACAGGTCCCCGCCGATGCCGGGGCTGAACGTGGTGTTGGACAGCGGCGCGTAGGCGAACCAGCCGAAGGAGGCAGCACCCTGGGGGGTGATGAAGCCGGACACGGCGATGGTGGAGCCGAAGAGGAAAAACCAGAAAGCCAGCGCGTTCAGCCGGGGGAAGGCAACGTCAGGCGCGCCGATCTGGAGCGGCATGATCACGTTGGCGAAACCCGCAAACAGCGGGGTGGCAAACATCAGCAGCATCACGGTGCCGTGCATCGTGAAGAGCTGGTTGTACTGCTCCTTGGTCTGCAGGATCTGCATCCCGGGTTCAAACAGTTCGGCGCGGATCAGCAGGGCCATCACGCCGCCAAGGCAGAAGAACACAAACGAAGCAATCAGGTACATGTACCCGATGGTTTTGTGGTCGGTGGAAGTGATCCAGTTGACGACGATGCGTCCCTTAGATTTGGGAACCACTGGAGCTGTGAGGACTCCGGTGGGTGCGGATTGAGTGTACGTAGCCACGTCGCTCCCCTTACTTAATTTCGTTCAGGTTCGGGTTGCGGTCGTACTCCACACCGAGGAGGCCCGTGTTGCCGGCGGCCTTAAGCTCATCCAGGTGTGCCTGGAATTCAGCTTCTGAAACCACCTTGACGCGGAACAGCATTTCCGAGTGGTATTCGCCGCAGAGCTCGGCGCACTTGCCGTCGTAGGTGCCCTCTTTAGTGGGGGTAAACCGGATGTAGTTGGTCTTGCCCGGGATCATGTCGCGCTTCTGAAGGAAGGCGGGAACCCAGAAGGAGTGGATCACGTCGCGTGAGTTGAGTTCAAGGTCAACGGACTTGTTGACGGGCAAGTACAGCGTAGGCAGCTGTTCCTTGTCGATCGCGTTGCCGGTCAGGTGCGCCTGGACGCCTGCCTCGTAGACGTCTTCTTCGATGACGTCGCCGGCCTTGTAGTTGAAGTCCCAGGCCCACTGCTTGCCACGGACATCGACAACGACGTCGGCAGGCTGTGACCGGTCATCAATGGCCTGCTGATCACGGTCGGTGAAGTAGAAGAACACCAGGACCATAAAGAGCGGAATGGTCAGGTAGAACACTTCCAGGGGAAGGTTGAAACTCGTCTGGCGCGGGAAGCCCACGGTGCCCTTGCGGCGCCTGTAGGCCACGAGGCACCAGACGATCAGGCCCCAGGTAATGATGCCCACGGCCAAGGCGGCGATCCATGAGTTGACCCAGAGGTCCATGATGCGGTCGCTGTTGCTGGTGGTGCCACGTTCTGTGGGCAGCCACCCTTTCTCTACCTCTGGCGAACATCCGGTCAAAACCAACGCGCCGGCAATTGCCAAGCCTGAGATCGTGGTGATCGTTTTGCGTCGGCTGCCGGTTCGGTTCTGCGAACTCACAGACGGCCCTTCCTACTTGTTGCTGTTGTCCGGGCAGCCATCGGCGCCGCGGGCACACTGAAAGTTTTACTACTCGGTGTAGAGCTTACCGCTCCCCCGGGCGTTTCGCCCACATGTCGGCGCCGTGCCTCCTACCGTGGTGAACGGCTGGAGGCACGGCGCCGGCATCGGGCGAAATAACCGGCTTAGTGGAAGGAGTCTCCACAGGCGCAGGAGCCGCCGGCGTTCGGGTTGTCAATGGTGAAACCCTGCTTCGAGATGGTGTCCTCGAAGTCGATGCTGGCACCACTGAGGTACGGAACGCTCATCTTGTCTACAACAACTTCGACGCCGTCGTAGTCACGGACAGCATCTCCGTCCAGGAGCCGCTCATCGAAGTAGAGCTGGTAGATCAGCCCTGAGCAGCCGCCAGGCTGCACGGCAACCCGGAGCCGAAGATCGGTGCGGCCTTCCTGCTCGAGAAGGCTGCGGACCTTTCCTGCTGCGACGTCGGTGAGGTTGACCTCATGAACGGGCAGTTCCTCACTGGGCGCGCTGGTGGTCTGGGTGCTGTTCTCATTGGTTGCGGTGCTCATTGGCCTACCTTCTTAGGATGGTCTGGCGGCTCCGCGGGAGCGGTGCCTGCCCCTACGGATACGGTATGGGCTATAGCTACATGCTACGCGGGGCGCACCCGTAGCTCTAACTCCTGACGTAACCACGGGAAGCCCTTCCTTGTTCCCGGGGAGCCGCACCGGGTGTCCGGGAGGCGGACCGCGGGAAGGGCCTGGGGCTCCTACAGTCCGGCGTTCAAACGGGACAGCAACAGCGCTTCGGCGAGGATGGCTTTTCGGAAGTCACCAAGGTGCAGCGACTCGTTCGCGCTGTGCGCCCTGGAGTCCGGGTCCTCGACACCCGTAACGAGGATCTGTACGTCCGGGTACAGCTCCGTGAGGTCTGCGATAAAAGGGATGGAACCACCAATACCCGTCTCCACCGCCTGGACGCCCCAGGCCTCCCCCAAGGCCCACATCGCGAGCCCGGCAGCGGCCGAAGAAGTATCCGTCTGGAACGGGTTGCCGCTCTCCCCCGGTGTGAAGGTCACCCTTGCGCCGAAGGGAGCGTGCGCTTCGACATGCCGCCGTACGGCCTCCATCGCTTCCTCGGGAAGCTGCCCCGGCGCCAGCCGGAGGCTGAACTTGGCCCGCGCCCTCGGCAGCAGCGTATTTGAGGCTACGTCCACGGCAGGTGCGTCGAAACCAATAATGGACAGCGCCGGCTTGGTCCAAAGCCGGGAGGCGATGCTGCCCGAACCGGCGAGGCGGACGCCGTCGAGCACTGACGCGTCCGCGCGGTAGTCGGCCTCCGGAAACTCCACCGCCGCATTGTCGAAGGCGACCAGCCCCTGGATGGCAACATTCCCGTCGGCGTCATGGAGGGTGGCGATCAGGCGGGACAGGAGGGTGGGGGCGTCCAGGACAGGCCCGCCGAACATCCCTGAATGGACCGCGTGCTCCAGGACCTGGACTTCGATGGTCCCGTCCACCAGTCCGCGGAGGCTTGTTGTCAGCGCCGGAACGCCCACCTTCCAGTTGCTGGAGTCGGCAACGACTATGACGTCAGCACGAAGCAGTTCCCGGTGTGCCTCCAGGAATGGCCTGAACGTGGGAGAACCCGCTTCTTCCTCGCCTTCGAAGAAGAAGGTCACACCAAGGCCCAGGGCGTCGCCCAGTACCTCGGAGGCGGCGGCGTAAGCAGCGATGTGGGCCATGATGCCGGCCTTGTCATCGGCCGCCCCGCGACCGTAGAGACGGCCGTCCTTTTCAACGGCGGTGAAAGGTGCCGTCTCCCACAGCCCCTCGTCTCCCGCGGGCTGGACGTCGTGGTGTGCGTACAGCAGGATGGTCGGCTTGCCTTCCGCGGCCGGCCGACGGGCGACGACGGCGGGGCCGCCGGGCGTGCCGTCCGGCTTGTCGCAGGCCAGGATCTGCACTTCCTCAAGTCCGGTCGCGCGCAGGAGTTCTGCTACGGCTTCGGCGCTGCGTTCGAGCGGCGACCGGTCAAAGCTTGGCCAGGCGATGCCGGGTATCGCAACCAGTTCCTTGAGGCGGGCAAGGGTGGCGGTAAACGAGCGGTCGATGGCCGCCCGAAGGTCTGCCGTGCCGGGGTTGGGGTTCAGGCCCAAAGGTGTGGGGCCATCAATGTTGTCGGGGGTGGCCGTTGCAGGTGAAGTCATGGAAAAAACATTACCCTCGTCACATTCTGCTTACGGGAGCCCTCGCCGGGGTCAAGAGGGCCGAGCCGCCCCGCAAGGTATTCTGGTCTGGTGTTCGGACGTAAAAAGGAAGCGCCTACGGCGCAGGAAATATCAGACCAGCAGGCAGCGGAAGTTGCCGCCCGGCAGAACGGCATAGCCGGTAAGGGAGCCCCCACCCCAACGCGGAAGGCCCAGGAGGCTGCGCGCAAGCGCCCGTTGGTTCCGGAGGACCGCAAAGCGTCAAAGGCCGCCGAGCGCCAGGTGATCCAGGACCAGCGGCTTAAAATGCGCCAGGCGCTGGACACGGGGGACGAAAAGTTCCTGCCGCTGCGCGACAAGGGCCCCCAGAAGCGCTTTACCCGTGACTATGTGGATGCCCGGTTCAGCCTCGGGGAATACCTGATGTTCGGCGCCCTGGTATTTGTCCTGGTGTCCCTGGTGGTGCCGGCGTCCAGTGACCTGATGATTTATGTTCTGGGCGGTTTTTGGTTGATGTTCCTGGCCGTCTTCGTTGACGTCTTTATCCTGTCCCGCAAGCTCCGCAAGCGGTTGACCGAAAAGTTCGGCGAGGTGGAACGCGGCACCGTCTGGTACGGCTCCATGCGCTCCCTGCAGTTCCGGAAGCTGCGGCTGCCCAAGCCCCAGGTTAAGCGCGGACAGTACCCGGCCTGACCTTCCTCCTGCGTCCCCCTACAACAGACAAAGAAACCCCGGCAGACTTTCCGCCGGGGTTTCCTTGCAACTGGGCAGGGTGGGGAACGCCGGCCTGTGGTGCCGCCACAGCCACAGAAGCGGATCTGCGCCCTACAGGCGCCGGTTCTTCGCCAGCTGCCGGTTGATGCGGGCCGCCCAGAACGGTCCTTCGTAGAGGAAGGCCGTGTAGCCCTGGACCAGCGTTGCTCCGGCATCCAGCCGGCCCTGGACGTCCTGTGCCGTTTCCACGCCGCCCACGGCCACCAGGGTCAGGGCGCCGCCGGTGACCTGCTGGAGCCTTCGAAGCACTTCAAGGGAGCGGTGTTTGAGTGGAGCGCCCGAAAGCCCGCCCGCGCCGCATTTTTCCACCTGTTCGGCCGGGGAAGCCAGGCCCGTCCGGGCGATGGTGGTGTTCGTGGCGATAATGCCGTCCAGTTTGAGGTCGAGGGCAAGCCGGGCGACGTCGTCGATGTCCTCGTCGCTCAGGTCCGGGGCGATCTTCACCAGCAGCGGAACGTGGCGGCCTGCTGCCCGGTCGGCTTCCCGGCCGACGGCGGTCAGCAGCGGCCGGAGGCTTTCCACGTCCTGCAGGAGACGAAGGCCGGGGGTGTTGGGGGAGCTGACGTTGACCACGAGGTAGTCCGCGGCGGGCGCAAGGCTGCGTGCGCTTACCAGGTAGTCCTCAACGGCATCTTCGAGTTCAACCGACTTCGTCTTGCCGATGTTGACGCCGATGATCGGGCGCACCGACGGGTGCCTGCGCTGAAGCCCCGCGCGGGCTGCCTTGAGGCGCGGGGCAACGGCGGTGGCGCCGTCGTTATTAAATCCCATCCTGTTGATAACGGCCCGGTCCTGTACCAGGCGGAAGAGCCGCGGCTTTTCATTGCCCGGCTGGGCCTGCCCGGTGATGGTGCCCACCTCTATATGCCCGAACCCGAGCTGGCTCAGTGCTTCTATGCCGTGGCCTTCCTTATCGAAACCTGCGGCAAGGCCGAACGGCGAGGGAAAAGTCAGGCCGAAAGCCGCTGTTTGCAGCGACGGTGCGGGCGCCGTCAATTTCTCCAGGGCGCGGCCTGCACCGGAGCGATGCGCCAGCCTGATGGCCTTGAAGCCGATTTTGTGGGCGCGCTCGGCGTCCATCCATGAAAAGGCCAGGCGGAAGAATGTGGGATAAACGCGCATGCCTCCAGTCTTCCGCCTCGGCTGGCCCAGACCAAAATGGGTGAAGACCAAAACTGCGCCGACTGTTCCAGCAGCGGAATAGCATAAAGCCATGGAATGGCAGCGGGACATCCTGGGTGAGGGGTTCGAGTCCCATGCCTTCGCCGCCGCAGGAGCTGACGGTGTGGAGCGTACCGCCACCCTGGTCCGGTTCCGCCCTGCCGCGGTCGAAGTGCTCCCCCCGCCCGGGCACCGCAGGGCAGTTCTCTTCCTGCACGGCTGGAGTGACTATTTCTTCAACGTGGACTTTGCGCGCTTCTGGTCCTCGGCCGGCTACGACTTCTTTGCCCTGGACATGCATAACCACGGCCGGAGCCTGCGCCCCCAATTTCCGGGCGGCTACGTTTCGAACCTCGCGGACTATGATGCCGAAATAGACATTGCCTGCCACCTCATCCGCCAGGAAGGTGTTACCCGGCCGCTGACCCTGGTGGGGCATTCAACGGGAGGGCTGGTGGCGGCGCTGTGGGCCAGCGGGCATCCCGGAGCAGTGTCCCAACTTATCCTGAACAGTCCGTGGCTGGAGATGCACGGAAGCGCCCTGGTTCGGCGCGCTGCCTCAGGAATGGTGGGACCGGTGGCCCGGTTCCGGCCGGAGGCTGTTTTGAGGCTTCCCGAGCGGGGTTTTTATTGGCGCACTATCAGCAGCTCGGCGGACGGGGAATGGGTGCTGGATGAACGGTATCGCCCCCCGATGGCGTTCCCGGTGCGTGCGGGGTGGCTCAGCGCCGTGCTGGCCGGGCACACCAGGGTGGCCCGCGGCCTCAATATCGAAGTTCCCATCCTGGTGCTCCTGTCCCGGGGAAGCGCGAACGGCCTCTTCTGGTCCGAAGAGATGCGGCGCACGGACGCCGTCCTTGACGTCAACGTCATTGCTGCCCGTGCCCTCACCCTCGGGCGCACAGTGACGATCGAACGTATCGAGGGTGCACTGCACGATGTGTTCCTCTCCCCCACCGCCGTGCGCGCTGACGCCTATGCGCGGCTGGCGCGCTGGCTGCGTGCGTACGGGGACCAGGCGGACGGGTACCCGGCGGACGAAAACCCGGCAACGGGAGACATGCCGCAGCAGCCGTGACGGCGTGACGTGCCTGCCGGGCTATCCTGGTGGCCGGCTACGCGGCCGGGCCTTCCCCGTCAGCAGGTTTCGCCGCATCCACTGCCCCGCCATACCGGCGGTCACGCCGGGCGTACTCTTCCACCGCGGCCCACAGCGTCCGGCGGTCGACGTCGGGCCACAGGGTGTCCATAAACACGAACTCGGCGTAGGCGGACTGCCAGAGCAGGAAGTTGGACAGCCGCTGCTCCCCGGAGCTGCGCAGGAAGAGGTCCACGTCCGGGAGGTCCGGCTCGTCAAGGTATTTCTGGATGGTGCGTTCGGTGATGGCGCCCGGCTTGAGCTTTCCGGCGGCCACCTCGGCGGCGATGGCCGACACGGCGTCCGTGATTTCGGCGCGGCCGCCGTAATTAACACACATGGTCAACGTGCAGGTGCTGTTGCCGGCGGTGAAATTTTCAGCCTCTTCGAGTTCGCGGATGACCGAGCCCCAGAGCCGGGGCCGGCGGCCGGCCCACCTGACGCGCACGCCCCATTCATCAAGCTGGTTCCGCTGCCTCCGCAGCACATCCTTGTTAAAACCCATGAGGAACCGCACTTCCTCCGGGGAGCGCCGCCAGTTCTCGGTGGAAAAGGCATAGACACTGACGTACTCAATGCCCAGCTCGATAGCCCCTGCCATGACGTCCAGCAGGGCGGGCTCGCCGGCCTTGTGGCCTTCGATCCGCGGCAGCCCGCGCTGGTTGGCCCACCGGCCGTTGCCGTCCATCACGATGGCAACATGCCGGGGTATGAACTCGGCCGGAATCGAAGGTGCCAGCGCCCCGGAGGGGTGCGGGTAGGGGGCAACCACCGGGTGGCTCCGCTTTGGGGGTGCGTTGTTCTTTTTTCCCAGGGCCACTGTCAACTGCGCTCCACATGTTTGAGGGACTTCAATACTCGTTCAAGATGCCATTGCAGGTAGGCGGCCACCAAACCGGCCGCTTCCCTGCGGTGCACGGGCATGGAGCCGTCGGCGGTACCCCAGTCTCCCGTCAGCAGCGCTGCGAGCAGGACTACTGTTTCCGGCGCCGGTGCCGGTGACCCCGGCGGCCTGCATCCGCCGCAGACCATGCCGCCCACGGGAGCGGAAAAGGCGCTGTGCGGACCCGGCAGGCCGCAGCGGGCGCAGTCGGTGAAGCTCGGCGCCCAACCGCCGGTAGCGAGTGCCCGCAAGAGGTATGAATCCAGGATCAGCCCGGCTGCATGTTCGTTCCGGCTCAGTGACGCCAGGGCGCCGACCAGCAGGTTGTACTGCGCGGTGCCGGACTCACCGTCCACGTCTGTCAGTTTTTCCGCGGTCTCCGTCATTGCGGCAGCGACCGTGTAGCGGCCGTAGTCCGCGGCAATGCTTCCACCGTAGGCACCCTTGGCCACCGCCTGGGTCACTATGTCCAGGGTCTTTCCGGACACAAGCTGCAGGTCCGCCACCATAAAGGGCTCAAGGCGGGCGCCGAAGCGGCTGCTGGTGCGCCGGACTCCTTTCGCAACCGCCCGGACCTGGCCGTGATGCTTGGTCAGCAGCGTGATGATGCGGTCCGCCTCACCCAGCTTGTGGGTACGGAGCACGACGGCGTCGTCCCGGTACGCGCGGGAAGCGAAAGAGTGTTGGGCCACGCCTTTATCTTCCCATCTTTGGGGATACTGCCCTTCCGGCGTTCCCGGGCGGAGCGCACGTGTGGCGCCGGGAAGTCCCGACGGCACACGTGCGCCGGCAGGTCAGGCCTGGGCGTCCCGAATGGCGCGGTTCACGGCAGAAATAACTGCCTTCAGGGAAGACATGCTGGTGTTGGCGTCGATGCCGACGCCCCACAACACGCGCTCTCCCACCGCGCACTCCACGTACGCGGCCGCCATCGCGTTGCCGCCTTCGGAAAGGGCGTGCTCGCTGTAATCCAGCACGCGAACATCCACGCCGTCCTCGCGGAGGATGCTCAGCAGTGCGGCGATGGGGCCGTTGCCAGTGCCGGTCCGGCGGACCTGGACACCGTCCACGGTGAGGGATGCGTGAAGGGTCATGCCGCCGTCGTTATCCGTCTCGGTGCTGACGGAGCCGAGGGAGTAACGGCCCCATTGTCCGTCCGTCTTGCCGGAGGGCAGGTACTCGTCCTGGAAGACCTGCCACAGCTGGGCTCCGCTGACTTCGCCGCCTACCGTGTCAGTACGCTTCTGGATGACGCCGGAGAATTCAATCTGCGCCCGGCGCGGGAGGTCCAGGCTGTGTTCGTTCTTGAGCAGGTAGGCAACTCCGCCCTTGCCGGACTGCGAGTTGACCCGGATAACCGCTTCGTAGCTGCGGCCGAGGTCCTTGGGATCAACCGGCAGGTACGGTACCTGCCAGGTGAAGTCGGAAACATTCTTGCCTGCGGCCGCCGCGTCCCGCTCGAGGGCCTCGAAGCCTTTCTTGATGGCGTCCTGGTGCGAGCCAGAGAACGCCGTGAACACAAGGTCGCCGCCATAGGGTGAACGTTCGGCCACGGGCAGCTGGTTGCAGTACTCGACGGTCCGGCGGATGTCGTCGATGTTGGAAAAGTCGATCATGGGGTCGATGCCCTGCACAAAGAGGTTCAGGCCCAGGGTGACCAGGTCAACGTTGCCGGTCCGCTCACCGTTGCCGAAAAGGCAGCCCTCGATCCGGTCGGCTCCGGCCATGTAGCCCAACTCGGCAGCGGCAACACCCGTTCCGCGGTCATTGTGGGGGTGCAGGGACAGGATGATGCCTTCACGGGGGTGCAGGTGGCGGCTCATCCACTCAATTGAGTCTGCGTAAACGTTGGGAGTGGCCATTTCCACCGTGGCGGGGAGGTTGATGATGACCTGGCGGTCCGCGGAAGCCTCGAAGACGTCCGCGACGGCGTTGCAGACCCGTGCTGCGTATTCGAGTTCAGTGCCTGTGAAGGACTCCGGAGAGTACTCATAGGTCACGTGGGTGTCCACGAGGGTTTCTTCGTACTTCTTGCACAGCCGTGCGCCCTGGAGCGCGATGTCCAGGATTCCGTCCTCATCCTGGTTGAAGACCACGCGGCGCTGCAGCACTGAAGTGGAGTTGTAGAGGTGCACGATGGCCTGCTTGGCGCCTACCAGGGACTCGTACGTGCGCTCAATCAGGTGCTCGCGTGCCTGGGTCAGGACCTGGATGGTGACGTCGTCCGGAATGTGGTTGCCCTCGATGAGCTGGCGGACAAAGTCGAAGTCCGTCTGGGATGCGGACGGGAAACCCACCTCGATCTCCTTGTAGCCCATGCGGACCAGCAGATCGAACATTTTCATCTTGCGCGCCGGGCTCATGGGATCAATCAGCGCCTGGTTGCCGTCACGAAGGTCTACAGCGCACCAGCGCGGGGCCTTGGTGATCACTTTGTCCGGCCAGGTGCGGTCCGGCAGCTCAACTTTGATCTGGTCCTGGAACGGCGTGTAGCGGTGGGCGGGCATTCCGGAGGGCTTCTGTGCGTTTCGCATTACTATCGGGCCTTTTCTGTGGTTCTTCTGTGAAAGGGTGGCCGGGCAACACAAACTCCGCAGCGAGGGTGGGCCTTGCGCTAGATCGCGTCTGAGGCCTCGCCGCGGCAGCTAAGAAGGAGAAGCTCTGCACGCACCATTTGAGAGTAACACGGGTGCGTAAGATGAAAGGGCACTGCCCGTCCGTTACGTCCACCATGCAGACGCCGACCGGTATACCGCCGGCCGCGGCCAGCATAAAAAGGAGCTCTCGTGCCCATTTCGGGGATCGACCTGTCCACCTTCGATAACACCGTCCGGCCGCAGGATGACCTCTACCAGCACGTGAACGGCGCGTGGTTGAAGACTACCGAAATTCCCGATGACCGGCCCCTTGAAGGCACCTTCACGGCACTGCGCGATGGTTCTGAGATTGCCGTGCGGGACATCATCGAGGAAGCAGCGGCCAAGGGCGGGGCCGCCAGCGGCATTGAGCAGAAGGTGGGCGACCTCTACAACAGCTTCATGGATGAAGCTGCCATTGAAGCCAAGGGCCTGGAACCGATCCGCCAGCGGCTGGCGGACGTCTTTGCCACCACCTCCGTGGCCGACCTGGTTGCCCTGGCAGGCAGGCTGTTCCGGGCCGATGTCGGCGGGCTTTTCTACATCTACCCCGCGCCCGACGCCGGCAACCCCGACCGCGTCCTTCTCTACACCGGCCAGGGCGGCCTCGGACTGCCCGATGAGTCCTACTACCGGGAAGAGAAGTTCGCCCCGATGGTGGCTGCCTACGGGGCACACGTCAGGACGATGCTTGACCTGGCCGGTGTTCCGGATGCTGACGGTGCTGCCGCACGGGTAGTAGCACTGGAGACCAAACTGGCGTCCCACCATTGGGACAACGTCACGCTCCGTAACCCCCAGAAGACCTACAACCTGAAGTCCGCGGACGAGGCCTCCGCCCTGTTCCCGCTGCTTTCCGCCTGGTTCAACGCCGCAGGCATCGACGAGGAGAAGCGGGAGGAGATCGTCATGAGCACTCCCCCGTTCTTCGAGGGCGCCGCCGGCCTTCTTCAGTCCGAGCCCCTGGCCCACTGGCAGGAATGGCTGGCCATGAGGGTTGTCAGCGCCGCGGCCCCCTACCTCTCCTCGGCATTCGTTGACGCCAACTTCGCCTTTTACGGGACCACCATCAGCGGCACCCCGCGGAACAAGGACCGCTGGAAGCGCGGCGTGGCCGTCGTGGAGGGCGGCCTCGGCGAAGCGGTGGGACAGATCTACGTTGCCCGGCACTTCCCCGAGACACACAAGGCGCGCATGGACACGCTCGTCGCCAACCTGATCGAGGCATACCGCCGCAGCATCACCGGCGTTACCTGGATGGGCGAGGACACCAAGGCCGAAGCGTTACGGAAGCTGGAGGGGTTCCGGGCGAAAATCGGGTACCCGGAGGAATGGATTGACTACTCCGCCGTAGAAATTGACCCGGCGGATCTTCTGGGCAACGTGGAAAGGGCACACAACGCCGATGTCGACCGGCACCTTGACGAGGTGGGCAAGCCGGTGGACCGCAACAAGTGGCTGATGACGCCGCAGACGGTCAACGCCTACTACCACCCCATGATGAATGAAATCGTCTTCCCGGCGGCGATCCTCCAGCCTCCGTTCTTCACGGCGGACGCCGATGATGCCGTGAACTACGGCGGCATCGGGGCAGTCATCGGGCACGAAATCGGCCACGGCTTTGATGACCAGGGCTCGCAGTTCGACGGCGGCGGCGCCCTGCGGAACTGGTGGACCGACGAGGACCGCCAGGCTTTCGAAAAGCTCACCGCAAAGCTGGTGGCCCAATACGATGCGCTCTCCCCGTACGCCGCGCCGGGACACAACGTCAACGGACGCCTCACGCTCGGCGAAAACATCGGCGACCTTGCCGGCCTTGCCATCGCCTACAAGGCCTACCTGATCAGCCTCGACGGCAAGGAACCGGAGGTCCTTGACGGCCTCACCGGGCAGCAGCGCTTCTTCGCATCCTGGGCAGCGGGCTGGCGGCAGGTGATCCGGAGCGAGGAAGCAATACGCCGGCTGGCAACGGACCCGCACTCGCCCAATGAGTTCCGGACCAATGCGATCGCGAAGAACCTGGACGCCTTCCATGAAGCCTTTGACGTCACGGACCAGGACGGCATGTGGATGCCGCCGGAGGAGCGGGTCAGCATCTGGTGACAAACAAAACCGGGACCTGCCGTTGGATGTTCGACGGCGGGCCCCGGTTGCGTTTAACGCTCAGCTGCGATGCCGGCTAACTGTTCACGATGAGGTATGGGTTGGCCTGCTGGCAGAGGGTGTCCCCGGCTGTCTGGTTGACGATGTCTTCCGGCAGCGCTACAGGGCTCCCGTACGTGGCACCCGAGGTGAAGTCGGTGCCCAGGTAGACCTGGACTCCCGAAACCGCCGGAGCGGGCAGCACCTGCGCGGCCGGAATCCCCAGCAGCGCGGCCACGTCAACAGCCACGTCCTCGAACCCTGCGCCGAAGTACACAGCGGACTGTGCCGCGGCGGTGGCCTCAAACTGGGCTGCCTGGGTGAATCCGCCGCCTATGAGGGCCTGCACAATTTCCTGTGCCCGCCCTGGCACGCCACTGCCGTTGGCGACGGTGACGGGCTGGAGTGCCTTGTCGTAGGGAGGCTGCGGAGGAGCAGTTTCAGTGGGAGCGGCCGTGGGCGGTGCCGGGGTTTCGCTGGGCGCCGGTGTGGCAGGCGCTGTGGGGTCGGTCAGGTCGATGTCCTGCCGCATAGCGGCGAACAACTGGGAGCCGGCCGGTTCGGCAATCTGCAGCCTGTTCGGGTCCAGATCGGCGGGGGCGGTGGGAACCGCTGCGAAGGCAACCTTGCTGATGTCGATGTCCTTGAGCCTGTTACCAATGGAAAGCAGGCTGGGCACTGAGGCCAGCCCCTCGTCCACCGTCAGGTTCTGGGTGACCACATCGGCGATCCTGAGCATCTTGCCGGGGTCGGACAGAGTGCCTTCATCCTTGATCTTCCGGGTAAGCGAAGAGAGGAACCCCTGCTGGGCTTTGATGCGTCCCAGGTCGCCGCCGTCGGCAAATGCGTGCCGGGTCCGCAGGTATGCGAGGGCCATCTCGCCCTCAACCGCGGACGTGCCCTTGGGAAGCCGGAGCCCTGAGTCGGGGTCAAACACGGCGTCGCTGATGCACACCTGCACGCCGCCCACCGCATTGGACAGTTCCTTCACCGCGTTGAAGTCCGCCATCATGAAGTGGTCCACTTCCAGGCCGGTCAGTTGGTTGACGGTATCAACGGCGCAGCCGATGCCGGCCTCATTCATCGCTTCGTTGATCATCACACCGCTGCGGGCGGGAAAAGTCTGTTTGGACTCCGCATCCGTGCATTCAGGAATGTCCACCAGCAGGTCCCGCGGGAAACTGATGACACTGACCCGCTTGTTGTCTTCGGAAATGTCCATCAGCATCATGACATCCGATTTCCCGTGGCCCTTGGAATCGTCCGCCGAGCCGTACCCGGCGTTCTTGCCATCACGGGTATCAGAGCCGAGGATCAGGATCTGCATCCGCCCGGTCGCACCGCTCACCGCTCCGTTGCCGCCGCCGGCGTTCAACGGAGCCTTGGAGATGTTGCTCTGGAGACGCACAAACCAGAATCCGGCGAACGCTATGGCGGCGATGAGTGCCACTGACAGCACGCCTGTGATGATTTTCAGCCACAGCGGCATCTTGCGTACAGAGCCAAGGTGGCGGGCAGCTCCATCGGTGCCTTCATCCGCGTGGCGGGACACCGGTCCCTCTGCTGATACGTCAGCTCCGTTTTCGCGCTTGTCGCGGCCTCGCCCCACGTGGTGAACCTTCCTCTAGATTCTGAATCCGGTCCATTTTAGTGGCCCAGGCTGGGAAATCCCCGGGCGGCCCGGCGGACGAACGTATTAAAGCGTCAGAAGCCGAGCTTTACCAGCTGTTTCGGATCCCGCTGCCAGTCCTTGGCCACCTTCACGTGCAGGTCCAGGTAGATGCGGGTTCCCAGCAGCGCCTCAATGCCCTTGCGCGCGTTCGTGCCCACTTCACGCAGTCGGCTACCGCCTTTGCCGATGATGATGGCCTTCTGGGACGGGCGTTCAACGTAAAGATTTACACGGACATCCAACAGGGGGCTGTCCTCAGGACGGTCTTCCCGCGGCACGATCTCTTCAACAACTACAGCAAGGGAATGCGGCAGTTCATCACGGACGCCCTCAATCGCGGCTTCCCTGATCAGCTCCGCAACCATCACGGCCTCCGGCTCGTCGGTGAGCTCCCCATCAGGGTAAAGCGGGGGCGACGGCGGCATGTGGCTGATCAGTACGTCAGCTACAGTCTTGACCTGGAAACCGTCGGCGGCGGACACCGGAACAATGTCCTTCCAACCTTCTTCTCCCAGCACTTCCCGCCCGAGCGCGGCAACGGCAAGGAGCTGCTCGGTAAGCGCCTGCCGGTCCACCAGGTCTGCCTTGGTGACGATGGCGATGACAGGCTGGCGGCCCACAGCGGCAAGCTGGGCGGCGATGTACCTGTCGCCTGGCCCGATCTTTTCGTTGGCGGGCAGACAGAACCCGATGGCGTCCACTTCCGCAAGTGTGTCCGCCACGAGGTCGTTCAGGCGTTTCCCCAGCAGTGTGCGGGGCCGGTGCAGGCCCGGCGTATCCACAAGGATCAGCTGCGCGTCCTCGCGGTGGACGATCCCGCGGATTGTGTGGCGGGTAGTCTGCGGCTTGGCGGAGGTAATGGCCACCTTCCTGCCCACCAGCGCGTTGGTCAGCGTCGATTTACCGGCGTTGGGACGGCCCACCAGTACGGAAAACCCGGCGCGGAAGCCGCCGAAATCATCTGCGTCGGCGGCCTTATTTTTCTTGCTCACGTGGAACTCCCTGCTGGGTTGCTTCCGCCTCCTGGAGGAGGTCTTCAAGGTCAGTGTCTACTTTTGGAACCTGGGACGCAATGATGTGGCTGACCCGGTTCCGGCGCCCTTCGAGCCTGTCGGCGCGCAGCGACACGCCGTCAACTTCGACGCTGCTGCCGACGATGGGCACCCTGCCCAGCGCCTTGGCGAGCAGGCCGCCCACGGTGTCCACCTCGTCGTCGTCGAGCTCAATGTCAAAAAGCTCACCGAGGTCATCGATGCTCATCCGGGCACTCACGCGGTAGGTGCCGTCACCAAGTTCCACGGCCTCAGCGCTTTCGGTATCGTATTCGTCCACAATTTCGCCGACGATCTCCTCGATCAGGTCCTCGAGGGTGACAAGCCCGGCGGTACCGCCGTACTCGTCGATAACGATGGCCACGTGCGTGGATTCCTTCTGCAGCTCGCGCAGCAGGTCGCTGACCTGCTTCGATTCGGGCACATACCGCACCTCCCGGACCAGCGAATCCACCAGGGGCGGCTCCTCGTTCGGGCCCAACCCGTGCAGGACGGCGGCGACATCCTTGAGGTAGACGATGCCCAGGATGTGGTCGGTATCCTCGCCGATCACGGGAATCCGGGAGTACCCCGACCGCAGGAAGAGCGACATGGCACGCCGGAGGCTGGAACCTGCTTCGATGCTGAGGATGTCTGTGCGGGGAACCATGACGGCTCGGACCAGGGTGTCGCCGAAATCAAAGACCGACTGGATCATCTCGGCCTCCGTGTCCTCGATCATGTCCGACTCAGTGGCCCGTTCCACGAGCTCACGGAATTCCTGCTCGCTGAAGAATGCATCATCACCAACGGGCGCACCAGGAGCCACGGCGCTTCCCAGTGCCACGAGCCACGCCGGGATGGGCCCCAGCACCCAGGTCAGGAAACGGATCATCGGTGCCGTGAAACGCACGACGGCGGCCGAGTGGAGACGCCCAAGCTGGCGGGGAGAGACACCCACGATGACGAATCCCAGGAGTGCCATGATGCCGGTTGCGGCCAGTCCGGCCAGCCAAATATTGTCCAGCAGGCTGTACAGCAGGACAGCGACGGCAACGGCGGACGCCGATTCGAACCAGATGCGCCAAAAACGCAACGCGCGGATGTGCGCCACGGGCTGTGCCAGGATCCGGCGCATGGCAGTGCCGCGGCTCTTAAGGAGCGCCTCTTCAGCGTCGTGGCGCGGAAGGAAATTGAAGGCGGCCTCAGCCGCGGTCAGTACAGCCGCAACGGCCAGGAAAGCCAGGGCCATTGCGACCAGGAGCAGGGGGGTCACTGAATGGTCTCGGCGGGCGCTTCTTTGCCGGTGAAGCCGGACAGGAGCTCGCGCTGGAGGCCAAACATTTCCGCCTTCTCCTCAGGCTCGGCGTGGTCGTAGCCGAGCAGGTGCAGGATGCCGTGCGTGGTCAGCAGCAGCATCTCGTCCTGCAGCGAGTGACCGGCGTTCCGGGCCTGAACCTCAGCAACCTGCGGGCACACAGCAATATCCCCCAGCATGCCCTGCGGCGTGGGCCGGTCCGGGGTGCCCGGAGTCAGCTCGTCCATGGGCACGGACAGCACGTCAGTGGACCCGGGCTCGTCCATCAGCTCGATGTGCAGGTTCTCCATTGCGGGTTCGTCCACCAGGAGGATGGACAGTTCGGCCTGCGGGTGAATGTAAAGCTGCTCGAAGATGTACCGGGATAAGGCCACGAGCTCCGATTCGTCCACCTGGACGCCGGACTCGTTGTTCACCTCGATGCTCACGCGTGCTCCCCACGTTTTTCCCGGTTTGCCGAATGCTTGACCCGGTTCCGCTGGACGTCATCCCAGACGCTGTAGGCGTTCACGATATCTCCCACCAGGCGGTGCCGGACGACGTCGGCCGCGTCCAGGACCGAAAAGTTCACATCTTCGATGCCCTGCAGGATCTCTTCGACGATGCGCAGCCCGGACCGGGTACCGAAGGGCAGGTCCACCTGCGTAACGTCGCCGGTGACCACCATCTTGGAGCCGAAGCCAAGCCTGGTGAGGAACATCTTCATCTGCTCGGGCGTGGTGTTCTGCGCCTCGTCCAGGATGATGAAGGCATCGTTGAGGGTGCGGCCGCGCATATAGGCCAGCGGCGCCACTTCGATGGTGCCTGCTGCCATGAGCCGCGGTATGGATTCCGGATCCATCATGTCGTGCAGGGCGTCGTACAGCGGGCGCAGGTAGGGATCGATCTTGTCGCTCAAGGTACCGGGAAGGAACCCAAGCCGCTCCCCCGCCTCGACTGCCGGGCGGGTCAGGATGATCCGGCTGACTTCCTTCTGCTGCAGTGCCTGCACCGCTTTGGCCATGGCCAGGTAGGTCTTGCCCGTTCCGGCGGGGCCGATTCCGAAGATGACAGTATTGGCGTCGATGGCGTCAACGTAGTTCTTCTGGTTCAGCGTCTTCGGCCGGATGGTCTTTCCGCGGCTGGACAGGATGTCGTGGGTCAGCACATCCACAGGGTTCTGCATGGACTGCGTGCGCAGGAGTGCGACGAGCTGCTGCAGCACGGCCGGGCTGATGACAGTACCGCGGGCAACGAGTCCGCGGACCTCGTGCAGGAGCCGCATGATCCGCGGGACATCCGCCGCCGGGCCGCTGATGGAGAGCTCGTTTCCCCTGACGTGGAAATTGACGTCGGGGAACTGCTCCTCGATGAACCGCAGCGCCTCGTCGTGGCTGCCCAGCGATTGAACCATCTGGTCGGAATTGTCGAAGAGGACCACTTCGGTACGGACGCCGGGAAGTGTGTGGGGAAATTCGCCCGCTGCGCCCTCGCCGGTGACAAGCCTGCGCTTTCCGTTAGCTGATTCAGTCATAGTGCTGGCCCGCAGGCCTGTGATCCCCTCGATGTCGAAACAGTAGCTGTCAGCTGGTATGCGGCGGATGTTGCCGTTGCCTCCAGCAGTACCTTCCATCCTACGCCAGCAGGCACTCCTGGCCCCATACCGCATCCGGGCTTCCGGTGCTTTCCGGAACGGGCACAGCACTTGTTCCCGTTATTAGGTATCAACTTCATATCGGCCTCATATCGTTCCCGTTGCAGTTGGCCGGCCCGGCGCATCCCGGCGCATCTGCTCCCCGGGGCTGTGCAATGCTGGAAATCCAGCCCGCTGCTGGAACACCATGGCCGACCGGGGATCGGCCTATCCGACCAGGAAAGGACAGGGCAATCAAGGTGCCGGAAACCGCAGCGCCCCGCCGCGCCCGTGACCTCTTCAGCGGCGCCCGTTCAACGGTCTTCGCCGGTCTCCTGCTCGTGGTCCCTGCCCTGACGGGCTGCATCGCCGAACCGGGGCCAGCGCCCACCGGCCTCCTGTCCTCCAGCCCGGGAACCACATCCAGTGCCCCATCCACCAGCGCTCCCCTGGAGACTACACAGTCCTCCAACAAAGCACCCGTCTACTGGATCGGCCGCAGCAACAGCAGCGTCTTCCTCTATCGGGAATTCCGGGAGGTTCCCGGTCAGGAGAATCCGGTGACGGCCGCCCTCCGCGCCATGATGTCCGAAAAACCGCTGGATCCCGACTTCTTTACGCCGTGGCAGAATCCCCGCGAGCTTGCTACGTCGATCTCCGGCAAGGACGTCATCACCGTGGATGTGTCGGAGGATGCCTTTAACAGCAATCTTGACGCCGATATGGCAGCCCGGGCGGTTCAGCAGCTGGTTTATACCGCGACCGCGGCGGCGGCGAGTTCGGGGTTAATTGATTCCGGGCAGCAGATCCGCGTCCGGATTCTTGTGGATGGCCACACCGACTACGTCGCCTTTAACCATGTGCAGCTGGGCTCGCCGATGGCCCGGACGGCGGGGCTGGTGGCTCCCGTGTGGGTCATCGACCCCCAGGAGAACGTGGAGATGGCGAACGGCAGTGTCAAGATCACTGGCCGGAGCACAGTTCCGGGGGGCAAGCTGCGCTGGCAGATCCTGCGGTCCGAAAATAATGGAAACAAGACCCCCTTCCTGACCGGTGAGACAACAGCAGCTGCGGACCCGGCACAGGCAGGCGTATTCACCCTGGCCCTTAACCTGCCGGAGGGGGACTTCGAGTTGCGCGTGGCCCAGACCTCCAGCCCGGAAGGCCAAGAGGACGGCAGCGAAGACACCCGGAGCTTCAAGGTCCGTTAGCCCTGCTGTTGTTCCCGGCTCAGAGAGCCGGCGCGGCCCAGCGGCCCAAGACGTCGCTGGCAAGGACGACGGCGGCGGGTCCGGCAGTTGACGAACGCAGCACATGGTGCCCCAGGAGAGCCGTGACGGCGCCCCGGCCGCACAGCCTCGTCACTTCCCGCTGGCTGATGCCGCCCTCCGGCCCCACGATCAGGAGTACTTCCCGCACCCCGTCCGCGGCCCCGGTTTCGAGCCACGTCGCCAGGACTGCCCGGAAGGGGCGCACGGCATCTTCGTGCAGGATAACGGCAAGGCCCGCTTGCTCCACGGCGTTGGCAAGGCCGGCAGTGTCGACGGCAGCCCGCACCTCGGGGATCCAGGCGCGGCGTGCCTGTTTCGCGGCGGCGGAAACAACCGACTGCCACTTGGCGTGCGCCTTGGCCGCACGGTCGCCTTTCCAGCGCACGATGGACCGCTCGGACTGCCAGGGGACGACGGCGTCGATGCCAAGTTCGGTGGCCGTTTCAATGGCAAGCTCATCCCGGTCGCCCTTGGCCAACGCCTGGACCAGCACCAGCCGGATGTCCGGCCGGTGCTCAACAACCACTGAGTCACAAGCCACTTCGAGCATGGAAGGCGAAGCAGCTGTGACCTTGCCGCTCATCCGGGTCCCGGCGCCGTCCACAATGTCCACCGGCTCACCCGGTGCCAGCCGCTTAACGGTGACCGCGTGCCGCGCCTCGGGTCCTTCCAGGACAAAAGTCCCTGCCGGCACCATCCGGTCCAGTGACCCGGGCGCGGTGAAAAAGACGGGGTTGCTCACCGCTACAGGTTACCGAGCCGGTCCCGGAGCTTGGCGAACATGCCGCCGCCGGCAGCAAGTTTGCCATCGGTGATCTGCTCGCCGCGAAGTTTGGCCAACTGCCGCAGCAGGTCCTCCTGCTGCGCATCGAGCTTGGCGGGAGTCTCCACCTGGAGATGGACCTTCAGGTCGCCGCGGCCGTACCCGCGCAGATGGGTGACGCCCAGTCCGCGCAGGGTGATGATTTCGCCGGACTGGGTGCCGGCCTTCACGTCGATCTCCTGGGGCCCGTCGAAGGTTTCCAGGGTTACGTCGGTGCCCAGGGCAGCCGCCGTCATGGGAATGTTCAGGGTGGCGTGCAGGTCGTCGCCTTCCCGGACATAGGTGGCATCGTTGTTGACGCGGATTTCCACGTACAGGTCGCCGGCGGGACCGCCGGCGGGACCGGCTTCGCCCTGGCCGGACAGCTGGATGCGTGTCCCTGTGGCGACGCCGGCAGGAACCTTGATGGTCAGGGAACGGCGGCTGCGAATCCGGCCCTGCCCGCTGCACTCGTTGCAGGGGTCCTTGATAACAGTTCCAAAACCTTCGCAGGTGCCGCAGGGCGCGGCGGTCATGACCTGGCCCAGGATTGAGCGGACAGCCCTCTGGACCTGGCCGCTGCCGCCGCAGATATCGCAGCGCTCAGGATGGGTTCCGGGCCGGCAGCAGGAGCCCTCACAGGTGGGGCAGAGTACTGCCGTGTCCACTTCGAGCTTCTTGTTGACCCCAAATACGGCGTCGCGGAGCTCGATCCTGACGCTGATGAGCGCATCCTGCCCGCGCCGGACCCTTGAGGCGGGGCCCGTGGTGCCACCTGCGCCGAAGAAGGTGTCGAAGATGTCCTGGAAAGCGAAGCCCTGGCCGGCGTAGGCCCCGCCGCCGAATCCGTTGTCCGTGCCGTTCTCGTTGCCGGTGGTGTCGTAGACCCGGCGCTTCTGGGGATCCGAGAGAACCTCGTAGGCGTGGGTTACTGCCTTGAAGCGGTCCGCAACATCTTCACCGGGATTCACATCCGGGTGAAGGGTTCGGGCCAGCTTGCGGTAGGCCTTCTTGATCTCTTCCCCGGTGGCATCCGGTGCGACTCCAAGGACTTCGTAGTGGCTGCTCAAAGTTTGTATCTCTTCCTTGTTGTTCTGCCTGCAGTCGTGCTGCATACACTGCTGTGCGCCCAGGGGCGCTGTACTGCGGTCAGGGTCCCAGGATCCGTGACAGGTAACGGGCCACAGCCCTCACTGCCGCCATGGTGGTGGGGTAATCCATCCTGGTGGGACCCAGCACGCCGATTTTGGCGACACTGTCCGGGCCGTAGCCCGTGGCCACGACGGATGCCTCCGCCAGGCCGTCGTAGGGGTTTTCACGCCCGATGCTCACGGCAACTCCGCGGTGGTCCTGCGCCATCTCGCTCAGCAGGCGCAGCATCACCACCTGCTCCTCGAGCGCCTCCAGCACAGGTCCGATGCTTAGCGGAAAATCAACGTTGGACCGCGCAAGGTTTGCTGTGCCGGCCATCACCATCCGGTCTTCGCGGCTGCTGTGGGCCAGGGCCTCCAGCCCGTGCGCAAGTGCCTGGGCTGCCTGGCGTTGACCGGGGGCAGCCCCGGACACCACTGCGGGCAGGGACTGTCCGAGCTGCGCCAGGGGAGTTCCGGCGAGCGATCCGAGGAAGCGGCCGCGCAAAGCAGCGATGGCATCATCCGCGAGGTCCTGCCCGACGTCGATGACCCGCTGTTCAACCTTGCCGCTGTCGGCGATCAGTACCACCAGCACCTTCCGCGGGGCAAGGAGAACGAATTCGATGTGGCGGACCAGTGCCCGGTTGAGGTGTGGGTACTGGACCACCGCCACCTGGTTTGTCAGCTGGGACAGGAGCCGGACGGTGCGTTCCAGCACGTCGTCAAGGTCGTCCGCGCCTTCGAGCAGTGACTGGATGGCACGCCGCTCAGCCTGGGACAAAGGCTTTACTGCGGAAATCTGGTCGACGAAGAGCCGGTAGCCCTTGTCGGTGGGGATACGGCCTGCGCTGGTGTGCGGTGCGGTGATCAGTCCTTCGTCCTCAAGCGCTGCCATGTCGTTGCGGATGGTTGCGCTGGAGACACCGAGATGGTGCCGCTCCACCAGGGCCTTGGACCCGACGGGCTCACGGGAGTGGACGTAGTCCTCCACTATGGCCCGCAATACTTCCAGTTTGCGCGGCTCGCTCACACTCCACCTCCATCCAGGTTCAGGGCAGACGTTCTGCCCGCACCGTATCTCTCCAGGGGTTAGCACTCGACATGCCCAAGTGCTAACAGTCTATTATGACTCGCCCCGTTGTTAGCATTGGTACCGCTCCAGGCGAAATTTCGGGCCACCATCCAGCACGAGGCGAGTGATTCCATGCATTACCAGAACTGGGGAGCCCAGGACCTGTCCGCACCTGCCCGGACGCAACTGCCTGAAGTACCCGTGGAGCGGGGCATGGTGCTGGAGGATGTCCAGTCCGGCTGGGTGGGCGCGGTAACCCGGGTAGAGAAATCGGGTGGGATGCATGTGGTGGCCCTGGAAGACCGCCGCGGCAAGTCCCGGTCCTTCCGGCTGGGTTTCGGGTTCCTCCTTGAAGGGCAGGCAATCCGGCTGATGCCCCCGTCCCCGCGGCCGGCCGCCGGCTCCGGGGCCGCGGCCGGCAGGACGGCGTCGGGTTCTGTCCGGGTGGCTGGGCAGCGGGCCCAGGTTGCCAAGGCGAGCCGCATCTGGGTGGAGGGAAAGCACGACGCCGAGCTCGTCGAGAAGGTGTGGGGCGATGACCTTCGGGTGGAGGGCATCGTCGTCGAACCCCTCCACGGCATTGATGACCTCGCTGCCGCTGTGGCCGATTTTAAGCCGGGCCCGGCCAGGCGCCTGGGGGTGCTCGTGGACCACCTGGTGCCCGACTCAAAGGAGTCGCGCATTGCCGAATCCGTGATGTCCTGTCCCGGCGCTGCAGGCAATGTGCTGATTGTGGGGCACCCCTACGTTGACGTGTGGCAGGCAATCCGCCCGGCTGTGCTGGGAATCGAGAAATGGCCGGTGGTGCCGCGCGGGCAGGACTGGAAAACCGGCATCCTGTCCGCCTTCGGCTGGCCTCACGAGACCAAAGAGGACATCGGCCTCGGGTGGCAGAAGCTGCTGGGCGCCGTCCGCAGCTACGCCGATCTGGAGGCGTCGCTGCTGGGGAGGGTGGAGGAAGTCATCGATTTCCTCACCGTCCCCTGAGCCCGCCGCGGGCCGGGCTGTCGCGCTGCCGGAAGGCGGATAGGGTCGGGCATCGGCGTTGCACCCAGTATTCTTGGTACTGCGGTGCCTGCCGATCGCAGGACCGTCAGCAGGCATGGCATTCTTAGTCAGCACCATTGCACTCCAGAAGGAACAGACTGTGGCAGAAAATGCACGCGATCACAGGGACAGCCCGGTGGGCCAGGCCCGTTCGGAGTACCACGGCGTTCCGGCGAATGCCCTGCCCCTGACAGCCAGCGAAGACCGCCAGTGGGCCACGCTGGCCCACTTCGGCGGCATCTTGGGCTGCGTTCCTTCGCTCCTGATCTACCTGATCTTCCGTGACCGCGGCCCGTTCACTGCGCAGGAGTCAAAGGAGGCGCTGAACTTCAGCCTGCCGCCCACCATCGCCGCAGTGGTTGCCAACATCCTGGTCTTCGTGCCGGTGATCGGCAACATTTTTGCCGTTATCGCCACCCTGATCTGGATTGGTCTGACCTGCTTTTCGGTGGCTGCCGGAATCCATGTCAACCGCGGCCAGCCGCACCGCTACCCGTACAACCTGCGCTGGATCAAGTAACGCAACCGGGCTCTGCGCCAGGGTAAAAGCCATAGCATCTGCGTCCGTCAGGCATGATGGGGAAATGCGCAGCGTCGAGTTGACCTTCGGGGAATCCACGGATTCTTCCATCAGGACTGATTGGGCCACGCTCTCGGAAGCCGGCCTGCCGAGCCTCGCCTCGCACACCTCCCCCAGCAACAGGCCACACATCACACTGGCCGCAGGCAACCTGCTCGATGTTGGGCCGGACATCCATGACCTGTGGAGCGGGCTGCCGTTCAGTATCAGGTTTTCAGGCCTGGTGGTCTTTCCTGCCGGGGCCGGCAAATACGTTCTGGCGCGCTTGGTTGTGCCGGCGGCGGATCTACTCCAACTTCACGCCCGGCTGCATCAGCGGTGTACCGGCGCCTACGAAAACACCCTTCCGAATGCCTGGACGCCGCACGTCACCCTTGCCCGCAGGTTACCCGGGCACCGGCTCGGGGCGGCCCTGGATGCCCTGGGGGCCAGGACTGAGGGTCAGTGCGTCGAGGCCCGTCTTTGGGACAGTTCCACCCGTACCATCACGTCCCTGGGCGGCCGTCCTGCGGATTAGGAATTCGTACTGTCGGGAGTGAGGGCACAGCGGACTTCCGCGAAGGAACCATCGGGGTTGAAGCCCAGAAGTACGTGGGTTTTCCTGAGCCAGCGGCTGAACATGATGCTGGACCCCGCGTAAAGCACCAAAGCAGCAACAACAACGAGGAGTGCGGTGGCCGCTGCAGTCCTGTAGGAGTCGTAGCTGGGGTGGCCGGCCGCGATGTCTCCCCGGAGCAGAGGGTAGAGCAGCCCGGTTAAGTAGAGAGATCCTGCCAAAAGCGGTCCACCGATCGCAATTCCTATCCAGGCCCCCACGCGCTTACGCCTTTGCGCGTACCGTCTGAACTGACTTTCCCATTCCTCCCGGTCGGGCACGAGCAAAATGGCCCTCTTGCTTCCCACGTCCTCCCCCAGACTCTTCGTTGCTGTGCACATCATAGGCTTAACCCCCGGACTGCGGGAGGCCGCGCATCAGTCAGGCAGTACGCGGCGGACCACCGCGTCGGCCAGCAGCCTGCCCTTGAGGGTGAGGACGAGGCGTCCCCGGAAGGCTGCGGCCGGCTCCACCAGGCCGTCGGCGATCAGGCCTGCGACCTGGTGGCGGCCTTCGGCACCGAGGGCGGAAACCTCCAGGCCGGCCTGCAGGCGGGCCTCGAGCATCACCCGTTCCACGTTCCGGGTTTCCGGGTCAAGCGTTTCCCTGCCGGCGGCAGGCGAAAGACCCTGCGCCAGACGGCCTGCATACGCGGCGGGATGCTTGACGTTCCACCAGCGGACTCCCCCCACGTGCGAATGCGCGCCGGGTCCGATCCCCCACCAGTCATCACCGCGCCAGTAGGCCAGGTTGTGCCGGCACGCCTGCTCCGGGGTGCGGGCCCAGTTGCTGACCTCGTACCAGCCGAGGCCGGCTTCGGTGATCAGCTGGTCGGCGAGCTCATACTTGTCGGCGTGGTCGTCGTCGTCGATTCCCGGTACCTCACCGCGGCGGATCTGGGCAGCGAGCTTGGTACCGTCCTCCACGATCAGCGCGTAGGCGCTGATGTGGTCGGGCCCGTAGGACAGTGCTGTCTCCAGGGAGCACCTCCAGTCCGCCAGCGACTCCCCCGGCGTTCCGTAGATCAGGTCCAGGCTGACGGCGAGCCCGGCCTCGCGGGCCCACTGGACCACCTGCGGGACCCTGGCGGGCGAGTGCGTGCGGTCCAGCACCTTGAGGACGTGCGGAACGGCGGACTGCATGCCGAAGGAGATCCGGGTGAAGCCGGCCTCCTTGAGGATGGCGAGGGATTCCGGCGTGACCGAATCGGGGTTCGCCTCCGTGGTGACCTCGGCGCCGTTTTCAATTCCCCAGTGGTCTATGGCGCGGCGGAGGATCAGGGCAAGATCCTCTGCGGGGAGCAGGGTGGGCGTGCCCCCTCCGAAGAACACCGTGCTCAGCTTCCTGGGAGGCAGGCCGGATTGGGCCAGTACCCGGGCCGCCATCGACACCTCAGAGGCGGCCGTGCCCGCATACGCATCCTGGGAGGCGCCGCCGCCGAGTTCCGTGGCGGTATAGGTGTTGAAGTCGCAGTATCCGCAACGCACAGCGCAGAACGGGATGTGCACGTACAGGCCGAACGCCCGCTCCGCCGAACCGTCCGCTGCCTGGGCAGGCAGCAGGCCGTCCGACGGCGCGGGGTCGCCGAGGGGAAGGGTGCTAGGCATTGCAGGGGCCTCCGGTGTTGCCGGACGCGGTGTTCACTACTTTTTGGCCTTGTCCTTGGACTCGTCGGTGGTCAGCGCGGCGATGAATGCTTCCTGGGGGACCTCGACCCGGCCCACCATCTTCATGCGCTTCTTGCCTTCTTTCTGCTTTTCCAGCAGTTTGCGCTTGCGCGAGATGTCACCGCCGTAGCACTTGGCCAGCACGTCCTTGCGGATAGCGCGGATGCTTTCGCGCGCGATGATCCTTGAGCCGATGGCGGCCTGGATGGGCACCTCAAACTGCTGGCGCGGAATGAGTTCGCGCAGCTTGGTGGTCATCATGACGCCGTAGGCGTACGCCTTGCCGCGGTGTGTGATGGCGGAGAAGGCATCCACCTGCTCGCCCTGGAGCATGATGTCCACCTTCACGAGGTCGGCCACCTGGTCACCGTCGGCCTTCCAGTCAAGCGAACCATAGCCTCGGGTCTTGGACTTGAGGATGTCGAAGAAGTCGAACACGATCTCAGCCAGCGGCAGCCGGTACCGGATCTCAACCCTGTCCTCGGACAGGTAGTCCATGCCGCCCATCACGCCGCGCCGGCTCTGGCACAGCTCCATGATGGCGCCGACGAACTCGTTCGGCGCCAGGATGGTGGCGGACACCATTGGCTCCCGGACTTCGGAGATTTTGCCGGAGGGGTATTCGCTGGGGTTGGTAACGTGGATAACCTTTTTGTCCTCCAGCGTTACCTCATATTCCACGTTCGGAGCGGTGGAGATCAGGTCCAGGTTGTACTCGCGTTCGAGCCGCTCGCGAGTGATTTCGAGGTGGAGCAGTCCAAGGAAACCCACGCGGAAGCCGAAGCCCAGGGCTGCGGAGGTTTCCGGCTCGTATACCAAGGCGGCATCGTTGAGCATCAGCTTCTCGAGTGCGTCGCGCAGCACCGGGTAGTCCGTGCCGTCCAGCGGATACAGGCCGGAGAAGACCATGGGCTTGGCATCGGCGTAGCCGGGGAGCGAATCGGCAGCCGGCTTCGCAAGGTTGGTGACGGTGTCGCCCACCTTGGACAGGCGGACATCCTTTACGCCGGTGATGAGGTAGCCCACTTCGCCGACGCCCAGACCCTTCGACGGGGTTGGTTCCGGGGAGCTCACCCCGATCTCCAGGAGTTCGTGGGTGGCCCGGGTGGACATCATCTGGATGCGTTCACGGGGGTGCAGCATCCCGTCCACCACGCGGACGTAGGTGACGACACCGCGGTACGTGTCATATACCGAGTCGAAGATCATGGCGCGGGCGGGAGCATTTGCGTCTCCCACCGGGGCTGGAAGATCACGGACAATCTTATCGAGCAGCGCTTCGACGCCCATTCCGGTCTTTCCGGAGACACGCAGGACATCCTCCGGGTCCCCGCCGATGAGGCTGGCCAGCTCCGCCGCGTACTTCTCGGGCTGGGCGGCCGGAAGGTCAATCTTGTTCAGGACCGGGATGATCGTGAGGTTGTTCTCCATGGCCAGGTACAGGTTGGCGAGGGTTTGCGCCTCGATGCCCTGCGCCGCGTCGACCAGGAGGATGGCTCCTTCGCAGGCCGCCAGAGAGCGGGAAACCTCGTACGTGAAGTCCACGTGGCCCGGAGTGTCGATCATGTTCAGCGCGTAGCTGCTTCCCTCAAGTTCCCACGGCATCCGGACCGCCTGGGACTTGATGGTGATGCCGCGCTCACGTTCGATGTCCATGCGGTCCAGGTACTGGGCCTTCATGTCGCGGGGCTTCACGACGCCGGTCAACTGCAGCATGCGGTCGGCCAGTGTGGACTTGCCGTGGTCAATATGCGCGATGATGCAGAAGTTCCGAATGATGGCCGGATCTGTCGCGGCGGGCACCGGGGCGGTGCGGGCCATGGGAGACACGCAGGGTCCTTACTGTTGGCATTCACGCGGCCGCCGCCAGGGCGCACCGAGGGCACCCTGCGGACTCTCCGCACATCTGGAACCTCAAGTGTCCCACGTCCCGGCCTTTGGCACTGCATCATCGGCGTCGTGATGTTCCCTGCCCGCCGCGGCGGCCGGCGCTAGGGTTGCTGAATGGCTATCGACTTCCGCTCCCTGGCAAACGCCGTCAAAGCCGGATTGCGTGTCCTGCAGAAGACGGGAAGGACCGCACCGGCGGGCCCGGCCCGCCGCGCTCCCTCGCCTGCCACCTCCGGGAACGGTGAATATGTGGGCGACTTTCGGGGCCGGTTCTCCGTCCGGTACGCACCGGACCCGAACGGTGAACCGGATCCGGGTGAGGTGGTGTGGGCCTGGGTGCCTTACGAAGAGGATCACACGCGCGGTAAGGACCGCCCTGTGCTGCTGGTGGGCCGCAGCGGAAGGCACCTTCTCGGGCTTATGCTCACCAGCAGGGACCGGGTCCGCGGCGCGGGGGCATCGGCAAACTATATCGATATTGGGGCTGGCGCCTGGGACAGGCAGGGCCGGCCCAGCGAAGCCCGGCTCGACCGCATCGTCCGGCTCCCGCCGGAGAGCATCCGGCGGGAAGGCGCTGTACTGGACCGAGCTCAGTTTGAAAAAGTGGCCGAAGGGCTCCGCCGGCGACACGGCTGGGACTAGCTTCGCGAATGGCCAGCCCTGCTCCTGACCTGCTATTCTTTATAGCTGTGTGTCCGTGCAGGTCGACGGCCACTGATGGTTGGCCGCCATAGGTATCCCCACGCCGCTCAGTCAATGGCCAATCTGAAAGCCCTCTAGACCATTTCCGCATTAAAAAGAGAGTTCACACGTGGCGAATATCAAGTCCCAGAAGAAGCGCATCCTCACCAACGAGAAGGCACGCCTGCGCAACAACGCAGTCAAGTCCGAGCTGAAGACGGCCATCCGCGCCGTCAACACCGCCGTTGAGTCCACGGACAAGGATGCAGCTGCTGCTGCCCTGGTTGCTGCCAGCCGCAAGCTGGACAAGGCTGTCAGCAAGGGTGTTCTGCACAAGAACAACGCAGCGAACCGCAAGTCGGCGATCTCCAAGAAGGTCAACGCACTGTAAGGTTTCCAGTTCCCTGAACTGATGGTTGTGGCCGGTACCGGTTGGTACCGGCCACACATCTTTAACCGCCCGTACCCGGCCTTGCGTCCTGGCGCAGGCCTACCGGCAGTCCCACCTGTGCGGCCACCGGCTGGAGGTGGTACCCACTACCGGCCCTGGACGGACATGGCGATCACCGTGACCGCATGTTCCACGGCGTAGACCGGATCGCGGGACAGCCCCTTGACCTGGGCGTCGGCTTCGGCAGTGGCCTGGATGGAGCGGACCAGTCCTTCCGGCGTCCACCGCCGGACCTCCCGCTGGGCCTGTTCGACCAGCCAGGGCTGCATTCCGAGGTCTGCAGCTATTTGGGCCGAAGAGCCGGAAGCGCCGGCCACGCGGGCCACCGTCCTCAGCTTTGCCGCCAGCGCGGCAACCAGCGGAACGGGATCGGCTCCCGTTGCAAGGGCATGGCGGAGAGTGGACAATGCCAGCGGGCCGTTTCCTGCCATGGCAGCATCGGCCACCTTGAAGGCCGTAGCCTCGATCCGTCCGCCGTAGTAGCGGTCGACGATGTCCGTGGTTACTGTCGTGCCGGCATCCGCGATCAACTGGCTGCACGCTGCTGCCAGTTCCGAGAGATTCGCCCCGACGGCGTTCACCAGGGCCTGCACCGCCTCCTCTTCAATCCTCCGCCCGGACGTCTTGAACTCCGAGGCGACGAAGGCCACCTTGTCCGCGTCCTTCTTAAGCGGCTGGCAGTCCACAACCGGCCAGCCGCCCTTCTTGATGGCGTCCAGCAACTTCTTGCCCCGCACTCCCCCGCCATGCCTCAATACCAGGACGGCGTCCGGCTCCGGGTGGCCGATGTAGGCAAGGGCGTCGGCCAGGAAGGCGTCGTTCATCGATTCGACAGCCTCAACTTCGATGAGCTTGCTTTCGCCAAACAGCGACGGGCTGACCTGCATCAGCAAGGACCCGGCCTCGTAGGATGTGGCGTTGATGCGGCTGACCTCAACGTCGGGAGCGGCTGCCCGCACCTCTGCACGAACCCTGTCCATTGCTCTGATGCCAAGGTACTCTTCAGGCCCGCTCACCAGGACGACGGCGGCCGGCGTTACGTCCCGCCAGGTGGGCCCTGCCAATGCCGGCGAACGGGTTGCACGTTTCTGCGCAGCGGCCATCGGAGCTTCCTTCCGGAAAGTTTTGTGGAGTATCCCAGCCTGCCATGTCCCGTGGCCCGAACCAAGCCCGGGCCACGCTTCTGCGGCACCCGCGCAGCGGACCGCCGCAGCGGTTCCCGGCTGCGGCTCTTTAGCACCCCGGCCGCGTACCGTTCCAGCATTTCCAGCAGGGATACAACGCGCCGGTGCGCGTCCGCCACAGACCGAATGAGCCGGTGCGGCCGGGCCGCCGCCCAGACGGCCACGATCGTCAGCATCGAAAGGAACAGCATGGTCAAGACGCCGGACACACCCTCGGGCCAGGGAAGGGCTGCGCCCGGAAGTTGGGAGGTGAACCTGGCTGTCGCCGCCACGCCCGCGCTGAACGCACCCGCCAACGCGATCAGGACGGTTCCTGCCCACGGGGCCAGCACCACCAAAGGCACGGCAGCCGTTCCCAGCAGTGTCACGGGCGCCACGAGCGGCGACGCGGTAACGTTGGCCAGCAGCGAGTAGGTGGAAAATTGGGGCTGCAGCACCACAATCACTGGTCCGCAGAGCAATTGCGCGGACAACGGAACAGCCACTGCAGCCGCGGCCCAGCGCGGAACGGGCTCCGGAGTCCACTCCACGATGCGTTGGCCGAGGACGATGATTCCCAGGGTTGCCAGGACGGACAGGAGGAACCCGAAACTCGTTCCCAACCCGGGGTCGATCAGCAGGAGGCCGATCACGGCAAGGCTCAGGAAGCTCAGGCCACGCCCCGACCTGCCACCGGCCAGGGACAGTACCGCTACGGCTCCCATGAGCGCTGCCCGCAGGACACTTGCATCGGGGCCAACAAGCAGCACGAACAGCCCGAGGCCTGCCACTGCCAGCACGGCCGCAGGCAACCGGGGTAAGCGGAGCCGCCGGCACACCAGCAGCAGCGCCCCGAGAACCAGGCTGCAGTTGGCTCCGCTGACAGCTGTTAGGTGGGTCATGCCCACGCTTTTCATTGCAGCGTCCAGGCCTTCATCGAGTGCTGTGGTATCCCCGGTAACCATTCCCGGAAGCAGGCCGCGCGGATCCGGGGCGAGGAAAGAGGCGGCGGAAACGAACCGTTCCCTCAATTCCCTGGCAGCTCCCGGCAGGATGGGCGGGCCAACCTGCAGCCCCGGTCGCGAGGACGCTGTGAGGATGCCGGCCTCCTCCCGTCCGGGATCGGCGGGGCGGAGCGTTCCGGTAGTCCGGACCAGTTGGCCGGGCACCACTGCGTCCCAGCCGCCCCCGCCCACCACCACCAACTGGGCCCGCGCCCGCAGCACAACGCCGCCGGTACTGATGTCCCGGGTCCAAACCGGCACCGACCAGCGGGCAGGTGGACCAGCCTGGTTGGTGGCAGTCAAGGCGCGGGGCGCTCCTGCCACTTCCACAACCGCCACCACAGACTTTCCGGACAAGACGGCGGCTGCGAGGGGACCTTCGTGGCGCTGAGTGGCGGCCACCGCTGAATGGGCAGCCGTTGTTCCCGCAAGGAGGAGGGCTACCGCCGTGGTGGTAAGGAAGCTGCGCCGGCCCTGATTCCCGCCTCCCCGGTAAACTGATGAACCGCCCCGGGATTTGGCGGCATGGCCCAGCAGCAGGCCCGCCACCACGAGCAGTGCACAGCAGAAGCCGCCCAGTGCCATCGGGGGCAGCCAAAGCCCGGCAGCGGAGGCAGCCCAAACGAGCGCCGCCGGCAGCGCCAGCCGGAGGTCTGTGCGGCGGCGGAACACCTCACCGCCGGTGTCTGCGTCCTGCAGTGCTTTCCGGTTGCCCTCCCGTAACCGGGCCCACCGGGAAATCCAGAACGTGGGGAGGCTTTCGCCGGCGCCACCGGCCAGGCGCAGCCACCCCTGCCGCGGTTGCCCCGGCGTGCCGGCCCGGAACCCCTTCGAGGCCATGGCCTGCCGCCGACCGAAGGCATCAGCGTGCCGCGCATCATGCCCGCCGGCCGCGTGCCCGCGGACTGCTGACTCCACGTAGTGGCTCCAGGGACTCGCCCCGGTTCCCCCTGTCCCGTTACCCATGGCACGGTGCCGTAGCCCTCATCATTAAATCTTGCCTTCGTCTCATATGGTCACCAGGGGCAGCAATGCTTCAAGCATCCTTGGACCGACACCATCAATGGCGTCAAGGTCCTCGACCGCCTTGAACGGACCGTGCTCCTTGCGCCAATCCACGATTCGCTGCGCCAGAACAGGGCCGACTTTGGGCAGGCCATCCAGCTCATCCACTCCGGCGGTATTGAGATTGACCTTCGATCCAGCCGGCGCTCCGGCGCTCCCGGCCGGAACATCCCCGGCCGCCGGCTCCCCCGGTTCCGCGGGACCGGCCGGCAGAGGTTCGCCGTGCAGCGGGACGTGGATTTTTTGCCCGTCTTCCACCACCACGGCGAGGTTAAGGCGGTTGAGGTCGGCTCCAGGGGCCGGCCCTCCGGCTGCGGCTATGGCTTCGTAGAGGCGGCTGCCGGCGGGCAGTTCCACCACTCCGGGCTGCAGTACTGATCCCGCTACGTGAACCACCACTGTGCTTTCCGGTGCGCTTTCCTGCGGGGCTGGCTCGGGACCGGCCCGGCTGCCGCCACCGCCGTCCTCGCCCGGGGAGCTGTCCCCGGCCGCCGGTGCGGCGGTTCCGGAAGCGACGCCGCCGAGCGGCAGAACCTCCGGCCGGCCGGCCCCGGCCTGCCACCAGAACCAGGCACCGGCGGCAACTGCAAGGACACCCAGGAGCACAGCCAGCCGAAAGCTGAGGCGCCAGCGGACGGCAGGGCCAATGTCAGTGAGCTCCCTGGCTTCAGGCTCTTCTCCGGGCAGGGCACGGCCACCTAATGCCCCGCCAGCTCCTCCCGGGCCCCGGTATTCAAAGGAGGGCCCGCCGTCGTCACCGGCCAGCAGCCCCGGGGAGTCGCCACCCAGGGTGGCGTTCAGCCGCCTCCTGACGCGGTGAGCCTGTTCCTCCGCTGCTCCGGCATTTCGGCGTGACATACCTCCAACCTAGGGACAGGCCGCGCCAGGGAGACAGGGCAGGCGGAGGCTATGTGGAAAGCACGTGCTCAGCCGGCGTCGACGGCGGCAGGGTTGTCGCCCACGATGACGGCGAGAACGCCCAGCCCGGCATGTGCGGCAAGTACGGCAGGGAGGGAACTGATTTGGGCGGGAGGGCACTGCGGCAACGCGGCTTCAAGCCTTTTGGCAAGCCCCTCAGCCTCCGCCTGGTTGCCGAAATGGTGGACGGCAAGACGGACGTCCGCAGCAGTGCGGGCAGAAGCGTCCGCGGCCACCATCTCCTCCAGCCGGGCAACTGCCCGGCTGGCCGACCGAACCTTCTCCAGCGGTACGATCTTTCCGCCGTCCACCCCCAGAATGGGCTTGATGGCGAGCATGGTGCCCCACAGCAACGCGGCTGCACCGATCCGGCCTCCGCGGCGAAGCTGCTCCAGGCTCGGGACATAAAAATAAACCTTGGTGCGTGCCGCCTGGCTGGTGGCAGCAGCGGCCGCTGCCACCGCATCGGCGCCTTCCCCGGCAACGCGGGCAGCTTCCTGGACCGCCATCCCCAAGGCCATGCCCACCGTTCCGGAATCCACGACTTCCACCGGTATGTCCACCCTTCCGGCGGCAAGGCGCGCAGCATCCGCCGTGCCGGACAGGCCGGCCGAGATGTGGACGGACACTACCGAGTCAAACCCCTTGCGCCGGGCTGCCGCGTAAGCCTGCTCGAACTGTCCCGGCGATGGACGGGAGGTCTTCACGGAAGTCCCGCTGGCCAGTGCCAGCGCGATGGTTTCCGAGATGTCGTCTTCGCCTTCACCGTAGATCTCATCCCCCACCATCACGGGCATGGGAATAATAGTGAGGCGTCCATCACCCGTCAGTCCGGCGGCCCAGTCAGCCGGCAGCGCGGCGGCCGAGTCGGTCACCACGGCAGTACGCACGACGGCGTCCGCCCGGGTTGCAGAGGCCTCCTGCCGGCGGCGGGCCAGCAGGCGCGCCCGGATCCGGGGCCAGGCGGCGGCGTCGCTGTTGGGCAAAGGGCCCTCCTGAGTCACGGCAGGCCGCCGGGGCTTTCCGGCGGCCTGGTCCGGCTTATGCCGGGACGATGTTGACCAGTTTAGGGGCGCGGACGATGACGGTGCGGATGCCGCGGCCGTCGAGGGCGCGCTGGACGTTCTCCGATGCCAGCGCCAGTTCACGCAGCTGGTTCTCGGAGACACCGGGCGAGACCTCGAGCCTGTCCCTGACCTTGCCCTGGACCTGGACGACGGCGGTTACGGTGTCCTGCACCAGCAGGGACTCGTCGTGCGCCGGCCAGCCCGCATTTGCCACCGAGGCGGGGTGGCCCAGGACGTTCCACATGTCCTCTGCGGTGTACGGGGCGAAGAGGCTGAGGATCACCGCAACTGCCTCGGCAGCTTCCCGCACTGCAGGGTCAGAACCTCCGGCGCCGGCATCTATGGATTTGCGCGTTGCGTTGACCAGCTCCATCAGCTTGGCCACCACCACGTTGAACTTGTTGCTGTCCAGCAGGGCGGCGGCGTCCGCAATGGTGCGGTGCGTAACCGACCGCAGCGCACGGTCCCCGGCGCCGGGGTCGGAACCGGGCTCGCTGGTGACGTCCTGCGCCAGCCGCCACGCCCGGGCCAGGAACTTCGCAGAGCCGGAGGGTGAAACATCGGCCCAGTCGACGTCGTCCTCGGGAGGCGAGGCGAAGATCATGGTGAGACGGACGGCGTCGACGCCGTACTTGTCCAGTTGCTCACCGAGGTCAACGCCGTTGCCAAGGGACTTGCTCATGGCCTTGCCGCCGTTCAGGACCTGGCCCTGGTTCAGCAGGGCGCTGAACGGCTCGTCGGCGTCGATCATGCCCAGGTCGTGGATCACCTTGGTGAAGAACCGGGCGTAGAGCAGGTGCAGGATGGCGTGCTCCACGCCGCCCACGTATTGCCCTACCGGCATCCAGTCGTTGATCTTGGCCGGATCGAAGGGACCCTCCGTGTAGTCCGGGGACACAAAGCGCAGGAAGTACCAGGACGAATCCACGAAGGTGTCCATGGTGTCGGTATCGCGTTTGGCGGGGCCGTGGCAGCTGGGGCACTCGACATTAACCCAGGCCTCGGCGGCAGCCAGCGGCGATGTGCCCTTCGGCGACAGGTCCTCGCCGCGCAGGTCTGCCGGCAGGGTGACGGGCAGATGCTCATCAGGGACGGGAACCTCGCCGCAGGACGGGCAGTGGATGATCGGGATGGGGGTTCCCCAGAACCGCTGCCGGCTGAGCAGCCAGTCGCGCAGCCGGAAGTTGACGAACTTCTCTCCGGTGCCCTGCCGTTCAAGGATGGCTATTGCCGCCGGGATGGCCTCGGCCTTGGGCAGTCCGTCCAGCTCACCGGAGTTGATGAGGGTGCCTTCGCCTGCGGTGGCGGTGCCGGACACTGCAGGGTCTTCCTCGCCGGTGTCCAGGACGGCCCGTACCGGGAGGCCGAACTTCCGGGCAAAGTCGAGGTCGCGCTGGTCGTGGGCCGGCACGGCCATGATGGCGCCGGTGCCGTAGTCGGCCAGGACGTAGTCGGCTGCCCACACCGGCAGCTTCTCCCCGTTCAGCGGGTTGACGGCATACCGGCCGGTGAAAACGCCGGTCTTTTCACGCTCGGTGGATTGCCGTTCGATTTCGGTAAGCGCCTTGACCTGCTCACGGTAGTCGTCCAGGGCGGCGGCGTGCTCGTCCGTTACCAGTTCGACGGCGAGGGGCGCGTCCGCTGCGACGACGAAGAAGGTTGCGCCGTACAGGGTGTCCGGGCGGGTAGTGAAAACTGTGACGTCCTTGGCGGGCTTGCCGCCGTCGGCCCCGATCACGAAACTGACGTGCGCTCCTTCGGAGCGGCCGATCCAGTTCCGTTGCATGGCAAGCACCCGCTCGGGCCAGTGGCCCCGCAGCTCATCCATGTCATCGAGCAGCCGGTCAGCGTAATCGGTGATCTTGAAGTACCACTGGTTCAGCGACTTCTTGGTGACGGTGGTGCCGCAGCGTTCGCAGGCGCCATTGACAACCTGCTCGTTGGCGAGCACGGTCTGGTCCTTGGGGCACCAGTTGACCGGGGAATTCTTGCGGTACGCCAGGCCGCGCTCGTAGAAGCGCTTGAACAGCCACTGGGTCCAGCGGTAATACTCCGGGTCCGAGGTGTGCAGCCGGCGCGACCAGTCGGCGGAGATGGCGTACCGCTTGAAGGACGCGGCCTGGGTGTCGATGTTGGCGTAAGTCCACTCACTGGGGTGGGCGTTGCGTTTGATGGCCGCGTTTTCGGCGGGCAGGCCAAACGAGTCCCAGCCGATCGGATGCAGGACGTCGTAACCCTGCTGGCGGAGGTAGCGGGCTACAACGTCGCCCATGGCAAACGCTTCGGCGTGCCCCATGTGAAGGTCGCCGGACGGGTACGGGAACATGTCCAGCACGTAGCGCCGCTCCCGGGACCCGTCGTCGACAGGGGTGAAGACCTTAAGGTCATCCCATACCTGCGGCCACTTGGCCTCCATGGCGGCAAAACTGTACGTGCCCTCCTCGGACACCTCCGCCGACACTGCTGCTGTTCCGGTCTCTGTTTCCGGCTGAACGCCCACTGCTGCCCTCTTCTGTTCTGTTATGGCATCTGTACTGCCATAACGGCCTGATCCTCCTGCGTGCGGCCCGGAAACAGGCCCGGACACACAAAAGCCCCTCGCCATGGAGGGGCTGCCGCACGGTTATCCGCTGTTTCGGATGCCGGGCGGCTAACTAAGCAGGAGGATCGCACGCATAAAACCACTTTAGCGCACGAAGGGGCCAGGCCGGTGAGCGGCTGCGCTGTACCGTTGGCGCCGTGCCTCACTACACTGGAACCGGGCAATCGGGGTATGTTCCGGCAGGTGACTCATGGCTGATGACTTGGCTGACAACTTGGGCGATGACGCTGTTGCCGCCTTCAGTGCCAGTCACCCTGCCGGCGGCCTCTTCCCGCCGCTTGGCGGACCTTCCACGCCGACCCGGGAGGACGCCGGCGGCAAGGCCGCCGCGTTGTCCGAGCTGAAATCTGCGGGGTTTCCCGTTCCCTCCGGTTTCGTCGTGACACAACGGGCTTTGACTGCCCGTTTGGAAGATAATCAGGGCCTCTGGGACCGGCAGTTGCTGGCCGCTGCCCGGGCCGCCGGTCCCGGCCCGTACGCGGTTCGCTCCTCGGCGGCGGCTGAAGACCTGCCCGGCGCTTCCTACGCCGGGATGTATGAAAGTTACCTCAACGTGCCGGCGGCGGATCTTCCCGTTGCAGTCATCCGCTGTTTCGGGTCGGCGGATGCCGGACGTGTCCGGGCGTACCAGGAATCGCTCCGCCAGCAGCCGGCCGCCGCCCCGGATGTCCCGCCGAACGCTGCTGCGGACGCTGGAGCCGCCCGCACCGGCGCCGGAAACATGGCGGTCCTCGTTCAACAGATGGTGGACGCCGCGGCCGCCGGTGTCGCCTTCACTGCGAATCCCTTGACCGGCGCACGGGACGAGACCGTGATCTCGGCCGTCAGGGGTCTCGGGGAAGATCTGGTGGGAGGATCCGAGCATGGCGAAGAATGGTGGGCCCGCGGCGGGCTGGTCCGCCGCAGGGGTGGTGCGCCGGAGTCAGGATCCGCCCTGACGAGGGAAAGCGCGACGACGGTTGCCGCTTTGGCCGGGCGGGTCGCCCGGCACTTCGGCTGCCCCCAGGACGTGGAGTGGGCTATGGACCGTTCCGGCCGCGTCCAGGTCCTGCAGGCGCGGCCGATGACAGCCGTCCCCGTGCCGGTGGTGTGGGACGCCCCGGGGAAGGGCGCCTGGCTGCGGAACTTCCGGCTCGGGGGATGGCTGCCTGAACCGGTCACACCGCTTTTTATGGACTGGATCATTCCCTGCATGGACACCGCCTACAACGACGCCGTTTTCCGCTCGGCGGGCCTTCGGGTCCCGATGGGCAACGCCGCGGTCAACGGCTGGTACTACGTGGCCCCGCCGACACCCCGGGCTCTCCCCCATCTCATTTTTGGCGGCACGCCCCGCTCGCTGCCTTACTTTTTCAACTCCGTTATCCGCCCGATGGTGGATCCGGCCGGCGCAGACCGCACGGTACTCCGGGACCTTGAGCTGGAATGGCGAAACCAACACCTGCCGGCGTACCGGGCGCTGGTTGACGGCTACCGGGATGTCCCGCTTCCGGGAACGCTGAACGGTCTGATCAGCCTCGTTGAACAAGTAGCACGCGCCGCAGGGCAATATCTGTGGTTCTTCGCCGCAACCGGCGGGGCGGCCTGGAAAATGGAGCTGGTGCTGGCCAGGTTTTGGCGCCGGCACCTCGCTCCCACCGTTGCCGCCCGGCAGGAGCAGGGACTGCACGATGGCCTCAGCTACCAGGTGCTGCTGGGCGGCCTGGCCCCGGCGCTGCCGGCGAGGCCGGGCCATGCTGTCTACAGCCTCGACTGGTACCACCCGACGGCGGGCGAAGAACATGGTCCATCTGTACCCTCCGGCAGCGGCTCGGCGCGTGCCGCTGCCGCAGCTGACGCGCGGCGCGCCGCCGAGGAGACCTGCCGTTCCATACTTCAGGGTTCGCGCCGCCTGCGCCGGTTCGACAAGTTGCTGGCGGTTGCCCAGCACTATGCCCTGATCCGGGAGGAACAAGCGCGCGACTTCACCCTGGGCTGGCCGCTGCTGCGCCGTTGTGCCACGGAAATCGGGACCCGGCTGGAGCAGGCGGGTGTCATCACCAGCCAAGACGATATCTACTTCCTGACCAGGCGGGACCTGCGGCCCGATGCGCCATCGCAGCAGGAAGCCGTTGCGCGGCGCCGCGAGGAATGGCTCCGCCAACGGAAACTGGCCGCTCCACTGGTGCTGGGCAAGCTGCCGCTGCTCGGCAACACTTTTGACCGGATGGCCAACACGGCCCGCAGCAGTCCAAACCCTCCGCAGGGCACGCTGGTGGGCCACCCGGCAAGCCCCGGCCGGGCCAAGGGCCGCGTCCGGGTAGTCAAGGACCCCGGTGACTTTTCCGGATTCCAGCCAGGCGAGGTGCTCGTAGCCGGAGCAACGGCCCCGGCATGGACTTCCCTGTTCGCCCACGCTGCCGCCGTCGTAACAGACAGCGGCAACCTCGCAGCCCACGCCTCCCTGGTAGCCCGTGAGTACGGCATCCCGGCAGTAGTAGGAACAGGAACAGCCACGCAGGTCCTGTTCACCGGCCAGTTGGTAACAGTAGACGGCAACGCAGGCACAGTAGAACTCCACGCGGACTGAGCCCGCCTCAACTCCGCGAGGAAGGCGGCCCCTGCGGAATTCCAGGGGCCGCCTCGGGGTAGGCCGTGACAGACCTAGTGCACGTCCTCGTCGACCCAGTCCATCGACTTCGTCACTGCCTTCTTCCAGAGCCGCATCTGGCGGTCCTGTTCGGCCTGGTCCAGCTGGGGTTCCCAGCGCTTGTCTTCGGACCAGTTGGAGGACAGTTCGCCGAGGTCTTTCCAGAAACCGACGGCGAGGCCGGCAGCGTAGGCAGCACCCAGGGCCGTGGTCTCCACGACCTTGGGCCGGATCACGGGAACACCAAGGATGTCTGCCTGGAACTGCATCAGCGCATCGTTGGCCACCATGCCGCCGTCGACCTTCAACTCCGAGAGCGGAACGCCGGAGTCTGCGTTGACGGCATCGAGCACTTCGCGCGTCTGGAACGCCGTGGCTTCCAGCGCGGCCCGGGCAATGTGGCTCTTGTTGACGAACCGGGTGAGGCCCACAATGGCGCCGCGGGCGTCGGAACGCCAGTAGGGTGCGAAGAGCCCCGAGAAGGCCGGGACAATGTAAACGCCGCCGTTGTCCTTCACGGAGGCTGCCAGGGTCTCCACCTCCGGGGCGCTGCTGATCATTCCCAGGTTGTCCCGCAGCCACTGAATCAGGGAACCGGTGACGGCGATGGAGCCTTCCAGTGCGTAGTGGGGCGCCGCGTCGCCGAGCTTGTAGCCCACCGTGGTCAGCAGCCCGTTCTTGGAGTGGACAATTTCCTCGCCCGTGTTGAAGATCAGGAAGCAGCCCGTGCCGTAGGTGTTTTTGGCTTCACCGGTCTGGAAGGCGGCCTGGCCGAAGGTGGCTGCCTGCTGGTCGCCGAGGATGCCCGCGACCGGGACCTCACGGAGGAGCTGGGAGGTGTGGACCGTGCCGTAGACCTCCGAGGAGGATTTGATCTGCGGCATCATGCTCAGCGGAACCCCGAAAATGCCCAGGATCTCCTCGTCCCACTGCAGGGTGTCCAGGTCCATGAACAGCGTCCGCGAGGCATTGGTGACGTCAGTGACGTGGACGCCGCCGTCCACCCCGCCGGTGAGGTTCCACAAAACCCAGGCATCGGTGTTGCCGAACACCAGGTCACCTGATTCGGCCCTCTGGCGGGCACCTTCGACGTTATCCAGGATCCATTTGATCTTGGTGCCGGAGAAGTAGGTGGCCAGCGGAAGGCCCACCTTCTGCTTGAAGCGGTCGGCTCCGCCGTCCCGTGACAGTTCGTCCACAATGTCCTGGGTGCGGGTGTCCTGCCACACGATGGCGTTATACACGGCCTCGCCTGTGGTCTTGTCCCACACCACAGCGGTTTCGCGCTGGTTGGTGATACCGACGGCGGCAATATCGTGCCGCGTCAGGCTCGCCTTGGAGAGGGCCGAGGCGATGACCTCGCGGGTATTGTTCCAAATTTCGGCGGGATTGTGCTCCACCCACCCCGCCTTGGGGAAGATCTGTTCGTGCTCCATTTGGCCGGAGGAAACGATGCTGCCGCTGTGGTCGAAAACGATCGCGCGGGTGCTGGTGGTTCCCTGGTCGATGGCGATTACATACTGGCTCATGATGACGTCCTTGTCTCTAGCGGTGTTTTGTGGGATGGCTCAGGTCAGTGGTCAAGCTGCTGCTGTGGCGATGATCGGCACGACGCGGGCAACCAGGCCGCCCAGGGCGCCGCCGACCAGCGGACCAACGATGGGGATCCAGGAATAGCCCCAGTCGCTGGAACCCTTGCCCCGGATGGGCAGCACGGCGTGGGCGATCCGGGGGCCCAGGTCGCGGGCGGGATTGATGGCGTAGCCGGTGGGGCCGCCGAGGGAGACACCGATGCCCACGACGAGCAGTGCGACGGCGAGCGGGCCGAGGCCGGACGGCGTCCCGCCGAAGGTGAGGATGACGAAGACCAGGACGAAGGTACCGATGATCTCAGTCACCAAATTCCAGGAACTGGAACGGATGGCCGGACCTGTGGAAAACACGCCCAGCTTGCTTGCCGGTTCCTCTTCGGCGTCGAAGTGCTGCTTGTAGGCGAGCCAGCAGACCACGGCCCCGAGGAAGGCGCCCAGCAGTTCTCCGGCAAAGTAAGTCAGCGTTGAGGCGAAATCGACGGCGACATCCGGTGCGTACTCTTCAGCGCCATTGGCCAACAGGCCCAGCGTCACAGCCGGGTTCAGGTGTGCCCCCGACTTCGCGGCCACATAGACACCCGCGAATACTGCAACACCCCATCCCCAGGTCACCATCAGGAACCCGCCGCTGTTGCCTTTGGTTCCCCTCAGGGCAACGTTGGCGACGACACCGCAACCCAGCAGGGTCAGCATCGCCGTTCCGAAGACTTCGGAAAGGAAAACAATTCCAAGAGACATCTTTGACTCCTCTATTTTCTGTTGTCAGTCCTTCGCGGGTTGAAGGACCGTGATGCCGGGACGTGTCCCGGCCGGCCAGCCTGTCCTATGCGACCAGGCTGTGTGTTTCCACGCGGTGGAACCGCTCCAGCACATCCTGCGCGTGCCGGATCTCGGCTGCCCGTGCCGCAGAATCCCACTTCAATGGATCGGCGAGTACGTCCGCCACCTCGTTAAGCAGTTCCCCCGTCACCAGGCCGCGGAAGGCCAGGGAAGTACGGCGGATCAGGACGTCCGCCAAGTGCCCCACCTGTTCATGGTCAGCCATGAACTCCAATTCCCGGACACTCAGTTCCCGTGTAGAACGCAGCAGGCGGTCCGGCCCGCCGTCGAGGTACGCCATCACGGATTCCGCCCGCGTCCCGTACCTGGTCAGCAAACAAGCGGTGCGGTCCGCGTCACGGCTTGCCGTCATGTGGGCCTTGATCCACTTCTGCACTCCGGCATCGTCAGCGGGAAAGTCTGCTCCGCCGCCGATGGGTAGGTGGGCCGTTGAGGTTTTCCGCTGCATGCCGAGTTCGGTGAGGACGTCATTGGTGAGGTGTTCGGCCAGCGCCCGGAACGTAGTCCACTTGCCGCCTACGAGGCTCAGGACGACGGCGCCCGCACCGGCGGTGCTGCTGCCTGTTTCCCGGCGCTCGATCCGGTAGTCCCGGGAAACGAACCCGGGCTGCGTCTCGTCATGCCGGGGCAGCGGCCGCACCCCGGAGAAGGTGTAGACAATTTGTTCGCGCGTAACGCCGATGGAGGGAAAGACGTGGCCGATAAGGTCGAAGAAGTACTCGATTTCCTCGTCCGTGCAGACAGCATCCTGGCTTAGGTCGGCGTCCACGTCCGTAGTCCCGACAAGGACGCGGTCACCCATGGGATAGATGAGGACGATCCGGCCGTCGGTATGTTCAAAGAAGATTTCACGTCCCCCGCAGGCGGCCAGGAGTTCGGGATGGTCGAGCACGACATGCGAGCCCTTGGTGCCGCCCATGAAGGCGGAAGCTGTGCCCATGGCTTCATTGGTACGGTCCACCCACGCCCCCGTGGTGTTGACAATGACGTCAGCAGTAAAGTCGAACTCCTCCCCGGTCAGCTCATCCCGTAGCCGCACGGTGCTGCCTCTGCCCGTGCCCCGGTTGGGTTCGCCGGTCATGGATCTCAGTGACAGGTAGTTGCTGGCGCGCGCTGTGCTGCCCTGGGTGCCGGGGCCGGTTGCGCGCCCGGCCTTCTCACCGTCCTGCAGGACATCGAGCGTGAGCCGCTCAGGGTTGTGCACGGAAGCATCGAAGTAGGTGGCCGTGTACTTGACGTCCGGATGCAGGCGGGGCAGTTCCTGGAGGGCGCGTTCACGGCCGCGGAACTCGTGGCGCGGCACGGTACCGCCGTCGCGGGAAAACGAGTCGTACAGGCTGAGGCCGAGTTTTATGAGGAAGGCGCCGCGCTCCGCAGGCTTTCCCTGCTTATGGGTGAGGAACCGCAACGGCGCCGCCAGCACGCCGGTAAAGGTACTGAAGATGGGGATGGTGGTCTGCAGCGGCTTGACGTAGTGCGGTGCAATCCGCAACAGCCGGTTGCGCTCCACCACTGACTCCCGAACCAGCCGGAACTCCCCGTTTTCGAGATAACGGATGCCGCCGTGGATCATATGCGAGGATGCGCCGCTTGCCCCCTGGCAGAAGTCGCCGCGTTCCACCAGCGCAACGTCCACACCCTGCAGGGCCAGGTCCCGGAAGGTTCCGACGCCGTTGATTCCACCTCCCACCACCAGCACTTTCGCATGCGGACGGAGGCGCAGGTTGTGCACCGAGGGGCGTTCCGCTCCCGGCTTTGGTGCTGCGGCGCGGGTGGATGAATCCTTGGGTCCCAAAACGACTCCCTTGGGCGTTGACTGACGCGGGCACGGCTAAGTGATTGACCGTTCTCGTCTATTCTTTGGAGTAATGGAAAATGGAGTCAAGCTATATGCACAAACGTGCAGAACGGAGTTACCGTGGACCCATCCAGGCACGCTGACGCCCTTCGGGCTGCACAAATGTATTACCTGCAGGACCTCACCATGGACGCGATCGCCCGCGAACTGCGGACGTCCCGCTCCACCGTTTCACGGCTGTTGTCCTCCGCGCGGGATTCGGGCCTGGTGCAGGTCCAGATCCGGAACCCCCTGGACACCGGTCCGGAGCTGGAAGGCCTGATCCGCCGCCGGTACGGGGTCGACGCCCATGTTGTCCCGGTCGTGGAAACACTGAATGAGGCCGAGACCCTGGACCGGGTGGCCATGCAGGCGGCCCGCACCATCGGTCCGCTGGTGGATTCCAATGCCATCATCGGGGTCGCGTGGGGATCCACCCTCAGCGCCGTGAGCAGGCACCTGACAAGGAAGATCACCCATGACAGTGTGGTGGTGCAACTGAATGGCGCGGGAAATATGCACACAACAGGCATCACCTACGCGAGTGACATCATGCGCCGCTTCGGCAGTGCCTACGGGGCGCGGGTGGAACAGTTCCCGGTTCCTGCGTTTTTCGACCACGCCGGCACCAAGACTGCAATGTGGAATGAACGCAGCGTGCAGCGCATCCTTGAACTCCAGGCGAAGATGAGCATCGCGATCTTCGGCGTCGGATCCGTGGACGCGGACTACCCCAGCCACGTCTATGCCGGCGGGTACCTGGACGAGGCCGACCTCCGCACCCTGGCCACCTCCGACGTTGTAGGGGACGTTGCAACCGTATTCTTCCGCGCCGACGGCTCCTCGGACGGGATCGTGCTCAACGAAAGGTCCACCGGGCCGGCCCTCACCGCACTTCGCCAGGTCCGGCGCAGGATCTGTGTGGTTTCCGGTGTCTCCAAGATCAACGGGCTGAAAGGTGCACTTGCGGCGCGCCTGGCTACGGACCTGATCCTCGACGAGGCCACTGCACGCCGCCTGGTGGGCCTGGAGGGCCTTGCTGTGGCGAGTAGGTAGAGTCATGGCTATGAGGATCTCCCCGCGGCTGAGCCTGAACAACGGCGTGCTGATTGACCAGCTGGGCTACGGCCTGTACAAGGTGCCGCCATCCGAAGCGGCGGGACTTGTTGCCATGGCCCTCGGTTCCGGGTACCGCCACTTCGACGCCGCAGCCATGTACGGCAATGAGTCCGGCGTGGCGCGGGGCATCAGCTCCCAGCTCGGAACGCAGCCGGGCAGCGGCGGGTCCGGCGAACTTTTTCCGGCGCCCGCCCGGGAGGACATTTTTGTTACCACCAAGGTGTGGAACGACCACCACGGCTACGATGCAACTCTGCGTGCGTTTGATACCTCGATGGTCAACCTGGGCCTGGACTACGTGGACATGTACCTCATCCACTGGCCCTGCCCAAGGCGCGGCCTGTTTCCCGAAACCTACCGCGCCATGGAGACGCTGTACCGGGAGGGAAAAGTGCGGGCCATCGGTGTCAGCAACTTCCAGCCTGCACACCTCGACCGGTTGCTGCAGACGGCAGAGGTAGTCCCTGCCGTAAACCAGATCGAGCTGCACCCGTGGCTCCAGCAGCACGAGCTGCGGAAGATTCACGACGAACTCGGTATCAGGACGGAAGCGTGGAGCCCCTTGGGCCGCGGCCGCGTGCTGGCCGACCCCGTGGTGCAGGCCTGCGCCGTCGAACACGGCAGGACCCCTGCGCAGACTGTTCTTCGCTGGCACATGGAACTGGGAAACATTGCCATTCCCAAGGCAAGTTCCGCGGCACGCATCCGGGAAAACCTCGACGTTTTCAACTTTGAGCTCACAGCCAGGGACATGGATGCGCTCGCCGGACTGGACCGCGGACAGCGGGTTGGTTCCCACCCGGACAACGTCAATTAGGACCTGCATGAAAACAACATCTCCGGGGCAGTCCCCCGCGCCCGCATTCTTCAGCCCGGACCTAACGGGCCGCACCCGCGCCTCTTCAGTGCAGCTCGCAGGCGGAAAGGTTGCCTACTGGACCTACGAACCCGTGCTGGTGACCCCTGAAACCCGGACCATCCTGGTGATCCACGGGTTCCGCGGCGACCACCATGGGCTCCTCCGGGTGGCCGATCAGCTCCCGGAGATGAAGATCATCATGCCGGACCTGCCCGGCTTTGGCAGTTCAGACGCGTTCGGGTCCGGTGGCCACACCGTAAGGGGTTACGGGGCGTTCATTACGGAATTCATGGCGGCCCTGGGTCTGGGCGCGGACACCGTTCTGTTAGGGCATTCCTTCGGCTCGATCATTGCCGCGCATTTTGTGGCAGCCAATCCGGGCACGGTGCATCCCCTGATCCTGGTCAACCCCATCGCCGCGCCGGCGCTGGAGGGACCGAAAGGCGTGATGACCAGGCTGGCCGTGCTCTATTACCGGCTCGCGGCCCGCCTGCCCCGACCGCTGGGGCTTGCCCTGTTGCGCAGCCCTGCAATTGTCCGGGTAATGAGTGAAACCATGGCAAAAACGGCCGACCGGGACCTTCGGCGCTTCATTCACGGCCAGCACCACGCATACTTCAGTGCCTTTGCCAGCCGGGACAGCCTTCTTGAGTCTTTTACCGCCTCCGTCAGCAGCCACGTGGCCGAGGTGGCCAAGCGCCTGACCCTACCGGTGCTGCTGATCGCGGGAGAGAAGGACGAAATCGCCATGCTGCCGGACCAGCACCGGCTGGCCGCGCTGTTGCCCGACGGCGAACTCCAGGTCATCCCGGGCGTCGGCCACCTGATCCACTACGAAACGCCGGAGCCGGCCGCCCGCTACATCCGCAGCTTCCTGAAGGACCACCCCGCGTGAAAATTGTCATTGACGCCCGTTTCACCCGGACTGACCACCACGACGGCATCAGCCGCTACGGTGCCAGCCTCATTGCGGCAACGTCGAAAATCGCCGACGTTTCCATGCTTATTTGCGACATCCGCCAGCTCACCCTGCTGCCGGACGTGCCATACACACTGATCAACAGCCCCCTGTCCCCCGCGGAACTTCTCGTTGCCCGCAGGATCAACCTGCTGGGCGCGGACGTGGTGGTCTGCCCCATGCAGACGATGGGCACCTGGGGCCGGAAGTACGGGCTGGTCCTGACCCTGCACGACCTCATCTATTACGAGCACCCCGCACCCCCGGGATTCCTGCCCGCCCCCGTGCGGTTGCTCTGGCGCCTTTACCACAAGGCGTACTGGCCGCAGCGGCTCCTCCTCAACCGGGCCGACGTCGTCGCCACCATCAGCAGGACCACCGAGGCCCTGATGGCCAAGTACCGGCTCACGCGCCGTCCCGTCCGGATCATCAGCAACGCACCGCAACCGGCGCAGGAGCCCCGCGTACCGGAAGCCGGCGCCGAGCCCTCCCTTGTGTACATGGGCTCATTCATGCCGTACAAAAACGTGGAGACCATGGTGGCCGGCATGGCTGAACTGCCCGGCTTTACACTGCACCTGCTCAGCCGGATAACCCCGCAGCGGCGGGCCGAACTTGAGAAGCTCATTCCCCCGGGAGCCCGGGTGGTCTTCCGCAATGGCGTCACCGATGAGGAGTACAGCGCGCTCCTGAAAACGGCCACCGCACTGGTGAGCCTTTCACGTGCCGAAGGGTACGGCCTGCCTCTGGTGGAGGCCATGGCGCTGGGTACGCCGGTCATCGCCAGCGATATTCCCATCTTCCGCGAGGTGGGCGGCGACGCCGCGAGCTACGTCGATCCGGCCTCTCCCCTGCAGTTCGCGGACGCTGTGAAGAAGCTGCAGGACCCGGAGCGGTGGGAGGACATTTCGCGGCGTTCTGCAGCCCGTGCAGCGGAGTTCACCTGGGATGAATCGGCCCGCCAACTGGTGGACGTGGCCCACGGGATCGTGGCCCGGCGCCGCGGCGGGCAGGGCCTTCGCAGGTAGCCGCTAGAGCACGTCCACCCCGTCCAGGCGCACCTGCACAGGTTCGGTGGCGCGCTTCGCGGCCGTTGCAGCGCGGGTGGCCCGCAGGACGCGGGTCACCGCAGCAGCTTGGGCGTAGGGGAAGAACAGAAGGGTCCGGACATCCTCCGCGGAGCGGCGGGCGGAGGGTGCAGCGCTGAGGATCACCGGTGCAGGGCCTGCAGTCCGGAGCAGGACCCCGGATTGTTCCAGTTGCGCCGCCACTGCCCCGGAGAAATGCTCGACGGCGGCCCGAGGCCCCGTGACCGAGGCGATGCGCACCGCTGGAGGAAGCTGCAGCTCAGCCCGCAGGGAGAGCTCACGCCGGGCGTAACCTGCAGGATCCCACCGGAGCAGCGCGCCCACCGGGCCGGTGTCCGATGCGGTAACCACTACAAGGCCCCCCTCTGCCCCTGGACGCACCAGCGCAGCGGCGTTGAACCAGCGGCGCACCGTATCTTCACCGGCCCGCAGGGTTTCCCGGCGCAGCAGGGAGTCACCGTCCAGCAGCAAGGCCGCGGCGTATCCGTTTTCCGCGATTGGCTCGGCCCCCACCGTAGCCACTACCAGGGCGTTGCCGCTGGTTACGCGTGCCTTCACCTGGTCACCCGAGGACGTGATGACCGTCTTGCCGGGAAATGCCCGGCCCAGCTCCTCAGCCGTCCGGATCACGCCGGTTGCGCCCCTGCGCAGCTTCCGGCTGTTGCAGTGCGTGCAGTGCCACTCAGGGTCAGGAGTGGAGCACCACCGGCATTGGGGCAGGGCGTTTGTGCCACTCGGTCCGGCTACGGCCAGGGGACCCTGGCAGGCACCACAGCGTGCCGGCTCCCGGCACCTGTCACACACCAGCGACGGCGCGTAGCCGGCCCGGGCCACCTGGACCAGGACGGGCCCCCGTTCGAGGCCCTCCTTGGCTGCCCTCCAGGCAGCACCGGGAAGGCGGGCGATCCTGGCAAGCGGATCCCAGTCCTGCTCGAAGCTGTCCGCGGTGTTCACCACCCGCGGGACGGTGCTGCGGACCAGCGTACGGTCGGCTTCGACAGGCAGGGCCCAGCCCGTCTCGACAAGCCGTTGGACCTCGGTGCTGCGGGCGTGCCCGGCCAGGAGGCATGCCGCTCCCGCCTGTTCGGTACGCAGGAGCAGGACTTCTCGGGCGTGGGCGTAGGGCGCGCGCTGTTCGATGTGGAGGTCGTCGCCGTCGTCCCAGCAAACGGCGAGCCCCAGGTCCTTGACGGGAGCATAGGCGGCGGACCGGGTCCCGATAGCGACCCGGGCGGTTCCGGCAAGGAGCCGCAGGAAGTTCTGGTAGCGCGGCGTGGGCCCGTCCTCCGCCGTCAGGCGGGCGACGGCAGAGTCCGGCAACAGGTCCGCAACTGCCTCTTCAAGCCGGTCCAGGTCTCGGTTGTCCGGCACCACCACCACGGCACCCCGGCCGGAGGCGTAGACAGCGGCAACGGCCTGGGCCAGCAGCTGCGGCCAGCCGGCAGTGCCGTAACCCTGCAGAGGATTCAGCACGGCCCTAGGTGAACCGCCATCAGTCAGGTGGCGCAGGAACGCGGAGCCGTTGCGGTAGCTGGCCCACGCATTTCCTTCGCCGGGCTCCTTTGCGGCCGCAGCGTGTTCAACAGGCCCGTCGCCGGGGGTTTCCCCGGTTGCGGGATACGTCTTCTCCAGGCGCGCCACCCGCGGAGGAACCGCAACCCGGAGGACATCGCTGATGGTCCCGGCGTACCGGGCGGCGACGGCGGTGACCAGTTCGGTGATCCCGGACGTCAGGACGGGAACCGGGGAAACAACTTTCGCCAGCGGCAGCAGGGTGTGGCCGGCGTCGGACCCGGCAACCCGTTCCAGGATGAACCCGCCCAGGTCCTGGCCGTTAAACTTGACCCTGACCCTGACACCGGGCTGCGCATCCTCATCGAGGGCGGCAGGAACGCCGTAATCAAACGGCCGGTCCAGATGCGGCAGGGAGGATTCCACGAGCACCCTGGCTACCGGGAGGCGGGCAGCGAACTGAGGGCCGGTTTGCTGTTTGCGGGACGGGAAGCCCTGCAGCAGGGACGGCTGCACTGCTCCCGGGAGATCCAGTAACGGCTGTGCGGAATCGTCAGCAACCAAGGTGGCTACCTCCATTCAGCATGACCGGGTGGACGTGGCCAGTAGACCAGCCGGTACTGACATTTCAACCGGCACCGGCATTCCCTGCAGGAACTGGACGACAGGGACTAGGCGTTGAAGAACGCCTTCAGGTCATCCACGCGGTCCAGCCGCTCCCAGGTGAAGTCGGGATCGTCCCGGCCGAAATGGCCGTGGGCCGCCGTTTTGGCGTAGATGGGGCGCTTCAGGTCCAGGGCGTCGATGATGGCGCGGGGCCGCAAGTCAAAAATCTCTGCGATGGCAGCGCTGATCCGGGCGGGGTCCACGGTTTCGGTTCCGAACGTCTCCACGTAGGTGCCCACGGGGCGCGCCTGGCCGATGGCGTAGGCGATCTGGATCTCTGCGCGCTTTGCGAGCCCGGCGGCCACAACGTTTTTGGCCACCCACCGCATGGCGTAGGCAGCTGAGCGGTCCACCTTGGACGGATCCTTGCCGGAGAAGGCACCACCGCCGTGGCGGGCCATCCCGCCATAGGTGTCAACGATGATCTTGCGCCCGGTCAGGCCGGCGTCTCCAACGGGACCGCCGATGACAAACTCGCCGGCGGGGTTAAGGATGTTCGCCGCGCGGGAAATGTCCAGGTTGGCACCTGCCAGGACCGGCTCGATGACGATGGAGGCGAGGTCCGCACGGAGCTGTTCCAGGCTTGCGCCCTCGGCATGCTGGCTGGAAATGACCACCGTTTCCACCGAGACCGGCAGGTCCCGGTCATAGCCGACGGTGACCTGGGTCTTGCCGTCGGGACGGAGGTAAGGCAATTCCCCTGACTTGCGGACTTCGGTGAGCCGCTCCGAGAGGCGGTGCGCCAGCCAGATGGGCGTCGGCATGTAAGAAGGGGTTTCGTCGCTCGCGTAGCCGAACATCAGGCCCTGGTCTCCGGCGCCCTGAAGGTCGTAATCGTCTTCCTGGCGTCCCTCGCGGGCCTCAAGGGAATTGAAGACTCCCCCGGCGATGTCGTTGGACTGCTGCCCGATGGATACGGACACACCGCAGCGGGCGCCGTCGAATCCGTTGGCCGAGGAATCGTACCCAATGCCCAGGATCGTTTCGCGCACGATCTGGGGAATTTCGACGTAGGCGTCAGTGGTGACCTCACCCGCCACATGGACCAGGCCGGTGGTGGCCATGGTTTCCACCGCGACACGCGATTCCGGGTCCTTGTCCAGCAGCGCGTCCAGGATGGCGTCGCTGATCTGGTCGCAGATCTTGTCCGGGTGGCCCTCGGTGACCGACTCGGAGGTGAAGAGCCGGAGCGCGGACGGGGTGGCCGCGTGGGATGGGGGAAGGTGCAGCGGTAAAGTCACTCAACTACCTTACTGGTTGGGATCCGTACTCCCTGCAGGAGACGGCAGCAGATGTCCCTGTACTAAGCGAACGTGCGCGGGAACACGTCAGGCCCGAGGCGAAACGTGATTCAGTTCAAAGCCGATCCGGCTGATGATGGCCGCCGATACTTCCGTTTTGGTTCCGGCCGCCTCCTGGGGCTCGGAACCGGCCCGGGACAGAATGACAACGGCATTCGTGTCCTGCCCGAAGACCTTGTCAGCACCCACGTGGTTCAGCACCAGCAAATCGCAGCCTTTGCGCTCCAGCTTTGCTTCGGCATAGGCCAGCACGTCCCCCTGGCTGTCACCGGTTTCCGCAGCGAAGCCAACAATCAGCTGCTGCCTCTTCCCGTGACCGGCGCTGTTCCGCAGTTCCACCAGTTCGTGCAGGATGTCCGGGTTGCGGACCAGGGTGATGACGGGGTCGGCGCTGTCATCACGCTTCTTGATTTTGGTGTCCGAGACCTCGGCAGGGCGGAAGTCGGCCACTGCGGCGGACATAATAACGACGTCGGAATCGGCCGCAGCCGCCAGCGCCGCCTCGCGCAGCTGCAGGGCTGTTTCCACCGGCACCACTTCCACTCCGGCAGGGGCCTGAACTTCCATGTGCGCTGCGAGCAGGCGGACGGTCGCGCCCGCATTCCGGGCGGCGACGGCCAGCGCGACACCCTGCTTGCCGGAGGACCGGTTCCCCAGGAACCGCACCGGGTCCAGGGGTTCGCGGGTTCCGCCTGCGGTGATGGTGACCGTGCGGCCTGCCAGCGGCAGCTGGTAGTCAGAGTCGCCCTGGACCAAGGCCATGGCGGCATCGAAGATCACTTCGGGCTCGGGCAGCCTGCCCGGACCGGAGTCAGAACCCGTCAACCTGCCGGTGGCCGGCTCCAGCACGGCCACTCCGCGGCCCCGCAGGGTTTCCACGTTGGCCTGCGTGGCAGCATGCTGCCACATCTCGGTGTGCATGGCGGGAGCGAACAGCACCGGACCGTGGGCCATCAGCAGGGTATTGGTAAGGAGGTCGCCGGCCTGGCCGGTGGCTGCCTTGGCCAGGAGGTCGGCTGTGGCCGGGGCGATGACCACCAAATCGGCTTCATGGCCGAGGCGGACGTGGTTGACCTGATGGACGTCGTCGAAGACGCTGTTGCTGACCGGATTTCCGGACAGGGCCTCCCAGGTGGCGGTGCCAACAAAACGGGTGGCTGCTTCCGTGGGGATCACTGTGACGTGATGGCCGGCTTCAGTAAAAAGCCGGAGGAGCGATGCCACCTTGTAGGCGGCTATCCCTCCCCCGACTCCGAGGACTATGCGCACGTGAACTCCGTCAACAGCACGTCAGGCAGCAGGTATTACTCTGCAGCTTCGATCGGCGTGGAAACCAGTTTGCCTTCGTTGATCTCGCGCAGGGCGATCGAAAGCGACTTTTCGTTCAGCTTGGTGTCTACCAGCGGGCCGACGTATTCGAAGAGGCCCTCGTGCAGCTGGGCGTAGTAAGCGTTGATCTGACGAGCACGCTTGGCACCAAAGATCACCAGGCCGTACTTGGAGTCTGCTGCTTCAAGCAGCGAGTCGATCGGCGGGTTAATGATGCCTTCAAGGTTCGTGGACACGAATTCTCCAAAATTCTAGCGGGCTGACCGTTCCGGCGTTCCTTGCGGATGCGGGGTCAGCCCCATGAGTGAAACAAGCTCGTCCGCTGCCCGGCGAACGTCGTCATTGATGACGGTATGGTCGAACTCCGGTTCAGCAGCAAGCTCCAGTTTAGCGGTTTCCAGCCGTTGCTGCTGTTCCTCGGGTGTTTCGGTGCCCCGGCCTACCAGCCGGCGGACCATTTCATCCCAGCTCGGCGGCGCGAGGAAGACAAACTGGGCGTCCGGAACCGCAGCCTTGACCTGGCGGGCGCCCTGCAGATCGATCTCCAGCAGCACGGACCGGCCTTCGGCGATGGCCTGGTTTACGGTGCTCTTCAGCGTTCCGTAGGTGTTCTGTCCATGGACTACTGCCCATTCCAAAAGCTCGCCGTCAGCCACAAGCCGTTCGAACTCATCCTTTGACTTGAAGAAGTAGTGGACGCCGTCAACTTCCCCCGGCCGGGGTGCCCGGGTAGTGGCCGAAACGGACAGCCAAACCTCGGGGTAGTTGTCCCGGATGAAGGTGGACACGGTGCCTTTGCCAACAGCCGTCGGACCAGCGAGGACTGTCAGTCCAGGTTTATTACGCACGTATTCCTTTGAGCCTGAGTTCGGGGAAAGCGCGGAGGTATCCGCGCTAGTTTTCGTCTATAAAATCTACCAGCGCCCGGCGCTGGTGGACGCCCAGGCCGCGGAGCCTGCGGGACGCGGCAATGCCCAGCTGCTTCATGATGGCGGCCGCCCTGACTTTGCCAACGCCCGGCAGTGCCTCCAGCAGCTCCGATACCTTCATCCGCGCCATGGCTTCATCCTCCACGGCCGCATTGATGATGTCGGCGGCCGACCTGGCACCGTTCTTGAGGCTTTCCTTGGCCGCCGCGCGCGTTGCCCTGGCTGCCGCCGCCTTGTTCAGGGCATCAGTTCGTTCCGATGCGGATAAGGGTCGCAGCACCATGGTGGACACCCCCGGATCTGGGTGGATACGTCCACGGCGGCCGCCGTTGGACATGTCCTGAAACTACCCTTTGGTGCAGCCCGAATCAATGCATCAGCAGGAAAGCAGAGCTATTCGCCCAGCAACCCGTCAAGCGTCCGCTGGGCCGCCTCCCGCAGCGCCCGCGGCTCCGGGCCCGCAGAAAGAATGTCCCTGCTGGACGTTCCCAGCACCTGGGGGTACGAACTGCCAAAAGTGGCCCGAAGATGGGCCGGCGTAGCGCCCTGCGCTCCCAGGCCCGGTGCCAGGATGGGCCCGCGCATGGCTGCAAGGTCCACGTCGAGGTCAGCGAGGGCCGAGCCGACGGTTGCCCCAACCACGAGCCCTACCGAACCAAGCCCACCCGGGTAACGGCGGTTTTCGCCCCCGGCTGCCAGGGCGATCCTGCGTGCCACCGAGTCAGCTCCCCCGACGTGCTGGACCGACGCGCCCTCCGGGTTGGACGTCAGGGCGAGGACGAAAACACCACGTCCCGTCGCGGCCGCCAGATCGAGGGCCGGACGCAGCGACTCGAAGCCAAGGTAGGGGCTCAACGTCACCGAGTCAGCGGCCAGCGGCGAACCGTCCCGGAGCCACGCATCGGCATAGGCCGCCATGGTGGATCCGATGTCCCCGCGTTTTGCGTCAGCGATGGTAAGCACCGCTTCGTCCCGGGAAACAGCGAGGAGTTCCTCGAGGACACCCAGACCGGCTGACCCGTGGCGCTCGTACAGGGCCACCTGCGGCTTCACCGCGGCAGCGAGGGAACCGACAGCGCCGAGGACTGTCAGGGAAAAGGCGCGAAGGCCCTCGACGTCGTCGTTAAGCCCCCAGTCGGACAGCAGGGCCGGGTGGGGATCAATACCCACGCACAGCGGACCGCGGGCGGCCATGGCGGCGCCAAGCCGGGAACCGAAGGACTCCCGGCTTGGCGCTTCAGCGGATGCTGCGGCCTGCTCAGGCATTCTGCAGGGCCGCCTTCTGCGACTCAGCCAGGGCCGCGGCGTGCTCCTGCAGGCTGGTGACGGACCATTCGTAGGTGCGCATCGCCTCAATGGCCTGTACGGCGGCGTTGAATTCGGCCACCGTGGTGATGCAGGGGATGCCGATGGACGTCGCGGCGGCGCGGAGTTCGTAGCCGTCGCTGCGGGCTTCACCGCCGGAGGGGGTGTTGAAGACCATGTCGATCTCACCGGCGATCACGAGGTCGGCGATAGTGCCTTCGCCTTCGGCGCTGCTGCCCTCTGCCACCTTGCGGACCGGGGTGGCCTGGATGCCGTTGCGGCGGAGCACGTCCGCGGTCCCGCCGGTGGAGACGATCTCGAAGCCGAGGTCCGAGAGTCGCTTGACGCCCATGATCACCGAACGCTTGTCGCGGTTGGCCACGGATACGAAGATCTTGCCTTCGGTGGGCAGCGCGTTGTTGGCCGCTGCCTGGCTCTTGGCGAACGCCGTATCGAAGTGCTTGTCGATGCCCATGACTTCGCCGGTGGAGCGCATTTCGGGTCCGAGCAGGGAGTCGACCACTTTGCCTTCCAGGGTGCGGAAGCGGCTGAACGGCAGGACTGCCTCCTTGACGGACACCGGGGCATCCAGGGGCAGCGTGGAGCCGTCGCCGGCCTCGGGCAGCATCTTGTAGGCGCTGCGCAGCTGGCCGATGGTGACGCCGGTGCCGATCAGGGCAGCCGCCTTCGCCATCTGCACGCCGGTGGCCTTGGACACGAACGGCACGGTCCGGGACGCCCGCGGGTTGGCTTCGAGGACGTACAGCACGTCCGAGGCCAGGGCGAACTGGATGTTGATGAGGCCGCGGACACCCACGCCTTCGGCGATGGCACGGGTAGCCGTGCGCACACGCTCCAGGACATTGGCGCCCAGCGTGATGGGCGGCAGGACGCAGGCGGAGTCGCCGGAGTGGATACCGGCTTCCTCGATGTGCTCCATGATGCCGCCCAGGTACATGTCCGTGCCGTCAAAGAGGGCATCGACGTCGATTTCGACGGCGTCCTCGAGGAAGCGGTCGATCAGCACCGGATGGTCCGGGGTGATCTCGGTGGCGTTGGCGATGTAGCGGGACAGGTTGGGCTCGTCGTAGACGATCTCCATGCCGCGGCCGCCCAGGACGTAGGACGGGCGGACCAGGACGGGGTAGCCGATTTCGTCCGCGATCTTCTTGGCGTCCTCGAAGGACACGGCCGTGCCGTTCTTCGGGGAGATCAGGCCGGCCTTGTCCAGGACCCGGGAGAACGCTCCGCGGTGCTCCGCAAGGTCAATGGCCTCCGGGGAGGTGCCGAGGATGGGTACGCCCGCGTCCGCCAGCTGCTGCGCCAGCTTGAGGGGGGTCTGCCCGCCGAGCTGGACGAAGACGCCCATGACGCCGCCGGTGCGTTCCTCGGCCGCGATGACCTCAAGCACGTCTTCGAGCGTCAGCGGTTCGAAGTACAGGCGGGTGGAGATGTCGTAGTCAGTGGAAACGGTTTCCGGGTTGCAGTTGACCATCACCGTCTCGTAGCCGGCCTTGCGCAGGGCCATGGAGGCGTGGACGCAGGAGTAGTCGAACTCGATGCCCTGGCCGATGCGGTTGGGGCCCGAGCCGAGGATCAGGATGGACGGCTTGGAGTGCAGCGCCACCTCGTCCTCCTGGTCATAGGCCGAGTAATGGTAGGGCGTGTACGCGGCGAATTCAGCGGCGCAGGTGTCAACGGTTTTGTAGACGGGACGGATGCCCAGCGCCTGGCGGACGCCGCGGACCACCGCTTCAGAGTTGTGCGTCAGGGCACCGATCTGCTCGTCGGAGAAGCCGTGGCGCTTGGCGCGCTGCAGCATGTCTGCGGTGAGTGCACCGGCCTGGCGGATCTCCCGGGAGATCTCGTTGAGCAGCTGAAGCTGGTCCAGGAACCAGGGATCGATCTTGGTGGCCTCGAAGAGGTCCTCAACGGTGGCGCCGCCCAGCAGGGCGCGCTGGACCTGGTGCAGCCGGTCCGTGGTCGGGCGCTTCGCCTTTTCAATGAGCTCAGCAACTTCCCATTCCGGGACAGAGCTGAAGTCCAGCTGGGAGCCCTTCTGCTCCAGTGACCGGAGCGCCTTCTGGAGGGCCTCGGTGAAGTTGCGGCCCATGGCCATGGCCTCGCCCACCGACTTCATGGTGGTGGTCAGGGTGTTGTCCGCTGCCGGGAACTTCTCGAACGCGAAGCGCGGGACCTTCACCACAACGTAGTCGAGCGTCGGTTCGAAGGACGCGGGCGTCTTCTGGGTGATGTCGTTGGGGATTTCATCGAGCGTGTAGCCCAGGGAAAGCTTGGTGGCGATCTTGGCGATGGCGAAGCCGGTGGCCTTGGAAGCCAGTGCCGAGGAGCGGGACACGCGGGGGTTCATTTCGATGACCACTACGCGGCCGGTGGCGGGATCAATGGCGAACTGGATGTTGCAGCCGCCGGTGTCCACGCCCACTTCACGGATGACGGCGATGGAAATGTCGCGCAGCCGCTGGTATTCGCGGTCAGTGAGGGTCAGGGCGGGCGCCACGGTGATGGAGTCACCGGTGTGGACGCCTACGGGGTCGAAGTTCTCGATGGAGCAGACCACAACGACGTTGTCGTTTTTGTCGCGCATCATCTCGAGCTCGTATTCCTTCCAGCCGAGGATGCTCTCTTCGAGCAGCACCTCGGACGTGGGGCTGTACTGCAGGCCCTGGCCCACGATGCGGCGAAGGTCGTCCTCGGTGTAGGCCAGGCCCGAGCCCAGCCCGCCCATGGTGAAGGAGGGCCGGACCACCATGGGGTAGCCCAGGTCGTCGGCGGCCTTCAGGGCCTCGTCCATGCTGTGGATGATGTGGCTGCGCGCGGACTCGGCGCCGCAGCGCTCCACCACGCCCTTGAACTTCTCGCGGTCCTCGCCGAGTTCGATGGCCGCGATGTTGGCGCCGATGAGCTCCACGTTGTACTTCTCGAGCACGCCGTTCTTGTCCAGGGCGATGGCGGTGTTCAGTGCCGTCTGTCCGCCCAAAGTGGGCAGCACGGCGTCCGGGCGCTCCTTGGCGATGATCTTCTCCACCACCTCAGGGGTGATGGGCTCGATGTAGGTGGCGTCGGCGAACTCGGGGTCCGTCATGATGGTGGCCGGGTTGGAGTTGACCAGGATGACCCGCAGGCCCTCCTCCTTGAGGACGCGCAGCGCCTGCGTGCCGGAGTAGTCGAACTCGGCGGCCTGGCCGATGACGATCGGGCCCGAACCAATGACGAGGACGCTTTTGAGATCTGTACGTTTCGGCATTACTTCTTGTCCTCAGTCTTGTTGTCGTTTTTGTGTTCAGCGCCTGTGTTGTCCGCCTGCGCGGGATGGGCAGAGTCCACCGGGTCCTTGGACAAGTTGGCGGTCCTGCCGTCCCGGGTGCCCTCCATCAGCTCAATGAAGCGGTCGAACAGGTAGGCGGCGTCGTGCGGGCCGGCTGCTGCTTCGGGGTGGTACTGGACGGAGAAAGCGGGGATGTCCAGGCACGCGAGGCCTTCCACGACGTCGTCGTTCAGGCTGACGTGGCTGACCTCGACGCGGCCGTACCGTTCCTCCGGGGCCTGGGTGGCGCCGTCCAGCGGAGCATCAACAGCGAAGCCGTGGTTTTGGGAGGTGATTTCCACCTTGCCGGTGCGGCGGTCCATCACGGGCTGGTTGATGCCGCGGTGGCCGTAGCGGAGCTTGTACGTGCCAAACCCCAGCGCCCGGCCCAGGATCTGGTTGCCGAAGCAGATGCCGAAGTAGGGCAGCTTTTCGTCCAGGACGGAGCGGAGGAGGTTGACCTGGGCATCTGCCGTGGCGGGATCGCCGGGGCCGTTGGACATAAAGAAGCCGTCCGGGTTGACGGCCTTGACGTCTTCCAGGGTGGCGGTGGCGGGGAGCACGTGGACGCGGACGCCGCGTTCGGCGAACCGCACCGGGGTCATGGCCTTGATGCCGAGATCGACGGCGGCAATGCTGAAGCGGGCATCGCCTTCCCAGCCGTGGTCCTTCGGGTCCACCACGTACGCCTGGTCAACGCTGACTTCCTCAGCCAGCCGTGCGCCCTCCATCGGGGCGCTGGCAAGCACGGCGGCCACCAGCTCTTTATCCGTGGCCTGCGCGGCTTCGCCGGAGAAGATGCCGGCGCGCATGGTCTTGTGTTCGCGCAGGTGGCGGGTGATGGCGCGGGTGTCCACGCCCTGGATGCCCACGATGCCCTGTTCCACCAGCTCCTCGTCCAGCGAACGCTCCGAACGCCAGTTGGAAGGGCGGCGGGCCGCGTCACGCACAATGTACCCGGCCACCCAGATGCGGCGTGACTCGGCGTCGTCATTGTTCACACCGGTGTTTCCGATGTGGGGGGCCGTCTGGACCACGAGCTGGCGGGCGTAGGACGGGTCGGTGATGGTTTCCTGGTAGCCGGTCATGCCCGTGGCGAAGACTGCCTCACCCAGGGCGGTTCCGGTGGCACCGTAGCTGCGCCCGCGGAAGATGCGGCCGTCTTCGAGCACCAGCGCCGCTGGAGCTGATTCAGGAACGGAAACTGGGGCGGATACTGTTGCGTTTGTTGTCACTGTCTTACTTTCCACTAGTGGCATCAGCCGCGGGGGCCGAAGAAATCAATTCCTGAAGTGCTGCGAAAGCCACGTCCCTGTCTCCGGCGAGGCGGGTCCGGAAGCCGGTGTCCAGCTCGTGGCTGCCGTGGGTCCATGACAGGACCAGGAGCCCGTCCTTCTCCACGAACTTGCCGGCCATGCCGCTGTCGAGCCGTACGCCGGTGAGGGACTCGGCGGGAATGTACAGCGCCGGCGCTCCTGCCCGGTCAAAGAGGACGCCATGCGGGTAGACCGCCAGGGTGGCATTCGTCCGGATGCCCAGCCCATGCACTGCGATGCGGTCCAGCCAGTCGCCGCCGGTGGTAGACGCGACGTACTGCCCCTCGGCGCTGGTGAGCGCCTCCCCCGGTGCCTCGGGCACCGACGGCAACTGTTCGACGTCGGCCTGGCGCTTCAGGCGGTTCCGCCAGCCCAGCCCGATAAGGACGAAGGCGATGGCGATCAGGGCCAGCGTGATGGCCAGCGAGAGCAGCTGGGTGTCCATCAGGCGGCGCCCACGGAAGCGGCGTGCGGGTAGGGGGTGTTGAGGGCGCCGTCGAGGACGGTGGGGTGTCCCTTGAAGAAGGTGGCGACCACCTTGCCGGGAAGTTCCATGCCCTTGAACGGGGAGTTACGGCCCATGGTGGCCATCTTCGAAGGCTCAACCGTCCAGCGCGCCGCCGGGTCCACCAGAATGATGTTGGCAGGTTCCCCTGCTTCGAGCGGCCGGCCCTGGTCTTCAAGGCGGCCGATCTTTGCGGCTGCGGCAGAGGTCACCCGGGCGAAATCGGCCCATGTGATCAGGCCGGTCTCGATCATGGTGTGCTGCACTACGGACAGGGCCGTTTCCAGCCCGGTCATGCCCATGGCTGCCTGCGCCCACTCGCATTCCTTGTGCTCGCTGGGGTGCGGGGCGTGGTCGGTGCCGACGACGTCGATGGTGCCGTCCGCGAGGCCTGCCCGCAGGGCCTGGACGTCGGCGTCGGTACGCAGCGGCGGGTTGACCTTGTAGACGGGGTCGTAGCTGCGGACCAGGTCATCGGTCAGCAGCAGGTGGTGCGGGGTGACCTCGGCCGTGACGTTGATGCCGCGTTCCTTGGCCCAGCGGATGATTTCCACCGAACCGGCAGTGGAGACGTGGCACACGTGCAGCCGCGAGCCGACGTGCTGTGCCAGCAGCACGTCCCGGGCGATGATGCTTTCCTCGGCCACTGCGGGCCACCCGGCCAGTCCCAGCACCGCTGACACTTCGCCCTCGTTCATTTGGGCACCGGCGGTGAGCCGCGGCTCCTGCGCGTGCTGGGCAACCACGCCGTCGAACGCCTTGACGTATTCCAGCGCCCGGCGCATGAGGACAGGATCATGGACGCAGATGCCGTCATCGGAGAACATGCGGACACGGGCGCGGGAGTCAGCCATGGCGCCGAGCTCGGCGAGCTGCCCGCCGGCCAGCCCCACGGTAACGGCGCCCACGGGGCGCACATCCACCCAGCCGGCCTTCCGGCCCAGGCTGTAGACCTGCTCCACCACGCCGGCCGTGTCCGCAACGGGAGTGCTGTTGGCCATGGCATGGACGGCGGTGTAGCCGCCCAGCGCAGCAGCCCGGGTTCCGGTTTCGACGGTTTCGGCGTCCTCGCGGCCCGGCTCGCGGAGGTGGGTGTGGACGTCAACCATGCCCGGCAGAGCCACCAGGCCGGCCGCCTCGATGACTTCTGCGCCGTCAACTGACATACCCGTTCCGGTTTCAGCAATAACGCCGTCGCGGATCAGCAGGTCTGCGGGCGCCCCGCCAAGGATCGAGGCTCCGCGAATCAGATAGGTTCCGGTGTTGCCTGCCATCAGTTGCTCTCCTTGGTGGAATGGGTGCCGGTATAGGCCAGGGCGGGGGTAGCGGCTGGTTCGCGGGTATCCCCCGACAGCAGCAGGTAAAGGGCTGCCATGCGCACGGAGACACCGTTGCGGACCTGGGCCAGGACCGTGGAGCGCGGTGAATCGGCGGCTGCAGCCGAAATTTCCAGGCCCCGGTTCATGGGGCCGGGGTGCATGATGATGGTGTCCTTCATCCCCAGTGCGTCCAGCGCCCGCAGCCGGTTGTCGTCGAAGCCCCACCGGCGGGAGTATTCCCGGGTGCTGGGGAAGAAGGAAGCGTTCATGCGTTCGCCCTGGACGCGGAGCATCATCACTGCATCGACGCCCTGCCCGATGGTTTCGTCCATGTTGTAGCTGACCTTGCAGGGCCATTTTTCGACGCCGATGGGCAGCAGGGTGGGCGGCGCCACCAGGGTGACGTCGGCGCCGAGCGTGCGCAGGAGCCAGACGTTGGAGCGGGCCACGCGGGAGTGCAGGACATCACCGGCAATCGCCACGCGCATGCCCTTCAGGTCTGCGCCCTCGGAGCCGGTTCCGGACAGGCGCGCCCAGTGGCGCCGCATGGTGAAGGCATCGAGCAGCGCCTGCGTGGGGTGTTCGTGGGTGCCGTCGCCGGCATTGATGACGGCGGCGTCGATCCAGTCTGTCGCGGCCAGCCGGTGCGGTGCGCCGGAGGCCCAGTGCCGGATCACGACGGCGTCCGCACCCATCGCGGACAGTGTCTGGGCTGTGTCCTTGAGGGACTCCCCCTTGGAGACCGAGGAGCCTTTGGCGGCGAAGTTGATGACATCTGCCGAGAGGCGCTTGGCGGCGGCTTCGAAGGAGATTCGGGTGCGGGTGGAGTCTTCGAAAAAGAGGTTGACTACGGTACGCCCGCGAAGGGCAGGGAGCTTCTTGACTTCACGGTCCCCTACGGCAGCCATTTCCTCCGCGGTGTCGAGGATGCGGACGGCATTGGCGAGACTGAGGTTTTCGGTGGAGAGCAGGTGCTTCACGAGCGGCCCTCGATCACTACTTCGTTGACCGGAGAGCCGCCCGGGGCGGTGTCGGTTTCCTCGAGCCGGACCCTGACTTTTTCCGCGGATGAGGTGGGGAGATTTTTGCCCACGTGGTCTGCGCGGATGGGCAGCTCGCGGTGGCCGCGGTCTATCAGCACTGCCAGCCGGACGATGCGGGGCCGGCCCAGGTCAACCAGGGCGTCGAGCGCGGCGCGGATGGTGCGGCCCGAGTACAGGACGTCATCAATGAGGACGACCACCTTGTTGTCGATGCCCGTTCGCGGCAGCTTCGTAGGATACGGCGGGCGCGTGCCCTGGTGGGAGAGGTCGTCGCGGAACATGGTGACGTCAAGTTGCCCGACGATGGCCGCGGCGTCCACGCTTGGGTCAGCGGCGGCAATTTTTTCGGCAAGCCTGGCGGCCAGCGGGTAACCGCGGCGGGGAATGCCAAGAAGGACGAGGTCCTGGGAACCTTTGTTGGCCTCGAGAATTTCATGGGCGATACGAGTGAGGGCCCGGTCTATGTCCGCCTGGCTGAGGACTACCCTGGCTGGAACCGGTGCGCTGGTGACAGAAGTCAACGCTCGTCTCCCCTTTCCCCGCCTCACAGGACGGAATTAAAAAAGGATCTTGTGCATTCCAAAATTACCACAGGCGCATGGCCGGGCCCGTGCCGGCCGGACGCGTTGATGGTCACACTGCAGCGGACTTGTGCCGGGAATCCTTGGACACGTGGCGCGGGCCACCTAGGCTTTCGGTTATGTCGATGCATCCCCGCTACCCTGCGTCCGGGCCGCCCGAAGATCCGTACCGTGGAGCGGGCGGCCCGCTCCCCCGCGACGCCAACCCGAGCTGGATGGGTCATGTGCAGCCGGAGAATTACCGGCCTGCTCCGGGGCATCAGGGCCGCGCCCTGGATACGGTAGTGCCGCCGCAGGTCCAGGGAACGGTGGTTCGGGCCGGCCGGACACGCAGCGGCGGGCTGGTGGGACTCACCGTCGGCGGCAGCGCCCTGGCCTTCCTCAGCCTGTTCCTGGTGGTGCCGTTCCTGCTCTCGAACACGGGCCCGGCCGGGTTCCTGGTGGGATTCCTGGCCTCGCTCATTCCCCTGTCCGTCGTCCTTCTGGCTGTGTATGTCATTGATAAGTGGGAACCCGAGCCGAAGCGACTGCTGTACTTCGCTTTTACCTGGGGCGCGGCGGTATCCATTGCCGTCACACTGCTGATCCAGCCGTTTTTTGTGCTGGGGTTCCAGTTATCCGACGGCTCGGACCTGCAGACCTACATGGCCACGGTGCAGGCGCCGATTGTGGAGGAGTTTGCCAAGTCCCTGGGGCTGCTGCTTCTGCTCCTGCTGGCCAGGAAGCACTTCGACGGGCCGGTGGACGGGGTGGTCTTTGCGTTCACCATCGCGGGAGGCTTCGCGTTCACGGAGAACATCCTGTATTTCGGCAGGGCCATTGCGGAATCAGCAGACCCGGCCAGCGATTTCGCCCAGGTATTTTTCCTTCGCGGCGTGATGTCCCCCTTTGCCCATGCGATCTTCACGGGCACCACCGGACTCATCATGGGCTACGCCGCCCGGCGCTGGCACGCGGGCGCTTCGGTGGCTGCCTTCTTCGTGGGACTGGTGCCGGCCATGATCCTGCACAACCGCTGGAACAGCATGGGCCAGGGCTTCCTGGTGGATTACATCCTGATCCAGGTTCCCATTTTCTTCCTTGCCATAGCCGGTATCATCCTCCTGCGCGTCGCGGAGAAACGGCTGACCCGCCAGCGCCTGCTCGAATACTCCGCCGCCGGCTGGTTCACCCCCGCGGAGGTGGAGCTCCTGGCCACGCTGGGCGGGCGAAGAACTGCCCTTACCTGGGCGGGCAGCTACGGCAGGAAGCGGCAGATGAAGGAGTTCCTGAAGGCGGCGACCCAGCTGGCCAACACCCGCCAGCGCATCCTCAGCGGCCGCGACGTGCAGCTGCACCAGGCTGAGGAGCGCCGGCAGCTGCAGCGGGTCCTGGCCCTGCGGGCCGCCGTCGCCGGCTGATTAAACGCTGGAAGGGCCGGCCCCCACGGGGGCCAGCCCTTCCAGTGATTCTGCAAGCTAAGCGAGCAGGGAAGGCTTCAGCTGCTGCAGGCGGCCCAGGAGGCCGTTGATGAACTGCGGTGACTCATCGGTGGACAGCGTCTTGGCCAGCGCCACAGCCTCGCTCACAGCCACACCGTCGGGGACGTCGTCGTTGTAGAGGAGCTCCCACGTGCCAATGCGCAGGATGATGCGGTCCACTGACGGCATCCGCTCGAGGGTCCAGCCCTGTGAGTACGTTTCGAGGAACTCGTCGATGGCGGCCTGCTGGGACACCACGCCCTCCACAATCTCCAGGGTGTAGGGGTTGACGATCTGGTCGGTCTTCTCACGGCGTGCCCGGAGCACGTCAAAGGCCGAAACCGAGCGCTGCTCGGCTTCGAAAAGAACATCCAGGGCCCTGTTGCGGGCTTTACCGCGTGCGCTCACTAGTCGGTGACCCGGCCGAGGTAGCTGCCGTCACGGGTGTCCACCTTGACCTTGGTGTTGTTCTCGATGAACAGCGGAACCTGAATCTCGTAGCCGGTCTCCAGGGTGGCGGGCTTGGTGCCGGCAGAGGAGCGGTCGCCCTGCAGGCCCGGCTCGGTGTAGGTGATCTCGAGGACGACGCTCGGCGGCAGCTCGATGTACAGCGGGTTGCCCTCGTGAATGGCGATGTTGACCATCTGGTTCTCGAGCATGAAGTTGGTGGCGTCCCCCACCGTTGCCCCGGAAACCGTGATCTGGTCGTAGTCCGAGGTGTCCATGAACACGAAGTCGGCGCCGTCCTGGTACAGGTACTGGTAGTCACGGCGGTCAACGGTGGCGGTTTCGATCTTGAGCCCGGCGTTGAACGTCTTGTCCACGACCTTTCCGGACATCACGTTGCGCATCTTCGTACGCACAAAGGCGCCGCCCTTGCCCGGCTTGACGTGCTGGAATTCGATGATGTTCCAGAGCTGGCCCTCGAGCTTCAGGACCGTTCCGTTCTTGATGTCGTTAGTGGTTGCCACTGGTTTCCTCTGGTTTCTATGTCTGGTCGCGTTGTCAGACGTTGTATGCCGGGCGGGCCTGCCTCTCGGCGTGCCGGCGCGTTTTTGTCAAAAATCGGGGCGTCGAAAAATCCAAGAACCATTCTACCGGGTTAAACGGCGGCCCTTTCCGGGATAAGCCCGGGCGAGCGGTCAGCAGGCCAGGTCCAGGACGTCCCGGGCCCGCTGCAGCGCCACCGTGGACGAGTAGATCAGGGCCGCGTCTGCTGATTCCGCAACACGCAGGTCCAGGGCGCGGGCGAACGACTCGACTGCCGCCGAGGTCTGCCCCGCGGTGTACTGGGTCTTGCCGAGGAACTGCAGTACCAGCGCCTCCCGCGGCGTCCCCTGCACCTCGGCAAGCAGCTGACGGAACAGCTCCACGGCGCGGTCGAGCCGGTTTGAAACCCGGAGCACCTCGGCTTCGAAAGCCCGCAGCTTGAAGGACTCGGGATCCTTGAACCGCGCTTCGGCCAGCAGTTCCGCTGCCTCTGCGGAATGCCCTTCCACCAGCAGGACATAGATATGGTCGGCCGGATCGGCAGACACCGCCAGCGCCTCACGGCACGCGTCCTGGTTCACGATCTGGGGCAGCAACGTTTCCGGGTTGATGCGGATTCCCGGGAAGCCAGCCTCCGGCCAGTCTGCCGTACCTTCCATGTGGCCGTGCATCAGGAAGCAATCTCCTGGTACGCGGCGAACAGCAGTGACGTGTCCGGCACATCGAGGATCCCCGGTTTGGCAACGCCGTCCAGGACAACAAAACGCAGCAGGTCGCCGCGGGACTTCTTGTCCCGGCGCATTCCGTCCAGCAGGCCCTGCCACCGGTCCCGGCGGTAAGTGACGGGCAGTCCCAGTCCGTCGAGGATGGTGCGGTGCCGGTCGGCGTCGGCGTCGCTGAGCCGCCCGACGCTGCGGGCCAGTTCGGCGGCGAACATCATGCCCACGGACACAGCGGCGCCGTGACGCCAGGAGTAGCGTTCCACCAGCTCTATGGCGTGCCCCAGCGTGTGCCCATAGTTCAGGATTTCCCGCAGCCCCGATTCCTTGAGGTCTTCCGAGACGACTTTGGCTTTGACCGTGATAGCACGCTCAATGAGTTCCCGGAGGACGGCTGACTGCGGGTCCACCACCGCTTCGGGTTCCTTTTCGATGAGGTCCAGGATCGCAGGGTCCGCGATGAAGCCGCACTTGATGACCTCTGCCATTCCAGAGATGATCTCGTTTTTCGGCAGGGTATTCAGCGTGTCCAGGTCCGCCAGCACAGCTGCCGGCGGGTGGAAGGCGCCCACGAGGTTCTTGCCTTCGGCGGTGTTGATGCCAGTCTTTCCACCCACCGAGGCGTCCACCATGCCAAGCAGGCTGGTGGGCATGTGGATGACTTTGATGCCGCGCAGCCAGGTGGCGGCGACGAAGCCGGCGAGGTCCGTGACGGCCCCTCCCCCCACGGCCACGATCGCGTCGGACCGGGTGAAATCGTTCTGCCCCAGGACCTGCCAGCAGAAGGCCGCCACTTGGATGTGCTTGCCTTCTTCGGCGTCCGGGATTTCCGCCGTAAGTGAGGTGAAACCTGCTGCCGCCAGTTCGTCGCGGACGGTGTCCCCGGTGAGGCGCAGGGCACGCGGGTGAATGACGAGGACCCGGCGGACACGCTCACCGAGCAGGCCGGGAAGGTCACCCAGCAATCCGCGTCCCACCACGATGTCGTAGTTGTTGCCGGCGGATTCGCCGGTCACTTTGATGACTGTTGATTCGACGCTCACTTTTCAACTTCCTGTTTGGCAGCTGCGTAGTCGCGCAGTGCTGCTTCCAGCCGGCGTCCCAGCTCGGAAACCGAGCCGTGGCGCACGTCCAGGGTTATGTCAGCCAGCCGTTCGTAGACGGGCCTGCGGGTGGCAAACACGGCCGTCCAATGGCCAACCGCATCCCCCGCCAGCAGCGGCCTGCCCGAATTGCGGGCTATGCGTCCGGCAACTGTGCTGGCATCGCATTCCAGGTACACCACCGTGCACCTGTTGAGCAGCTGTTGGGTTCCGGAGTCAAGGACAGCACCTCCACCCAGGGAGATGACTGTGGCCGTGCCTTCCGCTGCTTCGACGGCGTGGGCCACTGTCCTGGCCTCGATCTCGCGGAACGTGTGCTCCCCGCGTCCGGCGAAGATGTCGGAGATGGATCCGTGGGCCGCCACGATGACGGCGTCGGTGTCCACGAACGGAGCACCGAGCTGATCGGCCAGTTGCCGCCCGATAGCGGATTTACCGACGGCCATGGGCCCGATGAGCACCACCGGGCCCGTGGGCGAGGTTTTGTTGCTGGAGGGCACTTACTGGCCGATCGAGTCCAGGGACGCCGGGATGCTGTCCAGGTAGCCCTTGATGTTCCGAGCGGTCTCCGTCACCGAATCGCCGCCGAACTTTTCTGTGACCGCCTCGGCCAGGACCAGCGCCACCATGGCTTCCGCAACCACGCCGGCGGCCGGGACGGCACAAACGTCGGACCGCTGGTGGTGCGCCTTGGCGGCCTCACCGGTGCTGATGTCAATGGTCTTGAGGGCCCGCGGCACGGTGGCGATGGGCTTCATGGCGGCCCGTACGCGCAGCACGTCGCCAATGCTCATGCCGCCCTCGATGCCGCCGGCACGGTTGCTGGTGCGGACAATGCGTCCGTCTGCATCGCGCACGATTTCGTCGTGGGCAGCAGAACCGCGGCGCGCGGCAGTGAGGAAGCCGTCACCAACCTCCACGCCCTTGATGGCCTGAATGCCCATGAGGGCTGCAGCGAGCCGGGAGTCGAGCCGGCGGTCCCAGTGCACGTAGCTTCCAAGTCCCGGCGGAAGCCCGTAGGCGAGGACTTCAACCACGCCACCCAGGGTTTCGCCTTCCTTATGCGCGGCATCAACCTCGGCCACCATCGCATCGGAAGTTTCCCGGTCAAAGCAGCGCAGCGGATCGGAGTCCAGGGCCAGCACGTCGGCGGGAACCGGCAGGGGCCGTCCTTCGGGCACCGTGACGGTCGCGATGGAGACGGTGTGGCTGACGAGTTCAATGCCCAGGTGCTTCAGGAACTGCGCAGCGACGGTACCCATTGCTACGCGCGTGGCAGTCTCCCGGGCGCTGGCGCGCTCGAGGACGGGGCGGGCTTCATCAAAGCCGTACTTCTGCATTCCGGTGAAGTCGGCATGCCCGGGGCGGGGGCGGGTCAGCGGCGCGTTGCGGGCCTGGTCGGCAAGGAGTCCGGCGTCGACGGGATCGGCGGACATGATCTGTTCCCACTTGGGCCATTCGGTGTTGCCTACCTGGATGGCCACGGGGCCGCCCTGGGTACGCCCGTGCCGGACTCCGCCAAGGATGGTCACAACGTCCTGCTCGAACTTCATGCGCGCGCCGCGTCCGTAGCCAAGGCGGCGGCGGGCCAGTGAATCAGCGATGTGCCCACTGGTGATTTCCACACCGGCGGGGACGCCTTCAATAATTCCCATCAGAGCCGGACCATGGGATTCACCGGCAGTCAACCAACGCAACATATTTTCCATCCTGCCACGTATGGCGGTCACAGCGCCCGTCGGGGAAGGCCGACTGAGTCGCACATCACATCTATGACAGAGGAGTTAACTTCCTCGTCGAGCCGGCTGAACAGGCGCACCTGTTCCACCGCCTGGTACAGCAACATTTCAAGGCCGGGCACCACCGCACCGCCGCCGGCCGCCCACACAGCTGCAACGCGGCTGGGCCAGGGGTCGTAGGCGACGTCCAGCAATATGCCCGGCGTCGGCATCTTCAGTGTCGCGATCTCTGCCGCCAGCCCGTCCGCAGCGCGCGGCGGCAGGGTTGAGATAACGACGTCGGCGGCGGCTGTTGTTTCTACCGCCTCCGCCAGGGGACGGACCTCCAGTGCGAGGCCGAGGCTTTCTGCTGCGGCGCGGACTTCTGCTGTGCGTAACGGATCACGTACAAAGAGCCTCGCGGAGCCGGCTCCAAGTTCCCTGAGGGCTGCAACAGCGGCGGCCGCAGTCCCTCCCCCGCCGAGGATAACGGGGGACTCCGGTGTCTTGCCGCCCGCGTGCCGGATGGCGTTGACGATGCCGGTGACGTCCGTATTCAACCCCACGGCCCGGGAACCGGTCCCGTGTTCCTCAAAGGCCACGGTGTTCACTACTCCCAGGGTCCGGGCAACGCCGCGGACTTCGTCCACCTCGCCGACCATGGCCGCCTTCAAGGGCATGGTGACCGAGAGGCCGCGCCAGCCTGGCTGGTCCCGGAACTGCCGCATCAGCGAGGGCAGCAGTTGTTCAGTAACGTCGATTGCCGTGTAGCTGATGCCGATGCCGAGCTTGCTGTACGCCGCGTGATGCAGCGCCGGAGACTTTGAGTGGCTGATGGGGTGGCCCAGGACGGCTGCCCGCAAGCTCATGTGCAGCGGCCAACGTTCGCCGTGCACCAGGCGTTGTACTGCTCAACGTAGGTGTTGTGTTCAGCGAGCGTCCGGGAGAACTTCGTTTCCTTCGTGTCCAGGTTGATGGTCACCCAGTACAGAAAATCGTTGGACTTGGGCTTGGCGGCAGCGTCAATGGCCGTTTTACCCGGAGAACCGATCGGCCCGGGGGGAAGGCCCGGATTCGCATAAGTGTTGTACGGGTTGGACTTGTCCTGGCGCTGCTCGTCCGTGAAGTTGTAGCTCTTGGTTCCCAGGCCGTAGGTGACGGCTGAGTCCACCTGCAGGAAGCCGTTGGTTTGATCGTTGGGCTTGAGCCTGTTGTAGATGGCCCCGGCCACGTCGCCGTACTCGGCCTGGCCGCCCTCGGCCTGGACGATGCTGGCGACAATAACTGCCTCGTACTGCTTGGCAGGATCGTTGATGCCCTGGGACTTCAGTTCATCCACGGTGACCTTGACCAGCGATTGGAGGATGTCCTTTGCCGGCGTGCCAAGCGGATAACGGTGCTCGCCCGGGGCCAGGTACCCTTCCAGGTTCTTGGCTGTTGCGGGAAGGCCAAACTGGGCCGGCTGGTTGCTGAGGGCCTGGAGATCCTGGATGGAGATCCCGGAACCTTCAGAGATCGCCTGCAGCGACTCGCCGATACGGAGGCCGGCACTCAGGGCGAAGTAAATTACCTTCTCCTGGTCCTTGCCGAGCAGGACGTTGACGGCGTCGGTGTTCTTCATTTCCGTTTTGAACGTGTAGTCACCTGGAGCCAGGACACCGCCCGATGCATTGAACGCCTGGAGGAAGGTGTCGGAGTTGGCGACGACGCGCTCACCTTCCAGCTTGCTGGCGACAGAACGCGTGCCTTCACCGTTCTCGACCGTCACCAGGACCTGGCCTGAACCCGGGCCAGGGAAGTCATTGGGTTTGCCGCTGCCAAGCAGCGGCTTCAGGAACTGCGCACCGACGGCGACCGCCGTGACGAAAACGGCAAGTGTGAGGAACAGCGCCAGCAGTCTCCGGCGGCGGCGGACCTTTCTGGACGGTTTGGCCACTACGGGCGCTGCCGCAGCGGGCAGGAACTCGTGGTGCCCTGCGTGGTGCGCATCATCGTAGTGCCCCTGGTCATAGCGTCCTTCGTGATGGAGGGCATCGTCGTGGTGCACGCCCTCCTGGTAGTAGTGTCCCTCGGCATAGTGGGCGTCGTCGTCGTAATGCCCCTCCGCTGAGTCCCTGTGCCCGGCGAGGACAGGCTCCGGGTAGGAAATGGAATCGTCGTCGTGAGGGGCGTCGTCGAGTTGGACGTTTTGGATGGACGGCGGCGCCTCCGGGGCGGCCGGGAGCGGCTGATCCCCCGGGGCCGGGGCGCCCGCAGGAAGCCGTGGTGCGGCGGCGGCCGGCGGTCCGGATGGCAGCGCCGGAACGTCCTGCCCCGTCTCGTAGGCTTGTTCGGGCACGGCGGCCTGGAGTCCGGTGTCAGAGGTCTTTTCCAGCGCCCGGAGTTCCTTGCGGGTCAGCGGCCTCGCTCCCCCGGCGTCCAAGGGGCCGGAAGCGTCGTCAATATTGGCAGGACTCACTGTTGCCTTCCATCATTTGAAGATTGGTCCGTGTCCGGGGTGGCGCAGACAGAATCATCCACTTCGCTGACCCCCGGGTCCCCGGAAGGGGAGGGCGGCGCCACGCGTCGGCCGACGTCCGCTCCCCTGGCTTTTTGCATGTCGAGGGCGTGCTGAAGGATACCTGCCGCCGCGACCTGATCAACTACTTTACGGTGGTTCCGGCTGCTCATGCCAGCTTCATGCAGGTTCCGGTGGGCTGTAACGCTGCTCAGGCGCTCATCCACCAGGTTCACCGGCACGGACAAAGCCCGTGACCCAAGCTCTGCAGCCAGGAGCTCCGCGTACTCCGTGGCCATTTTCGCGGACGCGTGCTCTTCACCCTTCATGGTCCGGGGCAGGCCAACGATGACCTGTACCGCGCCAAGTTCCTCAACCAGGTTGGCGATGACCCGCACGTCCGAGTTTTTCCTGGCGTTGCGGTCCAGCGTCTTGTACGGCGTGGCCAGGATCGAATCGCGGTCGCAGACGGCCACGCCTACCCGGACGGTACCGACGTCGACCCCCAGTTTAATGCCCTGGGGGGCGCCGGCTGCGGAAGGATTGGTCATGGGTGGGTTATCGCCCGGAAATGGCGTCCACGACCGCTGCCAGGGCAGGGGCCACCTTGGCAGCGTCCGTTCCGCCGCCCTGGGCAACGTCGTCCTTGCCGCCGCCGCCGCCGCCGAGGATCCCTGCGGCGAGACGTACCAGGGCACCGGCCTTGACGCCGGCTTCCCGTGCGGCTTCATTGGTGGCAACCAGGATCATCGGGCGGTCGTTCGCGACGCCGGCCACTGCCACCGTGGCGGCCGCTGAACCCAGGCGGTTCCGCAGATCCAGCGCCAGGCCGCGGAGGTCGTCGGCACCGCTGACCTGCCCGGCGTCGTGCGCGATGACGCTGACTCCGGAGGCGTCCCTGGCGCTGTTGACAAGCTGGGCAGCGGAAGCGGCCAGCTGCTCCTTGCGGAGCCTGTCGAGCTCCTTCTCCGTTGCCTTCAGCTTGGCAAGGGTGGCCGCGATCCTGTCGGCCAGTTGACCGGACGGGACCTTGAGCAGGTCGGTCAGTTCTGTAACCAGGGCACGCTCGGCGGCTAGGTGGCGGAACGCCTCCATGCCCACGAAAGCCTCAACACGGCGGTTTCCTGAGCCCACCGACTGTTCGCCCAGGAGTGAGAGACTGCCGATCAGCGAGGTGTTGGCCACGTGGGTTCCGCCGCAAAGCTCGCGGGACCACGCGCCGTCGATCTCCACAACGCGGACCTCACTGCCGTAGTTTTCACCGAACAGGGCCATGGCGCCAAGGGCCTTGGCTTCAGCCAGTCCCATCACCTTTGTTTCCACGGCGTAGTTGTTCCGGATGGCGAGGTTGGAGACCTCTTCGATTTCCGAGCGGGTGGCGGTGCTCAGCCCCTCGCCCCAGGCGAAGTCGAAGCGCAGGTAGCCTGCCTTGTTGTAGGACCCGCGCTGGGTGGCTTCCGGGCCCAGGATCTGGTGGAGTGCGGCGTGCACGATGTGCGTGCCGGTGTGCGCCTGCTCGGCCGCGTGGCGGCGTTCACGGTCGACGGCGGCACGTACCATCGAGTCCGCCCCGATTTCGCCTTCGCGGACGATGGCCTTGTGGACGCTCAGGCCCTTGAGCGGGCGCTGGACATCGAGGACCTCAACGACGAACCCGTCGCCGGTGATCAGGCCGGTGTCGGCTGCCTGGCCGCCCGCTTCTGCATAGAACGGGGTCTCGGAGAGTATGAGTTCAATCTCGTCGCCCGTGGATGCCTGCTGAACCGGCTGTCCTCCGGTGAGGATGCCGCGGACGCGGGATTCGCCGTCGAGCTCTGTGTAACCGGTGAAGACGGTCTCACCCTGGGCGAGGATTTCCTGGAAGGCGCTGAGGTCGGCGTGGCCGCCCTTCTTGCCCTTGGCGTCAGCCTGGGCGCGCTGGCGCTGCTCCTGCATGAGGCTGCGGAATGCTGCCTCGTCCACTTCGAGCCCGGCCTCCTCGGCCATTTCCAGCGTCAGGTCGATGGGGAACCCGTAGGTATCGTGCAGGGCGAAAGCGTCGGTGCCGGACAGGGGCTTGCTGGCGGCCTTGGATTCCTTGACGGCGTCCTCGAGCCGGGCGGTTCCGGAGGCGATGGTGCGCAGGAACGCCTTTTCTTCGGCGTAGGCGATGCGGCTGATGCGGGCGAAGTCGGTCTCCACCACGGGGTAGACGCCCTTCATGGCATCCCGTGAGGCCGGCAGCAGTTCCGGCAGGCAGGCCTGTTCGACGCCGAGGAGGCGCATGGACCGCACAGCACGGCGGATGAGACGGCGCAGGACGTAGCCGCGGCCTTCGTTGGAGGGGGTCACGCCGTCGGAAATCAGCATCAGTGCAGAGCGGATGTGGTCGCCCACGACGCGCATGCGCACATCGTCGGTGTGGTGCGGGTCGTCAGGCGTTTCAGCGGAGGTGTACTCCTTGCCCGAGAGCTCGGCTGCCTTGTCGATGACGGGGCGGACCTGGTCGGTCTCGTACATGTTCTCGACGCCCTGCAGGATCATGGCCAGGCGTTCCATGCCCAGACCCGTATCGATGTTGCGCTTGGGCAGTTCGCCCACAACGTCGAAGTCCTCCTTGGACCGGACATTTTCGATCTGGTACTGCATGAACACGAGGTTCCAGATTTCGATGTACCGGGTCTCGTCAGCCAGCGGGCCGCCCTCGATGCCGTAGGCAGGTCCGCGGTCATAGTAGATCTCCGAGCAGGGACCTGCGGGGCCCGGCTGGCCCGTGTGCCAGTAGTTGTCGGACTTGCCCATCTTCTGAATGCGTTCGGCCGGAACACCGGTGTTCTTCAGCCACAGTTCCTTGGCTTCGTCGTCTTCTTCGTAGACCGTTACCCACAGCAGTTCGGGTGCGAGGCCGTAGCCGCCGTCGTCCACGCTCTTGGTCAGCAGCTCCCAGGCGAACTTGATGGCGTCTTCCTTGAAGTAGTCGCCAAAGGAGAAGTTTCCGCACATCTGGAAGAAGGTGCCGTGACGGGCGGTTTTGCCCACTTCCTCGATGTCGCCCGTGCGGATGCACTTCTGCACGCTGGTGGCGCGGGAGTAGGGCGGTTCCTCGCGGGCGGTGAGGTAGGGAATGAACGGAACCATGCCGGCAACCGTGAACAGCAGCGAGGGGTCGCTGGAAACCAGCGATGCGGAGGGAACCGCGGTGTGGCCCTTACTGACAAAAAAGTCCACCCAGCGTTTGGTAATCTCCTGCGACTTCATGAGCTGTTTACTTACCCTTCTTGGTCCACACGTGTGCGTGGAAGTTCGTTCTCTTGGCAGTTCCGTGAGCACGGCTACTGCCGGTTGGTTCTGGCAGGCCGAGTGCGGGCTGCGGCCTGGCCGTTTGCCGGGTCAGCGGCGGACGAGTTCTGCGGACTCCACCCCGAGGGCGGCGCGGAGGTCCGTTTCCCGTTCACGCATGCCGTCGCGGATGGCATCGGCGAAGTCGTAGACGCCGTCGGCGAGCCGGCCTACTGCCCGGTTGAGGCCCTGCGGGCCCAGTGTGGACTGCATGCTGGCCTGTGCCTCCGTGACTTTGCGGAGCGCAATGACTCCGATCGCCACGCCGATTCCCATCCAGACAAGTCGTTTCATTTTAGGTTCTCCGGTGTTCAGCGGCTGCGGCGGCCGGCAGCGGGTTTCTTACGGTTTGCCAGGGCGGTGCGGACGCCGTAGCTGAACGCTGCCACTTTGATGAGCGGCGAGCCAACGGTGGCGGCAACCAGCGAGGACAGTGCCGAGAGGTTTGCCGACGCGTCGGAGACGTTGGAGGAAATGCCGTCCACCTTCTTCAGCTGCTGATTGGTGGTGGACACGGTGGCCGTTACCTCGTCCATCAGCGGTGTGGCGCCGTCGCTGAGGGACCTGATGGTGGTCCGGACCTCGTCCAGGACTTTGCCCAGCTTCAGGATGGGCACCGCAAGCAGCAGCACCAGGAGCGCAAACACTCCGGCAGCGATCAGGCCGGCAATATCGCCACCAGACATAGACGTTCATCTCCTAGAAATTCTGTGGTTCGTTCCCACCGGCGGACGCGTCGTAAAGCGCATTCCGCGGATGTCCCCCCAAGTACCTTACATACAAAGAAGCCCGCGGCGCTTGCCACGGGCTTCCTTGTATACGCTGCCTGGATTTAGCGTGCGTAGAATTCGACGACCAGCTGCTCTTCGCAGGTCACGGGGACCTCGGAGCGCTTGGGACGGCGGACCAGGCGTGCCTGCAGGGCTTCCAGCTTGACGTCCAGGTATGCCGGGACGGCGGGCAGGACGTCGCGGTGGGCGCCGGCTGCTGCAACCTGGAGCGGAGCCATGGTTTCGCTGCGGCTGTGGACGTGGACCAGCTGGCCCTCGCCGACGCGGAACGACGGGCGGTCAACGCGGATGCCGTCAACCATGATGTGGCGGTGCACAACCAGCTGGCGGGCCTGGGCGATGGTGCGGGCGAAGCCGGCACGCAGGACCAGGGCGTCAAGACGCATTTCGAGCAGTTCGATGAGGTTTTCACCGGTCAGGCCCTTGGTGCGGCGGGCCTCTTCGAAGGCACGGGTCATCTGTGCTTCGCGGATGCCGTACTGGGCGCGCAGGCGCTGCTTTTCGCGCAGACGTACGGCGTAGTCAGAGTCCTGCTTCTTGCGGGCACGGCCATGCTCACCGGGGCCGTACGGGCGGCGCTCCATGTATTTGGCGGCCTTGGGGGTCAGAGCGATGCCGAGGGACCGCGAGAGGCGGGCCTGACGGCGAGCACGAGTGTTGTTAGCCACTTGTGTCCTTCCAATATCTGCGGTGTGTCAATGTTACTGGCCTCCACGATGGAGAGCATCGGCCAACCGCTGCCTTTTGCTACTGGGCGCAGGCATAACCTTCTCAACGTGAAATTGGGGAGATTGTGCGTCCGCGCCTTGCCAGACAACGTACTATCCTAGCACGGCCCTACTTGCCCCGGACGATCTTCCGCAGCCGCTCCAGCCGCACCGCGATGTCCCGCTCCGCACCGTTGGCTGTGGGCTGGTAATAGTCCTTCCCCACCAGATCGTCCGGCGGGTACTGCTGTGCTGCCACGCCGTGGGGCGCGTCGTGTGCGTACTTGTAGCCAAGGCCGTGGCCCAGCTGCTTCGAACCCGGATAGTGCGCGTCCCGCAGGTGGGCAGGGATGCCGTTCCCCAGCCCGGCGCGGACATCGGCAATGGCTTTGTTGATCCCCATGTAGGCGGCGTTGGATTTGGGGGCTGTAGCCAGGTGCACCACCGCCTCCGCCAGGATGATCCGCCCCTCGGGCATTCCGATCAGCTGCACGGCCTGGGCTGCGGCCACCGCGGTCTGCAGGGCAGTGGGATCAGCCATTCCCACATCCTCCGCCGCGGAGATGACGATCCGGCGGGCGACGAAGCGCGGGTCCTCCCCCGCTTCGAGCATCCGCGCCAGGTAGTGCAGGGCGGCGTCCACGTCCGAACCCCGAATGGACTTGATGAAGGCGCTGGCCACGTCATAGTGCTGGTCCCCTGCCCGGTCATAGCGGACGGCCGCCACGTCAAGGGCCCGCTCGGTGTGCTTCAGTTCCACCTTCACCGTTCCGTCGCTGGCGTCGTCCGCATCGCCGAATGCCACACCGGCTGCAGCTTCAAGCGCTGTCAGGGCCCGCCGGGCATCACCGCCGGAGAGCCTGACGAGGTGCGCCAGGGATTCGTCGTCGAGTTCCACCTGTCCGCCGAGCCCGCGGGAGTCTGCAACGGCGCGCTGAAGGAGCCCCTCGATGTCGGCGTCGGTCAAAGGTTTGAGGGTCAGCAGCAGGGAGCGGGACAGCAGGGGCGAGACCACGGAAAAGGAAGGGTTCTCTGTGGTGGCAGCCACCAGGACCACCCAACGGTTTTCGACGCCGGGCAACAGGGCGTCCTGCTGGGCCTTGTTAAAGCGGTGGATCTCATCGAGGAACAGGACAGTGGTGGTTTTGTACAGGTCGCGGGCCGTCAGGGCGTCGTCCATTACGCGCCGCACGTCCTTGACCCCGGCGGTGATGGCCGACAGTTCCACGAACTTCCGGCCCGGTCCCCTGGCGATGACATGGGCAAGGGTGGTTTTCCCCGTCCCGGGAGGACCCCAAAGGATCAGGGAGGTGGGTCCGGCGGGACCGGCAGCGTCCACTCCCGCTGCCAGTTGCCGCAGCGGGGAGCCCTGGCCCAGAAGGTGCTGCTGGCCCACCACCTCATCGAGGGTGCGGGGCCGCATCCGGACCGCCAGCGGGCCGCGCTGCTTGGCGCTTCCGGTGGCGGGGGCGCCGCCGGCGTCAATGGGACCGTCGTCGTCATCATTGCCGGGCCCGTGCCCGAAGAGATCTTCCACATAGATAGGCTACTTCCAGTTACCCGGGGGCTTCCGCCCGGAAGCTGCCGCCCTTCAGGGAAAGGATGCCTGCATGTCCGCACGTGCCGCCGCCGGCGGGCCGCGACCGTCTTCTGTCCGCACCGCCTATGTCCCGGGCAGCCGCCTTCAAGGCTGGGCGGAGAGGTTCGGCGAGGGGCACGGCGGATTCCAGGTGCGCGATGACGACGACGGCCTGCGCCTTCTGGCGGACGACGGCGCCACAGCACTCCTGCAGGCGCCGTGGCCCGGCGACGGCCGGCCGGGCCGCGGAGCGGACGCCCTGGCAAGGCTCGCCTCCCTCGCGTCCCAGCCCCGCCGGCTCGGCCTGTTGCTGGTCCGGCGTGGAGGCTACGGTGTTGCGGTGGTCAGCGAAGGACTGGTGCTGGCTTCGAAGGTCGGTTCCACCTACGTGCAGTCCCGGTCCGCAGCAGGCGGTCAGTCCCAGCAGCGGTTTGCCCGGCGCCGGTCCAACCAGGCGGATGCACTCGTGGAAACGGTTGCCGGGAACGCGCTTCGGGTGTTCAGCGGAGAATCCTTCGAATACGTGGTTCCCGGTGGCGACAGGGCTTTGGCGGGCTTCGTCCTTGAGCACCCGGCTTTGAAGCATTACGCCGCCCTGCCGCGGATGGCCTACCTCGACGCACCGGACCCCAAGGCGGCGGTACTGAAAAAGGCCGCAGCGCACGCGTGCTCGGTGCGGATCCAGGTCACCGACCCACCGGCTTAACCCCGGCCATCAACAGGCGCGCGCCGCCCAATTCGACGGTTCCCTGCGCGTTCGGCGCTGCCGATCGTCGACTGGGCAGGGAACCGTCGAAACGGCGCAGGGAGTTTGGGGTCAGCAGCCCGTCAGCGCCCGCTTGGGCCGCTGCTGGCGGTAGAGGTAGCGGCCCGACTCCTCGAACCCGGCTTCGCTGTACAGCTGCCGGGCACCATGGTTCGCCGCGGTCACCAGCAGCCAGAAGCTGTCCAGGCCGCGTTCTGTCCCTTCGGACAGGAGCGCCTGCAGCACCGTCGAGGCGTATCCCCGCCGGCGGCGCGAGGGGGACGTAGCCATGCAATAGATCCCGCCGGTTACCTCCACCAGGGCGAGGCGCCCGACGGCGGCCGGCAGGCCGTCGTCGTCCCTCACCAGCGCATAGAGCGATGGGCAGCCGGCAAGGATGGCGCGCGCTGTGTCCTGTTCTGCCTGACCGCCGCGGCCGTCAACGCTCCACCAGAGATCCAGCCATTTCCTGCTTGGGCGGTCCGTGACATCAACCTTCGCGGACCGCGGAAGCAGAGGCGCGGCTTCGGCCGGCCGGGCCATAATCAGCGTCTCCGACTGGCGGGTGAAGCCCTCCTGGTCCAGCAAAGCGTTCAGTCCGGAATTGGCAGGCGTGTCCGTTACCTGGAAAATCAGGGGCAGCCGCCGCTGCCGGTACCACTGGGCCGCCTCGCGCAGCGCGGCCTGGAGCTCTGCGGCAGCCTCCCGCGGCCACACCGAGTTGGCCCGCTGGGTGACTCCTGCGGCAGCCCGGAGGACCCACTCCCCCGTGTCGTAACGCTCGACGGCGGGCCAGGCCGCGTCCATGAGCGTTTCGAAGCCGCCGGTTTCCGTACCACGAACACCTTCGACCACGGGGACTCCTGTCTGCGGACTAATTGTGCTGATAAACCTGAAGGCCCTCCTTGGCGGGAGAGCCTTCAGGTCAAGCGGGTGATGACTTATTTGCCTTCTGCAGGTTTCGCTTCCGGTTTGAAGTCCACGCCGGCTTCCTTGCGCTGCTGCGGGGTGATCGGGGCAGGGGCCGCGGTCAGGGGGTCGTAGCCGTTGCCCGTCTTCGGGAAGGCGATGACGTCGCGGATGGACTCAACACCTGCCAGCAGAGCCACCACGCGGTCCCAGCCGAAGGCGATGCCGCCGTGCGGAGGGGCGCCGTACTTGAAGCCTTCCAGGAGGAAGCCGAACTTGGTTTGGGCATCTTCCTTGCCGAGGCCCATCAGTTCGAAGACCCGTTCCTGGACGTCGCGCTCGTGGATACGGATGGACCCGCCGCCGATTTCGTTGCCGTTGCAGACGATGTCGTACGCGTAGGACAGGGCCGACTCCGGGTCCTGGTCGAAGGTTTCCAGGAACTCGGGCTTCGGTGACGTGAAGGCGTGGTGAACAGCGGTCCACTTGCCGGCCCCGACAGCGACATCGCCGGATGCCACTGCTGCGGCTGCCGGTTCGAACATCGGAGCGTCCACTACCCAGCAGAAGGCCCAGGCGTTGGGGTCGATCAGGCCGGTGCGGTGCCCGATTTCGACGCGGGCGGCGCCGAGGAGGGCGCGGGCCGCGGACTTCTCGCCTGCGGCGAAGAAGATGCAGTCACCGGGCTTGGCGCCGACGGCATCGGCCAGGCCTGCGCGCTCTGTGTCGGTCAGGTTCTTGGCAACCGGGCCGGCGAGTTCGCCGTCTTCCTTGAACAGCACGTATGCAAGGCCCTTGTGGCCGCGCTGCTTGGCGAATTCCTGCCAGCCGTCCAAAGTACGGCGCGGCTGCGAGGCCCCGCCGGGCATCACCACGGCGCCCACGTACGGAGCCTTAAAGACGCCGAAGTTCGTGTCCTTGAAGAACTCGGTGAGCTCGGTCAATTCCACGCCGAAGCGGAGGTCGGGCTTGTCCGAGCCGTAGCGGGCCATGGCGTCGGCGTAGGTGATCCGCTGAATGGGAGTGGGGATCTCGACGTCGATCAGCTTCCACAGTGCCTTGACGATGTTTTCGCCCAGCGCAATGATGTCGTCCTGGTCCACGAAGCTGGCTTCGATGTCCAGCTGGGTGAATTCCGGCTGGCGGTCTGCGCGGAAGTCCTCATCGCGGTAGCAGCGCGCGATTTGGTAGTACTTCTCGAACCCGCCAACCTGCAGGAGCTGCTTGAAAAGCTGCGGGGACTGCGGCAGGGCGTACCAGGAACCCGGGGCGAGGCGTGCAGGGACCACGAAGTCACGGGCGCCTTCCGGCGTCGAACGGGTCAGTGTGGGGGTTTCAACCTCCACAAAGCCGTCCTGGTGCAGCAGCTCACGGGCAACGCGGTTTGCTTCCGAGCGCAGCCGGAGGTTGCGGGCCGGGCCGGGACGGCGCAGGTCCAGGTAGCGGTGCTTCAGACGGGCTTCCTCGCCCACTTCAACGTGCTCGTCAATCTGGAACGGAAGCGGCTCGGAAGTGTTGAGGATGACTACCTTATCCGCCATGACCTCGATCTCGCCGGTGGCCAGGGCGGGGTTCTCATTGCCCTCCGGCCGCTTGGAAACGGTGCCGGTGATCTGCAGGACATACTCGTTGCGCAGGCCGTGGAAGACTTCTTCCTCGCGCACCACAACCTGTGCCACGCCGGAAGCATCGCGGAGGTCAACGAAGGCCACACCACCGTGATCACGACGGCGGCCCACCCAGCCAGCGAGGGTTACGGTTTGTCCAATGTGCTCGGAGCGAAGGGATCCGAGGTCATGTGTGCGCAGCACAGCACGCCTTTCTGCGGGGTAACAGCGGGAAGATAAACACGAAGTTCAATAGGATCGTTCGGGGAACGATTCCGTTCGAGTTTACCCGCTGCAAAGGAACTGTCACCGCATGAGCGCGCACCAGCAACTCCAACGAAGGCTTGGCACCTTCGATGCCACGACCATCGGCCTTGGCTCCATGCTGGGCGCCGGCGTGTTCGTAGCCTTCGCACCGGCCGCCGCGCTGGCCGGAAACTTCCTGGTACTTTCGGTGGTCATCGCCGGGGTGGTGGCATACTGCAACGCCGTCGCCTCTGCCGCGCTGGCCGCGAAATATCCCACCAGCGGCGGAACGTACGTTTACGGCCGGGAACGGCTCGGCGAGTGGCCGGGCTTCCTGGCAGGCTGGGGTTTTGTCACCGGAAAAACCGCCTCGTGCGCGGCGATGGCGTTGACGTTCGGCACCTATGCCGCCGGCAGTTACGCAGTACCGGTGGCCATCGCGGCGGTGGTGGCATTGACCGTGGTCAACCTGCTGGGCATCACGAGGACGGCACTGCTGACCAGGATCCTGCTGTGCGTGGTGCTGGCCACCCTGGTGTTCGTCGCCGTCGCCGCCATCATTGGGCCGCATCCAGCCGCGGGAGTGGCCGACGCGTCTCCCGGCGGCCCCGCCGGCGTACTGCCCGCTGCGGGCCTGCTGTTTTTCGCCTTCGCCGGCTACGCCCGCATCGCCACACTGGGCGAGGAAGTCAAGGACCCTTCCCGTTCCATCCCCCGGGCGGTCCTGGCGGCGCTGGCTGCCGCCTTCGCCATCTACCTGGCGCTGGCGTTGCTGCTGCTCAACCATCTTCCCGGCGGTCAATTGGCGGCCACGAAGACCCCGCTGCTGGAAGCCGTCCTGGAGTCACAGCTCGCAGGCGGCGCGCCGGTAGTGCAGGCAGGTGCGGCAGCCGCCTGCCTTGGCGCGCTCCTTGCGCTCATCACGGGCGTTGGCAGAACCACGTTGGCGATGGCCCGTGAAGGTGACCTCCCCCGGCCCCTGGCCCGGGTGGGCGGCAAGCACACCGTTCCATACGTTGCAGAGGTCGCTGTGGCCGCCGTCGTAATCCTGCTCCTGCTGACCACCGACGTTCTGACGGTGGTGGGCTTCTCAAGCTTCGGCGTGCTGGTGTACTACGCCGTGGCCAACGCGTCCGCCTTTACCCTTAGCCCCCACCCGGGGTACGCGCCAAAGTGGCTGAATGCCGTCGGTTTCGGGGCCTGCCTGTTGCTGGCTTTCACGCTTCCGGCGGCCTCCGTGCTGACCATGGCGGGGATCCTCTTGGCAGGGGTGGCGGGGCGGTGGCTCGTGCTGCGGTTCCGGCGGTAGCAGCAGCTACACGGAGGCTGCGGATGCCACCTGCGCGGTTGCCGCTACCTGTACTGCCAGGTCCTCCACGGGCGGCATCCAGGTTTCCGGATAGGCGATGACCTGTTCACCGGTGCGGATGTCCTTGACCTGGTGCGTGCCGTCCTCGTCGGTGAACCAGACGAAGGGAATCCCGCGGCGGTCGGCGAACTTGATCTGCTTGCCGAATTTCTCCGCCTTCGCCGCCACCTCAGTGGCAATTCCCCGGCCGCGGAGTTGGGCGGCCACGTCCTGCGCCGCACTCCAGCTGTCATCAGAGGTAAGCGCAACCAGCACGGCGGTGGGAACGCAGCGTGAAGCCTTGGCCAGGTCCTGGCTGAGGATGCGGGACACCAGCCGGGTGACGCCGATGGACAGGCCCACCCCCGGGAACTTCCGGTTGCCCTTCGAGGCCAGTGCGTCGTAACGCCCGCCGGAGCAGATGGAGCCGAGCTGCTCGTGCCCCACCAGAACGGTTTCCACCACGGTGCCGGTGTAATAATCCAGGCCGCGGGCGATGCTGAGGTCGGCAACCACCTTGCCCGGAGCACGCTGGACAGCGGCCTCGATGACCTGTTCAAGCTCGTTGAGACCCTCGTCCAGCAGCTCATTGCTGACGCCCAGCGCGTGGACCTGTTCCACGAAGGAAGTGTCCTCAGTCCGGATGGCAGCCAGCTGCAGGGCCTTCCGGGCCTGTTCGTCCGTGGCCCCCAGTTCCTCCTTCAGCAACCCGGCCACCTTGTCCGCGCCGATCTTTTCGAGCTTGTCAATGCTCCGCAGGACGCCGGCCGTATCCTCGAGGCCGATGCCCCGGTAAAAACCCTCGGCAAGCTTGCGGTTATTGATCCGCAGGCGGAAATCCGGGATGGGCAGGGCGTTCAGGGCCTCGGCAATAACCAGCGCGATTTCAACGTCGTAACGGAACGGCAGGTCACCGTCCCCCACCACATCAATGTCCGCCTGCGTGAACTCACGTGCGCGCCCTTCCTGTGGCCGCTCACCGCGCCACACCTTCTGGATCTGGTAGCGGCGGAAGGGGAAGGCAAGGTATCCGGCGTTTTCCACCACGTAGCGGGCGAACGGGACCGTGAGGTCAAAGTGCAGGGCAAGTGCGTGCGGATCCGCTTTCCCTCCCTTGACAGGGTTTTCGCTCTCGTCCTCCTGAAGCCGGCTCAGGCCGTAGACTTCCTTGTCGATTTCGCCCTTGCGCAGTAACTGGCCCACTGTTTCCACTGCCCGTGTCTCGATGGAACCGAATCCATGCAGCTCGAATACCCGGCGCAGCGTGTCCAGAACATGCAGCTCCACCAGCCGCTCCTCGGGAAGCCACTCGGGGAATCCGGACAGGGAAGCGGTGCGTGCCATGGTGGATGTTCTCCTCGTAGGTGTTGTGCCTGGGACTTGCCCGGCGCCGGCGAACAGGCCAGGAACGGCGGCAGTCCAGCCAGTCATGCATAAACTATGTGCGGCAGTCAGTTTATGCATCATCCGCCAGCATCTCTAATGGACGGACCGGCAAGGCTCGGCCGTCAGACCACTGCGCGCCGGAGCCCACACCACGGCTGTGCAGCAGCCCGACAATAAGGAGGACCCTTGCCGGCCAGTTCACGCAGCGCCCGCGAAGCAAAGCGCCGCATCCAGCAAATGGAAGCAAAGCGCGAGCTGCGGCGGGACCAGGAGAAGCGGCGCAGGCGCGACAACCTCATTGCCGCTGGTGCCGGAACCGCCGCCGTGGTGCTCGCCGTCGTACTCCACCTCACCGCTTTTGCCGGAAACCCCACCGAGGAGGAGTTCGCTGCCGCAGAGGCGGGACTGACCAGCCCGTCCCCCTCGGCTCCTGCAAGCCCGGCTGCACCGGCAACCAACGGCCCGAATATCCCCGGTGCCGATACCGCTGCGGGCAAGACCTTCACCGGTGATCTGGTCCTCAACGGAACGTCCCTCGCTGTGGAGCTTGACGGGACCAAGGCCCCGCAGGCCGCCGCCGTCTTCAAGTCCCTCAGCGACGAGGGCTACTACAACGGAAAGACGTGCCACCGCCTCACCACCGGTGAGACCTTCGGCTTGCTGCAGTGCGGCGCCTCAGGCCCCGGGGGCCAGGGCGATCCTGCCTACACCTGGGGACCCCTGGAAAACACCCCCGCTGACAACACTTATCCGGCCGGAACTGTCGCCGTCGCCCGTACCGGCAACAACGCCTTTGGAAACGGGAAACAATTCTTCATCGTCTACAAGGACACCGTGATCCCGGCCGACACTGCCGGCGGCTACACGGTGGTGGGAAGGGTAACATCCGGCCTTGACGCGGTGTCGAACATAGCTGCTGCCGGAATTACGCCGGGCAGCAGCGACACGGACGGCGCACCTGTTGAACCAGTCACGATAGACTCGTTCTCTCTGAAGTAGGAAGCCCGGCCATGGAGCTGCGGTGCAGGACCTGAGCATTTTCCTTCAAGCGAAAGACTTTTAGCGGTGACAGACAGTCAGAAATCCGACGAAACAGCAACAGATGTGACCGAGACGGCGGCACCAGCCGCCGGCGGGGAAGATTCCGTTGCAGCCACCACCCCGGCAGCGGAAGCACCCGTGGAGAGCGCCCCCGAAAGCGGCACCCCGGACCAGCCCTCCGCGGGCAGCGCCCCGGCACCGGCGCCCCGCCCCGCGCCCTCCCCTGCCGCTTTCGCCTCCCGGCCGAAACCCGCCGCCGCACCTGCTGCTGCTCCTGTTGCCACAGTTCCCTCCACGTCCTTGGCCGAAGCCTCGAAATGGGGGCGCGTTGAGGGCGACGGGCATGTATTCCTTAACATCGACGGCGGCGAGCACCCGGTGGGCCAGTACCCGGACGTCAGCGACGAAGAAGCCCTGGCCTACTTCGCCCGGAAGTACGACGACGTCGTGGCCCAGATTGTGCTGCTCGAGCAGCGCGTCAGTTCCAAGGCCCCGAGCACCGACATGCAGAAGACTGTCACGCATCTCCGCGAGCAGCTGGCGGAACGGAACATGGTGGGCGACCTCAGGTCCGCTGAGGCGCGCTTGGACAAACTCTCCACCCAGATCGCTGAGCTGGAAAAGGCGGAAAAGGCCGAGCACGACGCCGTCCGCGCCTCCGAACTTGCCGCCCGGGAAGCCATTGTGGCCGAGGCCGAGCAGATTTCCGGCCAGGATCCGGCCCAGACCCAGTGGAAGACCTCAAGCTCCAGGATGAACGAGCTCTTCGAGAGCTGGAAAACTGCCCAGAAGAGCGGAGTCCGCCTGGGCCGCAGCAACGAGGACGCCCTCTGGAAGCGGTTCCGTGCAGCACGCACCGTTTTTGACCGCCACCGCCGCGCCTACTTCTCGCAGCTGGACAGCAACAACTCCGCTGCCAAGTCCGCCAAGGAGAAGCTGATCGCCGAAGCGGAAGCGCTGTCCTCCTCGACTGACTGGGGTTTTGCCGCCGGCGAGTACCGCCGCCTGATGGACCAGTGGAAGGCCTCCCCGCGGGCGAGCCGCAAGGACGACGACGCCCTGTGGGCACGGTTCCGCGCCGCCCAGGACGTCTTCTTCACCAACCGCCAGGCCGCCAACGACGAGATCGACCAGGAGTATGCGGCCAACCTCACCGTCAAGGAAGCCCTCCTCGCCGAGGCCAACGCGATCCTCCCGGTCAAGGATTTGGCAGCCGCCAAAAAGGCTCTTCAGTCCGTCCGCGACCGCTGGGAAGAAGCCGGCAAGGTTCCGCGCGCAGACATGGGCCGTGTCGAGGCTGGACTGCGGAAGGTTGAGGATGCAGTGCGCCACGCCGAGGAAGAGCAGTGGCAGCGTTCAAACCCCGAGCGGAAGGCCCGCACCAACAGCGCCCTCTCCCAGCTGGAATCCGCGATAGCGGGCCTGCAGGACGATCTCGCCAAGGCTGAAAAGACGGGCGATCAGCGCAAGATCAAGGCCGCGCAGGAAGCTCTGGAGGCGCGCCAGGCCTGGCTTGACCAGATCCAGCGCTCGGCCAGCGAACTCTCCTAGGTCAGTCGCCTGCCTCACGCAGGCTTCCGGCTCTGACAGGCCCGGCTCCGGTTATCCACATATCCGGAGCCGGGCCTGTGCCTGTTAATGGCGGGAACGGCAGGATGGGCCAATGGCGAATCCCCCACCTCCTCCCTCCGCCGCCCGTGGCACGGACCACCAGGGAGGCGAAACAGCACCCCGCTTTCCGGAGCTGTACGCCCCTGGCATGCCTTTCACTTCCCCCGAGCTGCAGTCCCTGGCCTCGGACGGGCTGCTGGAACGTTTCCACCAGCACGGCTATACCGTCCCCGGAGCCACAGCTACTCCGCAGCTGCGTGCCCGGGCAGCAGCGGGGGCCGTGCCCGCGGCTGTGCGCCAGCGCGTGGTTGCAGGGCGTATGACAGCTGCATGGATCTACGGCTGCGCGGGCGAACCGGACCGGCTGGCCCTTCTGGTGGACGCCAAAAGGCGGGTTTCGAGTTTGCGGAACACCAGGGGCTGCACCCTGCATGAGGTGAAGCTGGGCCCCTTCGACGTCGTGAGCATGGGCGGCCTGATGGTGTCCAGCCCGTTGCGGACTGCCCTGGACGTTGCCCTGCACGTCGAAGCCGAACGCGCCATCCCCACCCTGGAAGGGCTGCTGGCCCGCCCGCAGAATGACGTGCGCCTGCGCCTGCTGGTTCTTGCCATTGAGGCCAGCCCCCGCGTCCCCTACAAGAAGGCCGCGTTGGAGAAGCTGGCCCGCTTAGCTCCGGCGTTTGTTTCCGGTGGTGCGGTAGACGTCGAAGACCCCGTCGATGCGGCGGACGGCGCTGAGGACGTGGTGCAGGTACTTGGGGTCGCCCATCTCAAAGGCGAACTTTGAAATGGCTACCCTGTCCGTGGAGGTGTGCACGCTGGCGGCAAGGATGTTGACGTGGTTTTCGGACAGCACGCGCGTGACGTCGGAAAGCAGGGACTTGCGGTCCAGCGCCTCCACCTGGATCTCCACCAGGAACACGCTGGACTGCGTCGGGGCCCAGTCCACGTCCACAATCCTGTCCGGCTGATCCTTCAGGTCCGAGATGTTGGTGCAGTCGGTCCGGTGCACGGACACGCCCGAGCCCCTGGTCACAAAACCGAGGATGGGATCAGGGGGCACCGGGGTGCAGCAGCGGGCAAGCTTCACCCAAACGTCACCGACTCCGCGGACCACAACACCGGAATCGGAGAACCGGGCCTTGGTGACCTGGGTGGGCACGCTGACTTCGGTGATGTCGTCGTCAGTGCTTTCATTCCCGCCGAGGCTTTCGACGAGCTTCTCCATGACGGACTGGGCGGAGGTGTGTCCGTCCCCTACACCGGCATAGAGGCCGGAAATGTCAACGTACTTGAACTCCGCTGCCACTGCGGCCAGGGCCTCATGCGTCATCAGGCGCTGCAGCGGAAGGTTCTGCTTCCGCATGGCCCGGGTCAGGAGTTCCTTGCCGCGGTCGATCGCCTCTTCGCGGCGTTCCTTGCTGAACCACTGGCGGATCTTGTTGCGCGCCCTGGCGCTCTTGACGAAGTGCTGCCAGTCCTGGCTGGGTCCTGCCCCTTCGGCCTTCGAGGTGAAGATTTCCACCCAGTCGCCGTGGTTCAGCTCGCTGTTGAGCGGCACCAGTTTCCCATTGACGCGTGCGCCGATGGTCCGGTGTCCCACCTCTGTGTGAACCGCGTACGCAAAGTCCACCGGGGTGGACCCTGCCGGCAAAGCCATGACTTCACCCTTGGGCGTGAAAACAAACACCTCACGGGCGTTAATTTCGAACCGCAGCGAATCCAGGAACTCGCCGGGATCGGAAGTTTCCTGCTGCCAGTCCACCAGGGACCGCAGCCATCCCATGTCACCGTCGCGGGGGCTGCCCGGACCGACCGCAGTCCGGTTGGGCTGGTCCTTGTACTTCCAGTGCGCAGCCACACCGTACTCCGCGCGTCGGTGCATCTCGTGGGTCCGGATCTGGATCTCCACCGGCTTCCCGCCCGGGCCGATCACCGTGGTGTGCAGCGACTGGTACATGTTGAACTTGGGCATCGCGATGTAGTCCTTGAACCTGCCCGGCAAGGGGTTCCAGCGCGAGTGCATGGTTCCGAGGGCCGCGTAACAGTCCCGCACGGAATCCACCAGGACCCGGACACCCATGAGGTCATTGATGTCGTCGAAGTCTTTGTCGCGGACAACCATCTTTTGGTAAATCGAGTAGTAGTGCTTGGGCCGGCCGGTGATGGTCGCCTTGATCTTGGCGTCCCGGAGATCCTCGGTGATCTGGTCGCGGATGACGCTTAGGCTCTTTTCCCGCTCGGGCGTCCGGTCCCCCACCATGCGAACGATCTCTTCGTACACCTTGGGGTAAAGGGCCGCGAAGGAGAGATCCTCAAGTTCCCACTTGATGGTGTTCATACCCAGCCGGTGCGCCAGCGGGGCGAAAATTTCCAGGGTCTCGCGCGCCTTGCGGGCGGAGGATTCCGCAGAGACGAAACGCCACGTGCGGGCGTTGTGAAGGCGGTCTGCCAGTTTGATCATCAGCACCCGGATGTCCTTGGCCATGGCCACGACCATCTTGCGCACGGTCTCGGACTGGGCTGCCTCGCCGAAGCTGACCTTGTCCAGTTTGGTCACGCCATCCACAAGCATGGCCACTTCGGGACCGAAGTCCCGCTTCAGGTCCGCAAGCGTGTAGGCGGTGTCCTCGACCGTATCGTGCAGGAGGGCCGCCGCCAAAGTGGTCCCGCTCAGTCCCAGTTCGGCGAGGATGGTGGCAACTGCCACCGGATGGGTGATGTAGGGATCGCCGCTCTTGCGCTTCTGCCCCCGGTGGCTCTGTTCCGCCACGTCGAAAGCACGCTGGATCAGGTCAAAATCCTCTTTGGGATTGTTGGCCCTGACCGTCCGCAGCAGCGGCTCAAGGATCGGAGAATAATTTGCGGCACCACGTCCGGTCAGCCGCGCGAGCCTGGAGCGGGTACGTTCCCGCCGGCCGGGGAAAGTGGGGCGTGAGCCGGAGTTATCCACCGGGACCAGCGAACCTGAACGCGCGGAAGCGGCCGCGCCGGTCTGCAGTCCGGCAGGACTTTTATCTCCCTGTGCCGTTGGCACGGACGCCGAACGTTCTTCCAATGAAGCACCCCTCACCACCGTTTAATTACTTCAGTCTATTCCCCCGCCCGCAGACTTTTTAAACGGGCCGCCGGTTAAACAGGACGGCCGGGCAGCGTCAGCATTCTGACACTGCCCGGCCGGCGGGAAGCGGCTCAGGTCTGGGCCGGCTCCACAACCGTCGATCCGGACCTGGAAGAGGCCTCGGCCCGACGGTGCTCCACGCGCTTTGCCTGCCTGGCCAGGTCGGGCTCGTTCTGCCGCAGCCAGGCATACATGGGAGCTGCCACGAAGATCGTGGCTGCGGTTCCGATCAGGATGCCGACGAACAGCGCGAGGGAGAGATCACGCAGTGTTCCGGCGCCCAGCAGTCCGGCGCCGATGAACAGGATGGCGCCAACGGGCAGGATCGCCACCATCATGGTGTTGATCGAGCGGACCAGGGTTTGGTTCACGGCCAGGTTGACTTCCTCAGCGAAGGTACGCCGGGTGGATGCATCCAGGTCTGCGGTGTTCTCGCGGATTTTGTCGAAGACCACCACTGTGTCATAAAGCGAGTAGCTCAGGACGGTCAGGAACCCGATGATGGCGGACGGAGTGACTTCGAAATCGCTGAGGGCATAAACACCGGCGGTAACGAACATCGTGACGGCCATGCCGGCGATAGCCGAGAGGGACATCTTCCAGGTGCGGAAGTACAGCGCCATCAGCACCGCAGCCAGGAGCACAAAGATCACCAGGCCGATCAGGGCCTGCTTGGTGACGTCAGCACCCCACGTGGGACCCACGAACGTTGATGTCACTTCGTTGTCCGTGACGCCATAGGCCGAAGTCAGGCCTTCCTTGATGCGGAGGGTCTCGTCATCGGTGAGTTTGTCGGTCTGGATCCGCATGGTGGTTCCGGCCACGTTTGCTACGCGGGGAACGCTGCCTTCCACCACGTCGGTGACGGCCTTTTCACCTACGGCGGCGTCAGTGGTCCTCACGTTCGAAACCGTGAACTCAGATCCGCCGCGGAACTCGATACCCAGGTTGAAACCGCCCTTGGCAAGCGGAATAAGGATGGACAGGGCAACGGCAACCGCCGCAATGATGAACCAGATCTTTTTCGCGCCCACAAAGTTGTAGGAGCGCTTGCCCGTGTAGAGCTCGTTGCCGAAATTCGCGAAGCTTGGCATTACTTGTTCTCCTTCGCTGCAGACTTCGAGGAGCCTGCGAGCTGCTCCTGCTTCTGCGCCATGCGGCGTTCGGCAATGGTCATCCGGCGTTCCGCTTCGGCTGCGGCACCGGAATTCTTGGCGCGGACAACCTGGGCAGGCTTGTCTTCCGGGGTACGGATCCGGCCTGCGCCGCGGTACAGCGGCACGGCGCCGAGGCGCTTGGGGTCAAGGCCCGAGAAGCGGTGTCCCTCGCCGAAGAACTTCGTGCGCGCCAGCAGCTGCAGCGTGGGGTGGGTGAACATAAACACCACAATGAGGTCGGCGATGGCGGTGAGGCCCAGCGTGAATGCGAACCCGCGGACGTTGCCCACAGCCACGAAGTACAGGACCAGGGCGGCAAGGAGGTTGACGGCCTTCGAGGCAAGGACGGTCCGCTTAGCCCGCTTCCAGCCGTTTTCGACGGCGGAGACCAGGCCGCGGCCTTCACGGAGCTCATCGCGGATGCGCTCGAAGTAGACGATGAAGGAGTCTGCAGTCTGGCCGATGGCGACGATGATGCCCGCGACGCCGGCCAGGGACAGCCGGTAGTTTTCGGTCCAGCCCAGGATGGCGATGGCAAGGTAGGTCAGGATGCCGGCAACCACCAGGGAGGCGATGGTCACGAATCCCAGGGCCCGGTACTGGAAGAGGGAGTACACCACCACCAGGAGCAAGCCGATTACACCGGCGAGGAGGCCCATGCGGAGCTGTTCGCCGCCGAGGGTTGCAGAGATCTGCTGCTCACTCTGGATTTCGAAGCTGATGGGCAGTGCGCCGAACCGAAGCTGGTCCGACAGGGCTTTGGCGCTCTGTTCCGTGAAGCCGCCGGTAATCTGGGGCCGGCCGTCGGTGATGACAGCGAGCGAACGGGGAGCTGAGATGACCTGGTCATCGAGCACAATGGCGAACTGGGCCTTGGGGTCGTTGCCCGAGTCGCCGCCGGCAGCCACGTAGAACTGGTTCAGGCGTTCGGTGACCTCTTTGAACTTCGCTGTGCCTTCGTCGTCGAACTGGATGTTGACGGCCCACTCGTTCGTGACGGCACCCTGGGCGCCCTGCTGGAGCTGGAAGGAGGACGTGACGATGTTGCTGCCCTTGACCTCTACCGGACCAAGGATGTACTTGATGGCGGGGTTTGTGCCGGAAGCAGGCTCACACGTCACCAACGGCTTGGCCGGATCGGAGCGTTCCTGCTCGTCCTGGGACGGGTTGTCGCAGTCGAGGGCTTCGAACTGCCGGTAAATCTCCGGAGTGATCCAGTTCGTGTCGCTGCTGTTGGCAGGTTCCGCCGTCGGCTTGGGGAGCTGGTCCTCGGGGGCCCGCGACTCCTCCGGGACGGGTGCACCGGCGCCGTTGAGAAGGACAGGGCGGAAGTTCATGTCGGCGGAGGCCTGGATCAGGTCGCGCGTCTGGGTAGACGGGGTGCCCGGAAGGCTGACCACCACGTTGCGCCCCGACTGGGTGCTGATTTCGGCTTCAGCGACGCCGGAACCGTCCACGCGCTGGCGGATGATCGCCACAGCCTGGTTGAGCTGTTCTTCATTGATGTCCGAACCGCCCTCCACCTTCGGCGCCAGGATCATCTGTGTGCCGCCTTCGAGGTCCAGCGCCAGCTTGGGCGCCCAGCTCGCCTGGCCGGCCATAGTGCCGCCTGCCAGGACAGCAGTCAGCACGGCGAGGATTACGCCGAGCCAGACCAGGACCCTGAGGCCTGGTTTCCTAGAACCAGTTCGTGCCATTGTTGATCTTTCTCTTATTCACGGAGGAACCGCCGGTGCCTGCCTGTTGCCGGCACCGGCGGCCTTCCGCAGCCGTAGAGGTGTTTTACAAAACCAGCGGGACTAGCTGTCCTTTTTGCCCTCATCGCTGAGGCGCTTGGGGGTCTCGTCCGGGGTTTCAGCGGTAACAGCGGAACTGCCGGTCTCCTGGGCGGTGAGGGATGAAGCGTCATCCGGCACGGCGGGGGCAACGGCGTCCGGCGCTGCTGCCGGCTCCACGATCTTTGTAACGGCCTGGCGGTGTACGGTGGCGAGGTTGCCCGGGGAGAGTTCCAGGGTGACCTTGTTCTCTTCATCGTCGATGGCGACAATACGGCCGAACAGCCCGAAGCTGGTCATTACCTCAACCCCCGGCGCGAACTGCGACTGGAGCGCCGCCTGCTGCTGCTGGGTCTTCTTGTTCCGGCGGAACATCATGAAGATGAAGACGCCGAGCATGGCGAACAGCAGGATCGACATGATGTCAATGCCGCCGCCGGGCTGCGTAGTGGTGGTCTGGGCAGTGATATGTCCGAACACGGGGAAGTTCCATTCTGTACTTGCGTAGAGCTGATTGACAGCGCCGTCCGCTTTGAACGTGTGGTCTGGCGCGAAGCGCCATCCGTCCACGGGCTGCTGGTAGTGCTGCCTGCGGGAACAAAGACCCGAACGTGCCGAGCGTCATACCAGTCTAAAGGGAAAAACTGAAGGGAGCCTGTTATTCGCCTTGCGGGGCCCAGTCTTCGCCGGGGCCGGCGTCCTCACCCGCCGTATCAAACAGGTCCAGTGGCTCCTGCCCGAAGACGCCTGCGGGGACGGCGTAGCCGAGGTGGGTCCAGGCCGGGGCCATGGCGATCCGGCCCCGGGGTGTGCGGCCCAGGAGACCCTCGCGGACCAGGAACGGTTCTGCCACGGTTTCCACCGTTTCGGTTTCTTCCCCGACGGCGATCGCGAGGGTGGAGAGACCGACGGGGCCGCCGCCGAACTTGGTGATCAGCGCCTCCAGGACCGAGCGGTCCAGCCGGTCCAGGCCTTTCTTGTCCACTTCATACATATCCAGTGCTGCGGATGCCGCCCGCGCGTCAATCTGTTCGATGCCATGAACCAGGGCCCAGTCACGGACCCGCCGCAGGAGCCGGTTGGCAATGCGGGGCGTGCCGCGCGAACGTCCGGCGATTTCGCTGAACCCGGCAGAGTTCACCTTAAGGTCCAGCAGCCCGGCCGAGCGCCGCAGGACCAGCTCAAGTTCGGCAACGGAGTAGAACTCCAGGTGCCCGGTAAAGCCGAAGCGGTCCCGGAGCGGCCCGGGCAGCAGGCCTGCCCGGGTGGTCGCGCCCACCAGCGTGAACGGCGGAAGTTCGAGGGGAATGGCCGTGGCGCCGGCTCCCTTGCCCACCACGATGTCCACCCGGAAGTCCTCCATGGCCATGTAGAGCATTTCTTCTGCCGGCCTGGACATGCGGTGGATTTCGTCCAGGAACAGGACTTCGCCCTCGGACAGGGAGGAGAGAATGGCCGCGAGGTCTCCGGCGTGCTGAATGGCGGGGCCGCTGCTGATCCGCAGCGGGGCGTTCATCTCGGAGGCCACAATCATGGCCAGCGTGGTCTTCCCGAGGCCCGGAGGGCCGGAAAAGAGCACATGGTCCGCGCTTCTCCCCCGCATGCGGGAAGCCTGCAGCACCAGGGACAGTTGCTTGCGGACCCGGTGCTGGCCCACGAAGTCGTGGAGGTTTTTGGGCCGGAGCGCGGCCTCAATGGCCCGCTCCTCGGGTTCCTCCCCGGCGGCGACCACTGACGGTTCAGCCACGGCTGCCTACGCGGTTGCCGGCGCGTGCACCGTCCTGGCCCAGCCAGCGAAGGGTGGTCCGCAGGATCTCCGGCACGTTGCCGCGGAAGGACACCTCGGGGTCATCGGCCAGTGCCTTGTCGATACTTGCCGAAGCGTCTTTCTCGGACCAGCCGAGGCTGGTCATGGCCGCGACCACCTGCGGCTTCCAGGCAGCCTCGGCAGCGGTGGGGGCACCGGCCGAACCGGCCGTGCCGTGCGGAACCAGCTTCCCCGCGAGCTCCAAAACGATCCGGCCGGCCACTTTGGGGCCGATGCCCGGGACTTTCGTAAAAGTTTTGCTGTCGCCTGTGTGTGCCGCAACCCGGATTGCCTCCGGATCATGCACGGCGAGGACCGCCAGTGCCAGCCTCGGGCCCACCCCGCTGACACTGAGCAGGACATCAAAAACTTCGCGCTCGTCGTCGGACGCGAAGCCGAAGAGGGTGAGCGAATCCTCCCGGACGATCAGGGAGGTGAACAACTGGCCCTCCTCGCCCGTGCGGAGCCGGCTGAGGGTCTGGGGAGTGGCGTTAACGCTCATGCCCGCGCCGTTGAGGTCGATGACGGCCGTGGACAGCCCCACGTGCGCTACGGTTCCGCGAAGGAAACTGATCAAGGGGCTGGCTCCTGGTGTACCGCCGGGCTGCCCATGGGAGAGGCTGGACCGGCTATCCGAACATATCTACGAATACCCTAGCAAGCGGCCAAGACAATCAGCGTGCGCGCCGCACCTTGGCCTCGGCTTCTGCCCACGCCCTTTGCGCCGGCGTCAGCGAGGAACTGCCCGGCCCGGTGGTGGCAACGGCGGCACCGCTGCCGGCACGCCACGCGTGCGTGATGGCCAGTGCCAGCGCGTCCGCAGCGTCGGCCGGGCGGGGCGGTGCGTCCAGCCTAAGGATCTTGGTGACCAGCTTGGTCACCGCATCCTTGTTGGAATTGCCGCTGCCGGTGACGGCAGCCTTGACTTCCGACGGCGTGTGCAGCGCCACCGGGATCCCGCGCCGCGCCGCCGCGGCAATTACTACCCCCGACGCCTGGGCGACGCCCATCACCGTGCTGACGTTGAGCTGGGAAAAGACCCGCTCGACGGCGAGGACCTGGGGTTCGTAGCGGTCCAGCCACTCGTCGATGGCCAGGGCGATCACCAGGAGCCGCTGATCGAGGGTCTCCTCGGGAGAGGTTCCCACCACACCAACGGCCACCATGGTGGCGCGCCTGTTCCGTTCCACGTCCACCACGCCGATGCCGCAGCGGGTCAGTCCGGGGTCAACGCCCAGTACACGCAGTGTCACGTGCACCCGGCTTCAGCGGGCATCCCGGTCTTGCGAGGCGGGACGGATTCAGGGGGCAAGGCCGGGCGTCACTCGGATTCCAGGGCAGCCTGGACTTCGTCGCTGAGGTCGGCGTTGCTGTAGACGTTCTGGACGTCGTCGAGGTCCTCCAGGGCGTCAACGAGCTTCATGAACTTCCTGGCGGCTTCAAGGTCCAGGGGCACTTCCATGGACGGAACGAATTCGGCCTCGTCCGTGTCGTACTCGATCCCTGCCTCCTTGAGGGCATCCCGGACGGCCTGGAGGTCCTTAGGATCGGAGTGGATCTCGAACGAGTCGCCGTTGTCCTTGACTTCCTCGGCACCGGCGTCGAGGACAGCCATGAGGACGTCATCCTCGGTGAGGTCCTTCTTCGGCAGGGACACCACGCCCTTGCGGCTGAAGAGGTAGCTGACCGAGCCGGGGTCGGCGATGGTGCCGCCGTTGCGGGAAATGGCCAGGCGGACTTCCGAGGCGGCGCGGTTCTTGTTGTCCGTCAGGCATTCGATGAGCAGCGCCGAACCCTGCGGGCCGCGGCATTCGTACATGATCTCGGTGTAGTCGACCACTTCACCGGTGAGCCCGGCGCCGCGCTTGATGGCGCGGTCAATGTTGTCAGCCGGAACAGAAGTCTTCTTGGCTTTGGTCACGGCCAGTTCGAGGCCCGGGTTGCCGGAAAGGTCCGGGCCGCCCATGCGGGCAGCGACTTCGATGTTCTTGATCAGTTTGGCGAACGACTTTGCACGGCGGCTATCGAGGATGGCCTTCTTGTGCTTCGTCGTTGCCCATTTGGAGTGGCCTGACATGCTACTACGCTTCTCCTCTGATCATGCGGATAAAAAGTTCGTGTACGCGTTTTTCCCCAGTCACTTCCGGGTGGAAGGAGGTGGCCAGCAGGTGGCCGGAACGCACTGCAACAATTCTAGCCGTCCCCGGCAGCGGGACGGCGTGGGACGCGTGCTCCGGATCCGCGGGTTCCACCTGGGCCAGGATTTCCACCTCCGGGCCTACGCGTTCCACCCAGGGGCCACGGATGAAGACGGCGTGGACGGGAGGAACGCCGGCATCGGTGGCGCTGAAGTCCAGTCCCTTAAAGTCCAGGTCCGTTTCGAAGGATTCCCGCTGCCGGCCGAACGCGTTGCGCCGCACCGTGATGTCCAGCCCGCCAAACGTCTGCTGTGGTGCCCCGGAAAGGTCGGTGGCGGGGTCGGCGATGTCCGTGGCGAGCAGAATCATGCCGGCGCAGGAGCCATATACAGGCAAACCGCCGGCGATGCGGTCCTGGATGGGTCCGGCCAGGTCGAAGGCACGCGCGAGTTTGTCGATGGCGGTGGATTCGCCGCCGGGAATAACCAGGCCGTCCAGGCCGTCCAATTCCTTCGGGCGGCGGACGCCAACGCCCTCGGCTCCGGTTTCTTCAACAGCACGAAGGTGCTCGCGGAAGTCTCCTTGGAGTGCCAGCACGCCTATGCGCAGGCCGGCACCCAGGCGCGCGGCAGCCGCTGAAGGGGGATTTGTCATCCATCCAGCATACGGGCCGCGGCCTCTTTGACCTGCCTGGCATGCCCCGCCCCGACGCCGGTTCCATGCCGTTGCTGGGATATATTCGACTAATGCTCTATTTCAGTGTTCCGCTCGGCAAGCTGGTCCGCCGGGTGTCCCGGCTGCGGGGCGGCGGGTCTGCCTTCCCCGGACTGGTGGTCGAAAAAATCGATCCGGGCTTTATGCGGCGGACGCTCACCACGCTCCCCCACGGCGTCGCCGTGGTCAGCGGCACCAACGGCAAAACCACCACCACCAAGATGGTGGTGGAGCTGCTCGAGAGCCAGGGGCTGAAGGTTTTCACCAACCGCACCGGCAGCAACTTCACCCGCGGTGTGGCTGCGGCGCTGCTGGGCGAGGTGGACTGGCGCGGCCGGCTCGACGCCGATGTCGCTGTCCTGGAACTCGACGAGGCCCACGCCGTGCACTTCGTCAACAGTGTGCCGCCCCGTTACTGCCTGCTCCTGAATGTCCTCCGCGACCAGCTGGACCGGTTCGGCGAGATCGACAAGACAGCGCAACTGCTCCAGCACATCGCAGCCAAGACCACCGGAACTGTGGTGCTGAACCGTGAGGACCCCCGCGTAGCGAGGATTGCGGAGACCCTTACGGGGCAGGAGGTCAAGTACTTCGGCCTGGATGATTCGCTGCTGGGCACCTTCCCGAACGATGACGACATGCGCGCCGCTCCCGGAAGTCCCGCCCCGGCGGACCTTCCGGACAAGCCGGCGGCCGACGTCGTACTCCGCAAAGTAGGTGCGGACACTGCCGAATTTGAGTACGACGGCGTCACGGTCACCACCGGGATGAAGCTGCGCGGCGTGTACAACATCTTCAATGCGGCCGCCGCGCTGACCCTCGCGCGGAGCATTTGCGGCGGCGGCGCAGCCACCGCCGACCACGGCACACTGCTGGCGGCACTCGCCCAGGTTGCGCCCGCCTTCGGACGCGGCGAAAGCCTCACCGTGGACGGCCAGCCCCTGGACCTGGTCCTGGTCAAGAATCCCAGCGGGTTCCGGCTCGGACTGAAGTCCTTTCCCGCCGGCGGCTACGCCACCATGATCGCCATCAACGACAACTACGCTGACGGCCGCGACATGTCCTGGCTCTGGGATGTTGAGTTCGACTCGCTGCGCGCAGGCGGAGTGGACCAGCTGACCGGCTCCCGCGCCTACGACATGGCACTGCGCCTGCAGTACGACGAGGTGCCGATCGGCGGCGTGGAGACCGAGATTGCGCCCGCCCTTGCTGCCTTCATCAGGGAAGCCCAGGGCAAGCCGAAGCGCATCTTCTGCACATACACCGCCATGCTGGCCATCCGGCGCGAGCTGTCCAAAATCACCACCGTGGAGGTTGTCTCGTGAGCCAGGCAGGCGCGGATACAGCGGAGAGCGCGGAGAGCAAGGGCACCCTCCGGGTGGTGCAGCTCTACCCGCGCGACATGAACATCTACGGCGACTGGGGGAACGCCCTGGTCCTCAAGCAGCGCATCCGGTGGCACGGCTACACACCGGAGCTGCTCGAATACAACGTGGGCGACCCCTTCCCGGAAGACGTGGACATTATCGTGGGCGGCGGCGGCCAGGACAGCGGGCAGCTGGTGATCCAGGACGATCTGCAGGCGCGCGCGGAGGTGTTGAAGGACCTGGCCGAGGACGGCGCCCCCATGCTGGTCATCTGCGGCCTTTACCAGCTCTTCGGACGTTTTTTCAAAACCCGGACCGGAGCGGTCATTCCGGGCATCGGCGTCCTCGACGTCGAAACCCATGGCACGGACGAGCGCCTGATCGGCAACGTCAAGGTGGCTACCCCCGAGTTCGGCGAAGTGCTGGGTTACGAAAACCACAGCGGGCAAACCACCCTGGGCAACGGCGTCCGCCCCCTCGGCACCGTGGCCAAGGGCACCGGAAACAACAGCAGCGACGGCCATGAAGGTGCCCGCTACCGAAACATCGTAGCCAGCTACCTGCACGGGTCGCTGCTGCCGAAGAACCCGGCCATTGCCGACTTCCTGATCAAAACGGCAGCGGAGCGGAAGTTCGGGTCCTTTGATCCCGGCCAGCCGAACGACCGTTACGCGGAACTCGCCAGGGAACACGTGGCGCGCCGGCCCCGCTGAGAGTTCGAGGGTCCGGCTGCCGACGGCGGCACTCCCTTTTCGGGGCCGGTTTACGGTTCGCGCGTGATGAGGAGCTCATGGGCGCCCGCCGCTGCAGCACCGCGTGCTTCCACCACGGTCCCGGTCCGGTGCCGGGTCGCCGCATCCGCTTCCGGGCCGGCACATGGACCCTGCGGCGCGTCGGCTGCTGCCGAGCACCAGCGGTAAGGGTCGCGGACAATCACGGACGGCACCCAGCCCAGATCCGTCGCGGACCATTGTCCGGATTGGTCCTGGCCGAACTGCACCCTTACCAGGAGCCCTTCGTTGTTGACCAGGTACCAGGGAGACAATTCTGTGACGCCGTTGCCGAGGCCGTACACGATCCAGGTGCCCTTGTAGTTTTCGATGGGCTGCACGGCGTGCGAGTGGTGCCCGTAGACCAGGTTGAACTGTCCGCTGTCCACCAGCGCATGCGCCGCTTCCTGCTGCTGGGTGTTCGGTTCACTGGAATACTCATCGCCGGCGTGCATCGCTGCCACCACGATGTCCGCTCCCAGGGCCCTCGCCTTGTCAGCCTTGGCGATCATCTTTGCCGGTTCCAGCATGTCCACCTGCCAGGGGTGGTCGGGGAGCAGGCCGTTGAGCCCGTAGGTGGCCTGGATGAGGGCTATCTTTGCGGCCGGCGTTTGCATGATGAGGATGCTGTGCGATTCGTGCTCGGTCCGGTAGGAGCCCGTGTGCTGCAGCCCGGCAGCATCCAAGGCGTCCAGGGTTCGCAGCAGCCCGTCCGTGCCGCGGTCGATGGTGTGGTTGCTGGCCGTGGTGCACCCCTGGTAACCCACGTCCTTGGCCGCGGCGATGATCTGGGGCGGGACGTTGAACGACGGATACGCGGAGAACGGACCGTCAGGTAGCGCCACCGGCGTCTCCAGATGGCAGATGGCAAGGTCGCTGTTGTTGATGTACCGGTGTTGGCCCTGCAGGAGGGGCCTAAAATCCAGACCAGGCTTCCCGGCTGCTGCGGCGTCCTGCTCTGCCTGCTGCCACAGTTGGGCGTGGACGAGCATGTCCCCGGTAACAAGGAGGGTGGCACAGCGGACCGCAGGGCAGGGCGGGCCTTTGCCCGGGGTGGGGGCGGGTGCGGGTACGGGTGTTGGGGTTGAAGTGGCCGCAGGGGCCGGACCGGCGCCGGAACCCCCGCCCCGCGTAGCAGTCTCCGCAGGCCGCGGCCCCTGCCCGTCCTGTTCAGCGACCAGGCCGCAGCCGGCCAGCAGGGCAGCTGCGAGCAAGGTGCCGATGGTGGCGCCGGTTCGCGGCGCAGCGCTGCGCCAACTGATCCCCATAGCGGTCAGTTTAGATAAAGTCCCGGGCCGCCACGAGCATTTGGGGTCGTTGAGATGGCGTGGCCGGTGTGGAAGATTTGCGGCATGACAAACCCTCTGCTCTCTCCCAGCAAACTGCCGTTCGCTCTGCCGCCGTTCGCCGACATCGAACCTTCCCATTACGCTGAAGCGGCAGAGGCGGGGTTCGCGGAGCATTTGGCGGAAATCCAAGCCATTACGGAGAGCCGTGATCCTGCCACTTTCGATAACACTGCGGTGGCAATGGAGCGCTCAGGCCAGTTGCTGCAGAGGGTTGCCGCCGCCTTTTTTACCCTCGTCTCTGCCGATGCTTCCGAGGAGATCCGGGAACTCGAAACCCGGCTTGCGCCGCTGTTCTCAGCACACCAGGACGAGGTGTTTTTGAACAAGGCACTGTACGAACGCTTCGCGGCCATCGGGACGGCCGGGCTTGATCCGGAGGCGGGCCGTCTCGTGGAGGAGTATCTGAAGGAATTCCGGCAGTCCGGTATCCAGCTGGATCACCCGGACAGGAGCGGCTCCGCCAGCTCAACGCCGAACTGTCCAGGTTGGGCACAGAGTTCGGCCAGCGGGTCAAGGAAGGCATGAAATCCGCGGCACTCCTGCTTGAGGATCCCGCGGACCTGGCGGGGTTGCCGGACGATGACGTGTCCGCTGCCGCGGAAGCAGCCCGCGCGGCCGGGCACGACGGGAAGTTCCTCCTGGCGCTGATCCAGCCGAGTAACCAGCCCGCCCTGGCCGCACTGGAAAACCGGGAGATCCGGCGCCGGTTGTATGAGGCGTCCGTGGCCCGCGGCAGCAGCGGCGGGAGCCTGCACGTGCTCGACCTCGCCCGGTCCATGGCGGCCCTGCGCGCTGAAAAAGCGGCCCTGCTGGGTTTTGCCAACTACGCTGAAATCGTGGTGGACCGCCAGACCGCACCTGATTTCGAAGCGGTCCAGTCCATGCTGAACCGGATGGCGCCGGCGGCGGTCCGCAACGCAGATCGTGAGGCAGCGGCTCTCGCTGAGGCAGCCGGGCACCCCTTGGAAGCCTGGGACTGGGCGTTCTACTCCGCGAAGGTCCGCAGGGAAAAGTACGAGGTAGACGAGCAGGCCCTCCGGCCATACTTTGAGCTGGACCGTGTTCTCACCGACGGGGTTTTCTTCGCTGCCACGTCGCTCTACGGCATCACCTTCCACGAGCGGAAGGACCTTTCCGGCTACCACCCCGATGTGCGCGTCTGGGAAGTCCGAAACGAGGACGGAAGGGCCCTTGGGCTGTTCCTCGGCGACTACTACACCCGGGGGACCAAACGGGGTGGCGCATGGATGAATTCCCTAGTGGAACAGTCGGCGTTGCTGGGGACCATGCCCGTCGTTATCAACAACCTCAACATCTCCAAGCCGCCCGCCGGCGAACCTGCGCTGCTGACTCTCGATGAACTGCGAACCACCTTCCACGAGTTCGGACATGCCCTGCACGGGTTGTTCTCCGATGTCACGTATCCGCGGTTTTCCGGAACGTCGGTTCCGCGGGACTTTGTGGAGTACCCGTCCCAGGTGAACGAGATGTGGATTATGTGGCCGGAGGTGCTGGCCAACTATGCGAAGCACTACAAAACCGGGACGCCGCTTCCGCAGGAGATTGTGGACAGACTGGATGAATCACGGCTCTGGGGTGAAGGGGTCGCCACTACGGAGTACCTGGGGGCGGCGCTGCTGGACCTGGCCTGGCATGTCCTCGGCAGCAGCGAGGTGCCTGAGGACGTCGTGGCTTTCGAGGACAAGGCTCTGGCAGCTGCGGGAATCGCCCATGCCCTGGTGCCGCCGCGCTACCGCACCGGGTACTTCCAGCACGTCTTCGCGGGAGCCGGTTACGCGGCCGGCTACTATTCGTACATCTGGAGCGAAGTGCTGGACGCCGAGACGGTGGACTGGTTTACCGAACATGGAGGCCTCACCCGGCCCAACGGCGAACGCTTCCGGCAGGAGCTGCTGTCCCGTGGAAACAGCCGCGACCCCCTCGAGTCCTTCAAAACCCTCCGCGGCCGCGAAGCCGAACTGGAACCCCTCCTAAAGCGCCGCGGCCTCGAGTAAAGCACTACTCCCCTGCAAAAGGAACGACGCCGGTCCCCCACCTGAAAAAGGCGAGGAACCGGCGTCGTACATAAAACATAAGGCGACCGCTTAGAGACGGACGGAGTTATCCGGCAGCGCGCGTAAAAGGGCCCCCGCGCCCCAGCCAGCTACAAAAGCTGCCAGGGAAGCGCGGGGAATAGCGCGCAGAGGATGGCGCCGTCCGGCGCCCCACAGGCGCCAGCCCCTGGACGAGCGATTTACCAGCCGCGCTCGGCGAGGCGGTGGGGCTGGGGGATCTCGTCGACGTTGATGCCCACCATGGCTTCGCCGAGGCCGCGGGAGGCCTTGGCGATGACGTCGGGGTCATCGAAGAAGGTGGTGGCCTTCACGACGGCGGCGGCGCGCTGGGCGGGGTTGCCGGACTTGAAGATACCGGAACCGACGAACACGCCGTCAGCGCCGAGCTGCATCATCATGGCAGCATCGGACGGGGTGGCGATGCCGCCGGCGGTGAACAGGACCACGGGCAGCCTGCCGGCAGCGGCAACTTCCTTGACCAGGTCGTACGGGGCCTGCAGTTCCTTGGCCGCCACGTACAGCTCGTCCTCGGGCAGGGCTGCGAGCTTGGCGATTTCGGAACGGATCTGGCGCATGTGCCCGGTGGCGTTGGAAACGTCACCGGTGCCGGCCTCGCCCTTGGACCGGATCATCGCCGCGCCCTCGTTGATGCGGCGCAGCGCCTCACCAAGGTTGGTCGCGCCGCAGACGAAGGGAACCTTGAAGTTCCACTTGTCGATGTGGTTGACGTAGTCGGCCGGGGTGAGGACCTCGGACTCGTCGATGTAGTCCACGCCGAGGGACTGCAGGACCTGCGCTTCGACGAAGTGGCCGATCCGGGCCTTGGCCATGACCGGGATGGACACGGCGTCGATGATCTGGTCGATCATGTCCGGATCGGACATGCGTGACACGCCGCCCTGGGCGCGGATATCGGCCGGAACGCGTTCCAGCGCCATCACAGCAACGGCACCGGCGTCCTCGGCGATGCGGGCCTGTTCGACGTTAACGACGTCCATGATGACGCCGCCCTTGAGCATCTCAGCCATGCCCCGCTTCACGCGGTTGCTGCCCGTGACGCTGTTCGCGGACGAACCGGCCTCGCTGCTTACATCAGGTGTAGACACAAAAACCCCTATGGGTAGATAGATGACATTCGCCGGGTATGCAGGGCGGCAGGAAGGTGCCATATCTGCAGACTCCGGGTTGCCGGATCCATTGACCGGGCAGTACCAATACTAGTCTCACCGCGCCCGGGCGGCTTAATTGGTGTGCTAATCGGCAGGGGTTGGTTCCGCCAGGGCCTGGCGGCGTACGGCCACCATGCGCTGGACCACCGTGATGAAGCTGGCAAGGGCCAGGAGTACGAGCGTTGCGAGCAGCACCACCTGCGGCAGCCCGAGGCCGGTAAATCCAGTGACGACCAGCACGGACACGAGCCGTTCGGCCCGTTCTGCTATGCCAATGTTGGCGGTGAAACCCAGGGACTCCGCCTTGGCCCTGGCGTAGGAGACCACCATGCCCAGGACGAGGCAGACGGTGGCTGCCATGGCGATGGGAACGTTAGCACCACCGGTGAAGAACCACACGGCCACGCCGGCGAAGAGCGCGCCGTCTGCAATCCGGTCCAGGGTGGAGTCGAGGAAGTTGCCCCATCGGCTGCCCACCTCCTGCATCCTTGCCATGATGCCGTCCAGGACGTCGGAGAAGATAAACGCGGTGATGAACAGTGTCCCCCACCAAAGCTGCCCCATCGGGTAGAAGACGAGGGCTCCCACCACCACCCCGGCCGTGCCGGTAATGGTCACCGCATCCGCTGAGACACCGATTCGAAGGAGCCAGCGGGCAAGGGGGGTGAACAGGGCGGTGAAGAACTTGCGGGCGTGCTTATTCAGCATCCGTCTCCCCGGGCCAGGCGTCAGCGACCTGTTGGCGGACCTCGTCCAGGGTCTGCGTGATCGCCTTGGTCTGGGCGATGATGGGGAAGAAGTTCCCGTCACCGCCCCAGCGCGGAACGATGTGCTGGTGCAGATGCGCGGCGATGCCGGCGCCGCCCACCACGCCCTGGTTCATGCCGAGGTTGAACCCGCCGGGGTTTGATACTTTCCGCAGGACCCGCATGGCCGTCTGGGTCAGTTCGGCGAACTCCGCCGTCTCCTCGAGCGTCAGGTCGGTGTAGTCGGGGATATGGCGGTAGGGGCAGACCAGGAGATGTCCAGGGTTGTACGGAAACAGGTTCAGCACTACGTAGCAGGTCTTCCCCCGGTGGACGATCAGCGCATCCTCGTCGGTCCGGCCGGGCCCGACACAGAAGGGGCAGTCGTTTTCGTTCTTGAACTGGTGCTGGCCGCCTTTGATGTAGGCCATGCGGTGCGGAGTCCACAGGCGCTGGAAAGCGTCCGGGACACCGGCGAGGTCAAAGTCGTCGGTAACGCCGGCATCGTCCGGATATCCTGCGCCTGTGTTCTCCTGCACGGTGCTGTTCCGTTCCGCTAGCTGGTCCGGTTACGGACGGCTTCCGTGATCCGCTTGATTGCCTCTGCGACTGGCACGCCGTTGTCCTGGCTTCCGTCGCGGAAGCGGAAGGATATGGCGCCTGCCTCGGCGTCGTCGCCGCCGGCGATGAGGACAAACGGGATCTTGTCCTTGCTGGCGGTGCGGATCTTCTTGGGGAACCTGTCCGAGGTGGTGTCCACTTCGGCCCGGATACCGGCGGCCTTGAGTTGGTCGACGACGTCGAACATGTACTCGTTGAACGCCTCCGCCACCGGGATACCCACCACCTGGACGGGAGCGAGCCAGGCGGGGAAGGCGCCGGCGTAGTGCTCGGTGAGCACGCCCATGAAGCGTTCGATCGAGCCGAACAGTGCCCGGTGGATCATCACCGGCCGCTGGCGGGTGCCGTCAGCGGCCTGGAATTCCAATTCGAAACGCTCAGGCAGGTTGAAGTCCAGCTGGATGGTGGACATCTGCCAGGTCCGGCCCAGAGCGTCCTTCGCCTGCACGGAAATTTTGGGGCCGTAGAACGCCGCTCCGCCCGGATCCGGAACAAGCTCCAGCCCTGATTCCTGGGCGACTTCGGCGAGGGTGCGGGTGGCTTCCTCCCAGGTGGCGTCATCACCTACGTATTTTTCAGGATCCTTGGTGGAGAGCTCAAGGTAAAAATCGTTCAGCCCGTAGTCCTTGAGGAGGCCAAGGACGAAGTTCAACGTCTTGGTGAGTTCGTCCTTCATCTGCTCGCGGGTGCAGTAGATGTGGGCGTCGTCCTGGGTCATGCCGCGGACCCGGGTGAGGCCGTGCACCACACCGGACTTCTCGTACCGGTAAACGGAACCGAATTCGAACAGGCGCAGGGGCAGCTCGCGGTAGGAACGTCCGCGCGAACGGAAGATGAGGTTGTGCATGGGGCAGTTCATCGGCTTCAGGTAGTAGTCCTGTGCCGGCTTGCGGATGGTGCCGTCGGCGTTGAGTTCCTCATCAACCCGCATGGCGGGGAACATGCCTTCCTTGTACCAGTCGAGGTGGCCGGAGACCTCGTACAGGTGGCCCTTGGTGATGTGCGGCGTGTAGACGAACTCGTAGCCGGCCTCGACGTGGCGCTGCCGGGAGTAGTCCTCCATCTCCTTGCGGATGATGCCGCCCTTGGGGTGGAACACCGGCAGGCCTGAACCGAGCTCGTCAGGGAAGGAGAACAGGTCCAGTTCGACGCCGAGCTTGCGGTGGTCACGGCGCTCGGCTTCGGCGAGGCGTTCCTGGTAGGCCTTGAGGGCCTCCTTGGTGGGCCATGCAGTGCCATAGATCCGCTGCAGCTGCTGGTTCTTCTGGTTTCCCAGCCAGTAGGCGGAAGAGGAACGGGTCAGGGCAAAAGCGTTGGAAATCATTTTGGTGTTGGGCAGGTGGGGGCCGCGGCAGAGATCGCACCAGACGGTGGTCCCTTCCTTGCGCTCAACGTTGTTATAGATGGTGATGTCGCCGGCGCCCACCTCGACGTTTACGCCTTCGCCGGCTTCGGCGGCCTCGTTTTTCTTGCCCAGGAGTTCGAGCTTGTAGGGCTCGTTTCTCATGGCTTCGCGGGCCTCGTCCTCGGACACCACCCGCCGGACGAATTTCTGGTTCTGGTTGACGATTTTGAGCATCATCTTTTCGAGGGTTTTGAGGTCCTCGGGGGTGAAGGGCTCGGCCACGTCAAAGTCGAAGTAGAAACCGTCGGTGATGTAGGGGCCGATGCCCAGTTTGGCGTCCGGGCGCAGCTGCTGGACGGCCTGGGCCATGACGTGGGCGGTGGAGTGCCGGAGCACGTTGAGGCCGTCGGGGGAATCGATGGTGACGCCTTCGACGTCGGCGCCTTCCGGAAGTTCCTGGTCCAGGTCCTTCAGCTCGCCATTGACACGGGCTACAACAACATCACGGCGCTCAAAGAAGAGTTCCGCACCGGTTGTCCCGGTAGTCACCTTGGTCTCTTCGCCATCGACGAGAAGGGTGATCTGCTGGGCATCTGACACGGGTGTCTCCTATTCAAAGTTAAGGGCTTCATAGCTTGTGGCATACGGGGACCACAGCCAGCCACCGTCAATGCTATCGGGTCAGCAGAGGGCCGACCAACGCGGCGCACGGCAGGATCAGCCGTTAAATCCCGTGATGGCCAGGCTCCTGCTGATTCCATCCAGGGGATGTGGGCCGACCGGAGCCAAGGCCTCCGAATCCGGGAAGGGCAGGGTCCCGGTCTGGCTGAGGTCCCAGGCCATGCTTGCGCTGATGCTGATTCCCCGTGGTCCTGTCCTCCGGGTGGTGCCGCGGATCAGCAGCATTCGGGTCCCGAAAAGGAGCAGGCCGGCTTTCTCCTGGGCCTCATGGAAGAAGACCGAATCGATGCATCCAGTGCCGTCATCGATGCTGATGAACACTACCCTCCTGCCGCCGCGCATGGGGGGTGTCTGGGTGGCCACGCGCACTCCGGCCACCAGCACTTCGGTCCCGTTGCGCAGGCCCAGGAGCTTGTCCGCGGTGGTTACCCCCAACCTGTCCAGCATGGGCCGGTGGCTGTTTATGAGGTGGCTGCTGACGTCAACAGCCAGGAGGTCCAGTTCTGCCCGGACATTTTCAATGAGGGTGGGTTCCGGAAGTCCCGGCTTGAGGTTGCGCAGTTCAACATCGCCCAGGGGAAGGGACAGCTGCCCCTCGAGGACCTCGACGCCTTTCCGCCCGCCCGCCGTGCTCTGGAGCTGTTGCAGGTGCTGAACGAGGTCTGCCCGGTTGGCAGTGCCGCCGGCCTCACGGTGCAGGGAATCAAAAGCTCCCAGCTGTGCCAGGCGTTTGATGCTGGGTTTGCTGAGCCGCGAGCGCGCGCGGAGGTCTGCGAGTGAGTCATAGGGCTGGCCTGCCACGATCCTTTTCAGTTCGGTGGCGGACAGCCCATAGATTCCGTTCAGGCTCAGCCTGATTCCCAATTTTCCTGCATCGGGTCCCTGCCGAACCCGTTCCACCCGGTATTCCCCCTTGCTGCGGTTGATGTCCAGGGGAAGGATGGGGATTCCCATCCTTCTGGCTTCGGCCACCAGCAACCGTTTGGGGTACATGCCGGGATCGTGTTCCCACAGTCCGGCCAGGAAGGCTTCGGGGTGATGGGTCTTCAGCCAGGCGGACTGGTAGGTGGGTACGGCGAAGGCAGCTCCGTGGGCTTTGCAGAAACCGAAGCTGCCAAAGGCCTTCAGGGTCCCCCAGACGTTGTCCACTACTTCCGGGGAATAACCCTTTTTCCGGGCTTCCCGGCGGAAGAACTTCTCAACAGCCAGTTCCTGGACCTCGTTGCCCAGGGCACGCCGGAATTCGTCAGCCCTGGCCAGGCCGCAGCCGGTCATCACATTGAAGGTTTTCAGGATCTGTTCATGGAAAACCGTCACCCCGTGGGTTTCCGCAAGGACGGGCTTCAGGTCTGGGTGGGGGTATACCTCGGGTGCGAATCCATGCCGGTGCTCAAGGAAGGGCCGGACCATGTCGGATTTCATGGGCCCGGGCCGGAACAGGGAAATGTCGATGATGAGGTCGTTGAACTCCCGCGGCGCCAACTTGCCGATCAGCTCGCGCTGCCCTGGTGACTCAATCTGGAAGCAGCCCAGGGTATGAGTACTCCTGATGAGTTCAAAAGTTGCCTCATCATCGAGGGGAATGGCGTTGAGGTCGATGTGCCCGTTTTTAGCTATGTAGTCCGGGCCTGATCCGTCCTGCCCGGAACCATGCTTACCGGCTTCCACTACTTCCTTCTTTGAAGGGTGGATCCGGATGACTTCCCGGACCGCAAACGCCATGGCACTTTGCATCCTGACTCCCAGGACATCGAGCTTGAGCATGCCCATGGGGTCCATATCGTGTTTGTCGAACTGGCTCATGGGCAGTCCCAGTCCGCTGGGCTGTACCGGGGTGCGGTCCAGCAAGGTGGCGTCCCCCAGGATCACCCCACAGGGATGCATCGAAATATGCCGCGGCAACCGGTCCAGGCGTTCCGTCAGGTCCACCAGCAGGTCCAGCTGCTGGTTTCCGTGGGCATCGCGCTGTTCTACGCGGCCTGCAAACTCCCGCAGTTCAGGTTTTTCCTGCAGCGCCTCCCGGAATTTCCGGGCGGAGAACCGCCACATCTGTTTGGCGATGTCCCCCACATCGCCATCATCCATACCCAGGGCCATGCCCGCGTCCCGGACTGCCCCTCTTGCCCGGTATCCGTTCTGCATGCTCATCAGCGTGACCCGCTCGGAACCGAAGCGTTCGAAGATCCGGCGGTAGACGTTATGGCGTTCGGCGCTTTCGACGTCGATGTCAATGTCCGGCAGGGTGGCCCGGTCCCGGGAGAGGAAGCGTTCGAAGATCAGGTCATGCTGCAGTGGATTGACCTGGCTGACGTCGATCAGGTAATTGACCAGGCTTGAGGCACCTGATCCGCGGGCTGCTGCCCTGACCCCCATGTCCTGGATCATGCGGGATACTTCGGCAACGGTAAGGAAGTAGGAAGAAAACCCCAGGTTCTGGATAATGCCGAGTTCGTGCCCGAGCCGGTGGTGCATCTGCTTCTCACTGCTGCCCGAAAGCCCCGGGAACCGCCTTCCGATTCCCGCCTCGCAGCGTTGCACCAGTTCAAGGTGCGGATCCTGGCTGATCCCGATTACGGAGGCTTCCGGCACGACGGGCTGCTTCCAGCCCATATCGGTTTCGGGGTCCATCCTGCAGAGATCGGCGAGCGCCTCGGTTTGTGCGATCAGCTGCTTGAGGTCTGCTGCACCGTATCCGGCGGCGGAGATAATTTCCCTGCCCAAATTCAGCATCTGGCCGGCGGATTTCAGCCAGCCCTGGCCGTTGGGTTGCAGCATTGGTTCCTGGGCCAGCTCCGGCAGCGATTTCAGGGTCCGGGCTGAGTCAAGGACATCGGCCGTGGCAGCGCCGTCCTCCGCGCAGTACCTCACAGCGTTGCTGAGGATGGCCGGAACGTGATGCTCTTCCGCGAGCTTGAGCATGCGGACGGCATGCGACGTACTTAGAGGTGCTCCCGGGGCGCTGAGCTGGGAGACGATTTCGGTGACCACTGTTGCCGGGGGCATGGCATCAAGCCATTGCTTGAAGAGCGTCCGGGGCCGCAGGTACCGGCGGCCTCCCATGGCACGCCCGACGTCGGAATCCGGCCCGATCAGGACCATCAGCACGGGTTTGAGGGTTTGCGGGTCCAGGGTACGGGAAGCAAGTTCCGCCCTGGTTACAGCCACGGGCACGGTTCCCCCGGACTTGCCCGAAGTGCGGGCGTGGGCATCGGACACCAGCCGGCACAGTGCACGGTACCCTGCACCGTTGTTGTTGCCGCGCGCGAGCACCACCACGCGGCCTGCCAGCTGGGTGCGGTGATCGCCGTCGTCGTCATACACCGCCAGGTCCACACCGACTATGGGATCAATGCCGGCGTCCATGCAGGCTTTGAGGTGCTTGATTGTTCCGTAGAGCCCATCACGGTCAGTGCAGGCGAGCGCGGTTGCCCCGTCAGCAGCGGCGGCCTGGGCCAGCTCCTCAGGCCAGGACACGCCATAGTGGGCACTGAAGGCAGTAGAGACGTGGAGGTGCGTGAAGCTCATGCTGTTCGTGGGCGAAGGGCGTCATGGATCCGCAGCAGCCGCCACCGGCCGCTGCGGATGTGGCGGGTCAGATCAAGAGTGAGCGGTTCATCCTGACCATTGCCCGCAGCGGAAGCTGGACCTGAGGGAAGCACCTGAACCCGCCAGATTTCATGGTCAACCAGTCCGGGCCCGGTGCCCAGCGGTGCACGGCTTTCTTCAGCCCACCACTGCCGGCGCTCGTACCATCGGACCGGCTCGGCGCAGACTGAATAGGACCGCCCTGCCCATTGCAGGCTCACCGGCTGGCCATCCTGGTTGCAGGCAACATCCACGGATTCACTGAACATCCCCATGGGCACCTCCCGGCCAGAGCAAGAAACTCGAACACATTCGAATATGTGTTCGAATATTTCAAGTCTAAGCCAGCGGCGGCACAAATCCTAGGCGGGGGTGGACGGACTGATTCGCAGGGAGCAGGATTGTGCCATGAGCACCCATGACGCACTCCTCAAACAGGTCAGCATCAAGGCCCAGGACTCCACCCTCGTGGCTACTTTCGACATCGACGGCAATATCCCCGGGTCCGGCGCCTATGTGGTGGGGCTTATGGCAGCCAGTCCGGACTACTCATCCCAACGGCGTTTGGGTATTGAATTCATGAACGGGGAGGCGATCGCCTTTTTCTCGTTCAATCACGAACAGAGCACGGAAGAGAACTACGATCTTTCGGGCGTCACACACTCCGGCAACACCATCACCGGGCATTTCCCGCTCGCTGCCATCAACGGGCTCGGCCAGGGGCACGTCATCACCGGCTTCAGCGAAGCGGACGGCAGGGAGTTCCAGTCCAATGTTCCGGTGGAGGAGAACCTGTAAACAGCTGGGCTGAAACGGCTCAGCTGTTCTCTTTGTGGACCCGGAGTTCGAGTTCGATAAAGCCCGAGATCATGGCACGGTAGGTGGATTCCACGATGTCCGGGTCAATGTCTTTCTTGGCAGCTGCGGAGCGGACGTGCTCGATGACCCGCTCCACCCGGCCCGGGGCACGGACCTCGGCGTCGTCACCCTTGAGGGTTCCGGCAATCCGGATCAGCCGCTCACGGCGGGCAATAAGGGCAACTATCTGGTCATCCACTTCGTCAACGGCAACCCGGACGGCAGCGAGCTGTTCCTTATCGGCCAGGGCGTCCCGATCATTCCCTTGAATTGTTGCCATCCTCTGACAGTATCGAACCATGCAGCCCAGAGTCGACTTCATTTCACTAGGCGTCCGCAGCGTTCCGGTATCCCGCACCTTCTATGTTGAGGGCCTTGGCTGGCCGGTCCACCGTGAGTTTACGGGGGATGTGGTGTTCATCCAGGTGAACCACGGCCTGGTGCTGTCACTGTGGGACGTTCGCCAGATGCAGGCCGATGCCGGGGTCTCCGAACCCGGCCCCGTCCCCTGCATCACGCTCAGCCACAACCTGCCAAGCACTCAGGATGTGGACCGGGTCATGGATGAGGCGGCCGCAGCGGGAGCCGCCATCATTGCTGAACCCATCACCCAGCCGTGGGGCGGCTACAGCGGCTATTTCGCGGACCCGGACGGCTTCCGCTGGGAGGTGGCGTATAACCCCGCATGGGCAGTGGACGACGCCGGATCGGTTACCCTTTAGCCCTCCGCTCAGCGGTCCGGGGACCTGCAGGCCAGGGCCTGAAAATTGGTTAGGCCTAGAACAGGGCTTCCACCGGGCGGATCAACTCCGGGCCGTTATTGCGGACATTACCCACCTCTTTGCCCACTGATTCAACGCGCCAGTCCGATGCCACGTCCTTGACCCCGGACCGGACCAGGTCAACCAGCGCCGCGGCGTCATCGGCCTGCGGGTCCAGCCAGGCCTGCATGGTGGCCTTGTCCATCGGCAACGGGACGCGGTCATGCAGCGCGGTCAGCTTGCCTAAAACGGTGGCTTCAGTGCCGGGGGGCGGGGTGTCGGCGGTCAAGATGGACGTGGAAAGCATCCACCCGCCCGGTTCTCCCGCAGGCCGGCCGGGATCCTTCCACCATTCATAGAGCCCGGCAAAAACCAGGCCCCGGCCTTCACCCGGGTGCACGTAGTAGGGCTGCTTCGCTTTTCCGGAGCCCTGCTTCCATTCGTAGTAGCCATCTGCGGGCACCGCACACCTGCGTGATTGGACAGCCTTGCGGAACGCCGGCTTTTCCAGTACCGATTCGCTTCGGGCGTTGATCATCCGCGAGCCGATGCCCGGGTCCTTGGCCCACGACGGAACCAGCCCCCACCGGGCCACGTGAAGCTGACGCACCTGCCTGGGCTCCGCACCCTCATCAATCAAGCGCTCCAGGACGATGGGCACATCGTCAGTCGGCGCAACATTCCACGACGGCGGGATGCTCACCTCATCCTCAAGTTCGGCGTCAAACTCTGCCAGGAGGTCCCCCACAGCACGTGCCATCACATAGCGTCCACACATGGCTCCAGCATGCCATCGGCGGCAGAAGCTGTCATCCAGGGACGCTGCAGGCGCACGAAGCCGGGAATACGCGGCTTTCCTCTACCGTTGTCGGGAAGGAAACCTCGACTCATAGGAGAAACTTATGGACTTCATTCCCGAATCCGGCACGATCACCATGTTTTCCACCACCTGGTGCGGCTACTGCAACCGGTTGAAGAAGCAGCTGGACTCGCAGGGCATCGGCTTCACCGAGATCAACATCGAGGAAGTGGAAGGCACCGCAGAACTTGTGGAGCAGCTCAACGGCGGCAACCGTACGGTGCCCACCGTCCTGTTCCCGGACGGCACCGCGGCCACCAATCCTTCCGCTGCCGAGGTCAAGTCCCGCCTCGCGGCCTAGTCAGGCCCCCAGGCTGCTGAAGGCAGCGGTGCCCAGGGTGGCGTTGCCGGCATAGGCGGCCAGCAGTGCTTCCTCCACGGCGGCGACGTCCACCCCGGGCACAAGGTCGTTGACGGCTCCCGCCGTAGCGGGGTCCCACTGCAGCCCCAGGGCTGCATAGCTGTCGGTGAGGACCTTGCGGATGGGGGCGGAGTTCTCCACCACAATGACCGAGCTGAACAGCCAGCCGCCGGAGACCACCCGCTGTGCCGTGCCCACCAGCTTCACCGGCGGGCCGCCGGCGGGACCCGAGCCGTGCACACTGTATTCCCCCGGGCAGTACTCACCGGGGATTTCCCCTACAGCCGCCCGCACCCCTACGCTCTGCAGCGTTTCGGCAAACAGCTTCCCGAAGTATCCGAACCTGCTTTTGGAGCCGGCGATGGCGTCGGCGTCCGGCTCGATGTGATCCACCACGAGGGTTCCTTGGTGGTATGCGGCCGCGCGCCCTCCTGCGCGGCGGACCAGCGGCTCAAATCCGTTGTCGCGGCAGGCTTGGGCGGCTGCCTCGAAGCCGGGCAGCCGGGTGTCCCGCTGGCCGAAGGCGACGGTGGGGGCAGGACGGTACAACCGCAGCGTGGGGCCGATGCTGCCGGTCCTTGCCTTGGCCAGGAGCTCCAAACCGAACTCCAGGTCCCGGGCCGCCCCGAGCGATGCCTCCTGCCGCACCACTGTGAGTGTGCGGTGTCCCGGTCCGGCCTGGTGCATGGTGCGAAGCTCCCTTTAATATCGTGCAGTTCCTTGGTGGCGCCGCCGCACCGGCAGTGACTGGCCGGGGCCGGCTCAGGCTGATAGGCCTCTTTCCGCCGGAGGCGCATCGCAAGCCTTCCGCGGACAAGCCAAGCCTAGGGTACGCCGCAACCCGGTCCGTCAGGTCCTGCGCACGGTCAGGATCTGCTCTGCCCGGCCGAAAGGGCCCTGGAGGTCGTGCAGCACCGTTGACGTCAGGCCGATGCCGTCCCGGCCAAAAGAGACGGCGTTGTCCAGCCCCAGCCACTCCCCCGCCGGGCGGCGGTACATGTGGATCTGCAGGTCGAGGTTGGGGAACGCGTAGCTGTCCTTCCCCGGCGGCACCCGGGCGGCGATGCCGTTGGCAGTGTCCACCAGCCCCATCAGCCGGGCGAGGTCGCCGCTGTCAGCGCTGTCCGTCAGGGGGTGGTCAGTGCGCAGCCATACCTTGCCGGCGCCCGGCCGGTGCCCTTCCGCCACGCGCATCTCCAGCGAACGGATGTAGCCGCCCGGCCACACCGCCCCGCCGTCGTAGGGCTTGCACTCCTCGGGTCCGGGTATGCCGGCGTCTTCCACTGCGGCCACGTCGGAGGTGTCGCTGGTGATCATCCGCCAGGCCGTGGCCCGGATGACCGTCCGGCCTGCGGCCACCAGCTCGGCCTGCAGCAGTTCAATGGTCCGTCCAGGCCGCAGGGTGGTGGTGTCAATGCGGAATTCGCCGCCGGGAATCAGGCCCAGAATCTCGTAGCTGAGCCGGGCCATCCGCATGTCCGTGCGCGGCTGGTGCCGTTCAAGGCTGTCAGCCATCAGCCCGGACGCAGGCGCCATGTGCTGCTCGTGGACGTTCCAGGCGCCCTGGGCGTGGATGGTGGACCGGAAGCGGCCACCGCCCAGGGATTGGTAGTAGAAATTTCCCTCGGCCAGTTCAGGCAGATCAGCGGACAACGTTGGCCCTTCCAGGAGATGTCAGTGAAGTGGCAATAACTCTATCGTTTAGCCCCGGAACCGCTCCTGGAGACGCTGGCCGACGCGGTGAAATGTTTGGAGCCCGGGACCTGTCCTCTGGGTAGACTCAGGAACTGGTCCTGTCAGCAACCCTCGGAAGAGGTGTTCCATGCGCGTCATCAGTTACAACCTCCGCGAGCACAAGGCGAGCGGAGAGCTCCTTGCCCTGGCCCGGAACCACGATATTGACGCGCTCTGCCTCCAGGAGGTGGATTCCAGCGACCTTCCGGAGACCCTGGGCCCGCTTCACCTCGCGGACGCCACCAAGGCGAACCGGCTCGGGCTCGCCATCTACTACCGCACCAGCCGGTTCACCGCCCTGGACACGCAGTCCTTTGCGCTGAAGAAGTCCATGCATGACAGGGTGCTGGCCCCGGCGCATGAACGCCTTATCGGCACCCGGGTGATGGACAACGAAACGCAGCATGAACTGGTGATCGGTTCCTTCCATGCCGCGCCCCTGACGGCCTCCAACTCGCTGCGGCGGAAGCAGATCCACGCGGCCCACGCCGAACTCCTGACCATGGGCAAAGGTTTGATGACACTGATGGTGGGCGACTTCAATTACCCGTTCTTCACCAAGAACCTGCATGTCCACATGAAAAATTCAGGCTACGCATTGTCGCTGAGCAACCGGCGCACGTACACCCGCTACAAGGTATTCAAGGGCCATTTCGACTTTGCCACCTCATTGGGGCTGGACATCACCAGCGTGGAGACCCTCCCGCGCGGGAACTCGGACCACCTGCCCATCCTGGTGACCGCCGAATACGGTCCGGACTACTGACCGGGCGTCCGGGCTAGGTTCCGGAGGCGAGCCGTTCCCGGAGGCCCGGCCATGCCGCCGCGAAACCGGGATGCAGCTCCTGGTGTTCCACATCAGCAAACGGAATCCACAGCAGTTCGATGCTCTCCGGATCGCTGATCACCGGATCAAACGGCTCCGTCACCAGCACCACCACGGTGGTGTAGGACCAGTAGCCCAGATCCAGCAACGACGTAAAGAGCACCTCGACGCTCTCCGGCGGCACCGCTGCTTCCTCAAACGCCTCACGCAGGGCGCCCGCTACGGCGTCCTCGCCTTCGTGCAGCGCCCCGCCCGGCAGTCCCCAGGTGCCGCCATTGTGGCTCCAGATGGCGCGGTGCTGCAGGAGCACGCCTTTGGCAGGGTCGTAGGCAAGCACCCCGGCGGCGCCGAATCTGCCCCAGTACCGGCCCCGTTCCCCTTCCACCCAGGCATCGCCGGGGTCGCGGGGGCCGGTGCGGACAGGCGGCGTGGAGGACTGTGTTGAAGCCGGGAAGTGATCCATCGCTCCAGTCTGACAGGTGGAGCGGCGCATCACACTGCGGCGCTACTGCCCGTTTCCGCGTTCGACGGCGAAATCACCGCCGGGATACATGACGGTTTCGTGGCCGTCGTCAAAGCGGACCAGGTATGGCGGGGTTCCGCCCTTGCCGCGGACTTCGAGGATCACCCCGTGCCGGTCCGTTGCACCGACGGTCCTTCCGTGAACGATGATCCTGTCGCCCTGTGCTGCCTCCATGGCTATCACCTCCAGCCCCAGATTACGACTGTCTGCCTCCGGGGAACAGGGCCGGAAAGGGCCAATCCGAACCGGCAGCATGGCAGGATTTCCCCATGCCGCTGAATCTTCTCCTGCTCGCCGATACCCACGTGCCCAAACGCGCCAGGGCGCTCCCCGCGCAGGTGTGGGCCGCCGTCGGGAATGCTGACGTGGTTTTCCACGCGGGCGACTGGGTGACGGTGGACCTGCTGGACGAGCTTGAGCGGCGAAGCCGGCGGCTGATCGGCGTGTACGGCAACAACGACGGCGCCGGCCTCCGCGCCAGGCTGCCCGAAACGGCAACCGCAACGCTTTACGGAGTCCGCTTCGCCATGGTGCACGAGACCGGCCCGGCGAAAGGCCGGGAGGCAGGGTGCGGGGCGCTCTACCCGGATGCTGACGTGCTGGTCTTCGGGCACAGCCACATCCCGTGGGACACCACAGCCCCTGGAGGCCTGCGGCTGCTCAATCCCGGCTCACCTACAGACCGGCGCCGCCAGCCTGCCTGCACCTACATGACGGCGGCGGTGGACTCCGGCGGCATCACGGAGGTCAGGCTCGTCGAGGTTCAGCGGGACTGAACGGGGGCTGGGCCAGGAACACGGAGCGGGTTGGCAGGGACGGGCTGATTGCCTAGGCTGGAACGGTAAGCATGCTTAGCTTTCTCGTGTTCCACTCCGATCCAACAGGAGGACCACCATGACAGACCAGTACACCTTCCGCAATCCGGTCACCGCCTACGAGACAATTTCCCCGCCGAAGCAGGACCAGCCCGAGCCCGGCCTGGACGCGGAGCTGGAACCCAAAGCGGACCTCGGTGAGGAAACCTACCGCGGTACGGGCCGGCTCGAAGGCAGGAAGGCAATCGTGACTGGCGCGGACTCCGGTATCGGTGCAGCCACAGCCATCGCCTTCGCCCGGGAAGGGGCCGACGTCGTCCTGTCCTACCTCCCGGAGGAGGAAGAGGACGCCGCCCGCATCGCAGGATTCATCGAAGCCGCCGGCCGCAAGGCCGTCAAGGTGCCCGGCGACCTGAAGGACCCGGTGCTTTGCCGTGAAGTGGTGGACACCGCCGTGGCCGTGCTGGGCGGAGTGGACATCCTGGTGAACAACGCCGGGAAGCAGGTGGCCCAGGAGGAGCTGACCGACATCACGGACGAGCAGTTCGACCACACCCTGAAGACGAACGTGTACGCCATGTTCTGGCTGACCAAGGCTGCCCTCCCACACATGCCGCCGGGCTCCACCATCATCAACACCACCTCCATCCAGGCTTACAACCCATCACCCACGCTGTTGGACTATGCCACCACCAAGGCCAGCATCAATAACTTCACCAAGGGACTGGCCCAGCAGCTCGCGCCCAAGGGCATCCGCGTCAATGCCGTAGCCCCCGGGCCCATCTGGACTCCGCTGCAGGTCAGCAGCGGCCAGCCCAAGGAGGAACTGCCGGAGTTCGGACAGTCCACTCCCCTGGGCCGTGCAGGCCAGCCGGCCGAGCTCGCCCCGGCGTATGTCTTCCTGGCCTCGCCGGAGTCAAGCTACGTCGTCGGGGAAACACTGAACGTCAACGGCGGCAGCCCCTCGCCGTAGCCCGGCGCTGCCGGGTATGTTCGACGGCGGTGCCCTGCGCAGGAAGCGCAGGCACCGCCGTCGGCTCTTTTGTTCGAAATTCTAGGTCGCGTCCTGGCCCGCCAGCAGCTCATCAGTCGCGGCGTCCGGCTGTCCGTCAAAAAACTTGGCCAGGACGGTCTTGAAGACGGTTTCGCCGGGTGCCGCGCGCAGGAACAGCGTCATGGACGAGTGCAGCTTCCGGGCATCGATGCCGCCCAGGATGTCCTCTGCGGTGCGGCCTGCATGGTTGGTAAGGGCCAGGGCGCAGTCGAGCAGCCGCGGGCCCAGCACCTCATGGTCCAGGTACTCCCGGGCTTCAGCGAGGGAGCTGATGGCGTACCGGCGGGACATGTCGCTCTGTCCCAGGCCGGCGAGCTGGGGAAAGATGAACCACATCCAGTGGCCGGACTTACTGCCCATCTGCAGTTCCGCCAGTGCCTGGTCGTACGTTCCGCCGCTGTCCTGGGCGTGGACGAATCGTTCAAGGTCAAAGGGTCCGTTCATGGGTGTCTCCTTGTGGTGGGGCTTCGGGTTCTGAATGCTGTTCAAGATAGTCCGCTGCGCGGCGCAACTGGCTGTCCGGGTCCGTCAGCCAGCGGGCGAGGACGACATTGGCACGTTGCCGCCCGCGTCCGTCAAGCCGTGCCAAAAACGGCGCCACAACATCGGCCAGCAGGGGGCCGGCCAGTTCTTGGGTCGCGGCAGTCCGCAGGAAGCCCTCAACCCGGGTCAGGTCCGTGTGGCGCAGGAGTGACACTTTGGACTGCAGCAGGACGACGGCGGCGAAGCGGCGTTCATAAACGGCCCTTGAGCCGGGCCGTGGCTGGCCCCACAGGGCGGACGCGAGCTGCATAACGCCGTCGTGATCAAAATCCTTGAACTTGCGCAGGGCGTCGCGGACCGTTCCCCGGACAGCGCCCACTGAAGAACCGTAGGAGGCCAGCTGACCGCCCAGCCGGGCCTCGACGTCGTCCGCCCGGTACCAGGCGCCCTCATTCTGCAGGGTGCGGTCAATAAATGCGGCGGCAGCCGCCACCTGCTCCCTGCCGCTGGTCATCGGCGGCCTGGCGCGGCGTGCCGGATGCAGAACGGCGTCCACGGCCTTGCCTCCAGCCTGCCCTCGGCAATGGCTTCACCGCAGACGGCGCAGGTGCCGTAGGTGCCGGCGGCGATCCTGGCCAGGGCTGCGTCCACCTGGTGGAGCCCGGCACTGCTCTGCTGCAGCAGGGCCGAAGCCTGGGACAGCTCGAAGGCGATGGTGGCGCCTTCGGGGTCATGCTCGTCATCCACATTCGAGTCCTGCCGGGCCGAGTTTGCCGAGGCGATGTCCTCGCGGAGGGCCGGGAGGAGAGCAACTTTGCGCTCCCGCTCCTCCTCCAGCAGGATCCGGAACCTTTCGTAGTCAGGCATGGCAAAAGCCTACGCGCGGTCAGTGCCTGTTCCCCGTCACCGGAGCGGTTCCAGGCCGTGCCTGCCACGCTGGGCCCCGGTTGCCTGGCCGAATTCCGGAGCCTTCCTTCCAGCCCGATATGCTCCTGCCGCGGAATCCCAGGGCGGCCTGTTTCACGCCGAGGTTATAGGTCTGTGACAAAGAACACGAGCCACATCTCCGGCGCGCCTATCTCGCAAGGTCAGGCTGGGGTGCTGCAACCATCCAGTCGTTTGCGGAATGCGGTAGAAGCACCTCGTATGTTACCCAAACGTGACAATGGGGCCCCGCGCGGGTTAGGGTCTTCAGGTGTCCCTCCCAGACGGGACATTCCCCTCAGTATGCCGAGCCCTGCCACTGACCCGGGAACCAACGCTCTTCAGCTGGCAGGGACGGGGGAACCAAGTTTCCGCGGCCTCATATGAGGCCTTGGGGTTAAGTCGATAGCACCTCCGCTTTTTCCGGATGTGCTCCCGGCCGGGTATCTCCAACCCGAACCCGACAGCTCACCCCGCAGGCATGGGAGAGGCGATCAACCGTGTCAAAAAATTCCATCACCGCCCGTCACCGCGCGACTCCGGCCCGCTCAATCGCGCTCCAGGGCTTGGCTGTGTCAGCCAAGTCCCTTGGCCGCCCGGCGCTCGCCGTTGCAGCAGCATCCGGCATTGCCTTCGGTGTCGGCGCCCCGGCACACGCAGGCGTAACCGGTCCGGACACCACCGAGACCACTAACACCCAGGCTTACGCAGCACCGGCTGCTGCAGTGGCCGCCCCGGCAGCAGCCGCAGCCAACGTCCACACTGTTGTTTCCGGCGATACCCTCGGTGCCATCGCGGCAGCCCACGGCGTAGCCCTGAACGACGTCCTGGCCGCCAACGGCCTGGCGATCACCGCCATCATCTACCCCGGCGACCAGATCCAGATCCCCGGTGCCGGCTCCGTTGCAGTTGCTCCGGCCGCCGCCCCGGCTCCCGCCAAGGCTGCCGCTCCTGCCAACACCGGCATGAACCTGTCCTACGCCTCCACGGCTGCCGTACCTGCTCCGGCTGCACCTGCCCCGGCAGCTCCCGCAGCCACCGGCACGGGCACCGGCGCAGCCATCCTGGCCAACGCCTACGGCCAGTTGGGCGTCCAGCAGGACTGCACCGCCATGGTGGAGAAGGCACTCCGCGCAGTTGGCAAGAGCGTTGGCGACCTCGCTCCCGGCCAGTTCTACCAGTACGGCACCACCGTTGCCACCCCGGCTCCCGGTGACCTGGTTATCACCGCAGGCCACGTTGGCGTCTTCGCCGGCAACGGCCAGGTTGTCAGCGGCGGCGTGGACGGCTTCAAGACCGAGGTCCACTCCATCAGCTGGCTCGGCGGCGCTTCCTTCGTCCGCGTAGCATAGTCACACCACCCGAACAGGGGCGGCAGACGGGATTAATCCCGGCTGCCGCCCCTGTTTTGCTTCATCGGGTCTCCCCTGGTTCCGGCACCATGTGGGGATTTTCAGGTCCCGCAGAAGGTCTGGTAGCTGCCGAAGTCCTCCGGCGCTCCTTCGGCATAGCGTTCCAGCCCGGGCCTCTCATTGAACGGGGCACTGACCACGTCCAGGAGCCGGGTAAAGGGATCAAGGTCTCCCCCCGTTGCTGCGGCGAGCGCTTCCTCCACCAAATGGTTGCGCGGGATGTAGGCGGGATTGACCGTGTCCATCAGGTCCCCGTCCGGTTGCAGGGCGCGCCACCGCCCGGCCCAGGCGTCGAAGGCCGCCAGGTCAAGAACCATTCCGCGGGCGGGGCGGTCGTTGCCCCTGGCCGCGTGCGAGAGGTTGCGGAAAAAGGACGTGTAGTCGATCGGTCCGTCCTTCAGCAGGGCCACCAGCCCGTCCACCAGCTCCGAGGCCTCTTCGGCCTCCGCGCTTCCGGCCGGGGCTTCCGCCAGGCCGAGTTTGGTTTTCATGCCGGCGAACCAGGCGTCACTGTATTGCCGGCGGAACTTGCCAAGTACTTCCACCGCCGGGGCAACGGCCTGTTCCTGGTCTTCATGGAAGAGTGGCAGCATGGCCTCGGCCAGGCGGGCCAGATTCCATTCCGCGATAACCGGCTGGTTGGCGTAGGCGTAACGCCCGCCCACATCGATGGAGCTGTACACCGCGGCCGGGTTGAAGGCGTCCATGAAAGCGCAGGGCCCATAATCGATGGTTTCCCCGGAGATGGTCATGTTGTCCGTGTTCATCACGCCGTGGACGAATCCCACCAGCATCCACTGGGCCACCAGTTCCGCCTGGGTGGACACCACTGCTTCGAAGAGCGCCAGGTACGGGTTTTCGGCGTTTGCGGCCTGGGGGTGGTGCCGGCTGATCGCATGGTCCGCCAGGCGGCGCAGGAGGTCCATGTTTTCGGTGGCCCGTGCGTACTGGAAGCTCCCCACGCGCAGATGGCTGCTGGCCACCCGTGTCAGTACCGCCCCTGGAAGCATGGTCTCCCTGCGCACCGGCCGGCCAGTGGCCACGACGGCAAGGGAGCGCGTTGAGGGGATGCCGAGTGCGTGCATCGCCTCACTGATGAGGTACTCGCGCAGCATGGGTCCGACGACGGCCCGCCCGTCCCCGGCACGGGCGAAGGGAGTGCGGCCCGACCCTTTCAGGTGGATGTCCCGCAGCCGGCCGTCCGGGCCCGTCAGCTCACCTAGCAGGAGTGCGCGGCCGTCGCCGAGCAGGGGCGAGTAGCCGCCGAACTGGTGGCCGGCGTAGGCCTGGGCCACCGGCGTCGATCCTTCCGGAACGTGGTTTCCGAGGAGGAGGCGTACGCCCTCCGCGGACCGAAGGTATTCCGGATCGAGTCCCAGATCCCCTGCCAGCGCATCATTGAGAACCAGCAGCTTTGGATCAGGTGCTTCCTCTGCCTGCCAGGGAACCGCCAGCTCGGGCAGTTCCCGGGCAAAGCGTCCGTCCAAAGCGACAGTTGTTTCTGCAGCAGCTGTCATGTGTTAAGCCTTTCCTCGTGGTTCGTTCTCCGGTTTATCAGCCATGTGACAAACCAGAGCACAACGCCGATGGCCATCAGACCGCCGGCAATTTGGTACTGGATGACGTTCCTGCCCACCCATGGGCCGGCAAGGAAAGCGCACAGCAGGGCCGCCACCAGCGGCAACTGCCCGGGCGAGGTGAAGAACACCTTGCGGTTGGGGTCCCGCTTGCGGCGCAGTACAAGGCAGGCAACGTTTACTACCGTGAAGACGCAGAGCAGCAGGAAGGCAGTGGTCCCGGACAGGTTGGCCACGATGTTGCTTTCCGGATCGCTGGTGACGTACAGGATGAGTCCCAGCGCCAGGACGGTGGAGAAGACGATGCCGGCCCACGGGGTACGGCGGCCCGGCAGGACCTTTCCGAGGGTACGCGGCAGGACGTGCTGGCGTGCCATTCCGTAGATGAGGCGGCTGGCCATCAGCATGTTGATCAGTGCTGTGTTGGCTACGGCGAAGACCGCCAGGAACGGAAAGATCCTGTCTATCGGGAAGTCGGGCGAACCTTTGTGGACCACCTCAAGAAGCGCGGCTCCTTCGGCTTCCCGAATGTTCTCAAGCTCGGTTGGCGTCAGTACGCTGACCACCGAGACAGCCACCAGCATGTAGAGGAGTACAGCTATTCCCAGCCCGGTCAGCATGGTGCGCGGGAAGATTTTTTCCGGATTCCTGGTTTCCTCCACCATGTTCACGGAGTCCTCGAAGCCCACCATGGCGAAGAACGCGATGGAGGTGGCGGCCGTAACGGCCAGGAACAATCCCTTGTCCTGGTAGTCGCTGAAGACAAGGATCTCGCCGGGGTTTCCGGTGCCCTGGGACATCACGAAGAAGCCGACGCCGATCACAATGCACAGCGCGATCATTTCCACCAGGGTGAGGACAACGTTGAACTTGACGCTTTCCCCCACGCCGCGCAGGTTGATGATGGCCAGGAGCAGCATAAAGGCCATGGCGACGGCGGTGATGACACCTTGCCCGGGAAGTCCCATCCAGCCGTTGATCTCGAACCCGCCGAAGAGGTTTTGGGCCAGGACGTTGGCGGAGGTGGAGGCGCTGGTGATGCCCGAACAAACCACGGCGAAGGCCACCAGGAAGGTGACGAAGTGGATCCCGAATGCTTTGTGCGTATAGAGGGCAGCCCCGGCGGCCTGGGGGTACTGCGTGACCAGTTCCAGGTAGGAGAAGGCGGTCAGTGTGGCCACCACGAAGGCCAGCAGGAAGGGCAGCCACACGATGCCGCCCACCGTTCCGGCCATGGTCCCCGTGACGGCGTAAACACCGGCGCCGAGGATGTCGCCCACGATGAAGAGCAGGAGGAGTTTGGGGCCGAGGACCCGTTTGAGCTCGGGTTCCTTTCCTTCAGGAGTAGCGTCGAAGACTTCTTCGGAAGTTTTGCTCATTGTCGACCTCCACGAGAGGTTGGGCGGCTGCGCCCGGGCGGTATGCCGGATAGTTCACTCTCTACCCCCTGCAGGTGTTTGGCAATCAGCAGCCCCACGCCGTCCCCGCTGCCCGGCACGGGGTTGGCATGCCACCGCCGGCGCTTTGGAAAGGCGATATGGTCCAGGTCCTCGGCCGCCATCACCTTTGTGCCCGCGGCGCGCAAGTCCGCCTGCGCCACCAACTCGCTGACGTCGTCGTACCTTGCCGAAAAGTGCGTGAGCACAAGCGTGTCAACACCGGCGTCGGCTGCAAGCTTCCCCGCCTGCCCCGCAGTCAGGTGCAGATACCTGCCGGCGAGCGCGGCGTCGTCGTCGCTGAAGGTGGACTCGGCCACGAGGAGGTCCACGCCGTCGGCCAGCTCCTCAGCCCCCGCACAGGGAGCGGTGTCCATGACGAAGGCGAAGCGCTGGCCGGGCCGTGGGACACTGACGTCGGCGAGATGGACCCCCGCCAGCGTGCCCTCTCGCTGCAGCCGCCCGATGTCCGGCCCGTGGATCCCTGCCGCCGCCAGACGGTCCGGGAGCAAGCTGCGGCTGTCCGGTTCGAGGAGCCGGTAGCCGTACGTTTCAAGGCGGTGGTTCAGCGCCCGGACCTCAAGCCCTTCGGCCACCGTTCCGTTGCCGCCGTGCGGATGAAGCCTTAGGTCTATTCCGGGCGAACTGATGGACACGAGCGCCCGGACCACGTCCTCTCCGGACGCCGGGTAATGGAGATGGACGGGGTGGGCCACGCCGTCCAGCGCCATGCGGGACAGCACCCCGGGCAAGCCGTAGCAGTGGTCGCCGTGCACATGCGTCAGGCAGATCCGGGTGATGTGTGTTGCGGATACGCCTGCGTGGATCATTTGGCGTTGGGTTCCCTCGCCGGGGTCGAAGAGCAGCCCCTGGCCGTCCCACCGAAGCAGGTAGCCATTGTGGTTGCGGGTTCTGGTGGGTACCTGGGAGGCGGTGCCCAGGACAACGAGTTCACGCATGTCTGCGGGAGACCAAAAAGCAGGTTCCGGAATCATCCGGGACCTGCTTCGTGGTTCGTTGTGATGGGTCAGCGCCGCTTGAGCATGCCCATGATTTTGCCGGCCATGCCGCCGGTTCCGGCCCTGCCGCCCATGGCCCCGGTGGTGTTGGGCGTCCGCCCTGTTGTGTTCATTCCGGTGCCGCGGACTGTCCCGGTGGTGCCGGACCTGCCGGCGAACCGTCCAGCGGCATTCCTGATCATGCTTCCCAAGTTCATGTGAAACTCCTTCAGTCTTGACCCGGCCAACCGATATTCATCAGCCTGCTTATTATTTTAGCGCAGTTTCGTTTTTCGGCCAGAGCGGGCGTGGTTTCTTTTGCCGGCCCTGCCGCGGGTTTTAGCGCTCCAGGTCGTCGGGATCGAACTCGCTCAGGGGCGAGCCGCCGAAGTTTTCCTGATCGTCGCTGGCATCGGCTTCCCGGCCGGTGGGGTCCTCGCCGAAGTCGACGTCGGCCACCGCCTCGCCAAGGGTGGGCGTGCTCGCCGGCAATTCGTCCCCAGCCCCGTCGCGGGTTGCTTTCATGTCATCCCGCAGGGTCTGGTCGCTGAGGAAATCTTCCTCCTCGCCGGAAACCTCATCCTGAAGCAGCGGGTCCTCCTGCCAGCGGTCCGGGTTGTTTTCCGCAGCGCCGGGGTAGCTGTCAGGTTCACCGTTGGTCAAGGGATCCAGTTCAAAGGATGAGGCCGCGCCCGGGGTCTCGTCGAGGAGCACGTCGTTCTCTTCGACAATTTCAAGTTCGTCGTCAGGCAGGTTCTGTTCCGTCATGGTGATGCCTCTCTGTTCAGCAGCGTACGGGTAATAGTAAGCATACTGACGAACGGACGGCAGTGTGAACCGTCCGCCCCGGTATCAGCCTGGCGGCCGCCAGCTGCGGCCCCTACTGCGCCTGACTCCCGGGCTGCTCCTGGTCGAGTGCCATCAGGGTCAGCACTGCCACCTGATAGCCCCCGGCGCCGTCCACCAGCTGGTAGCAGAACCGTTCGCGGGCGTGGCCCCGGTAGGACCAGGTGACAGCGGCCCAGGCACTGCCTGGCGTCTCGGCCAGCACCTCCACCTGCTTGTCGACGTCATTGACACCCTCGTACTGCATCCACGAGGAGGCGAAAAACTCCTCTGTCTGCCGCTGCTCCGTGACGGCGAGCAAGTGCCCGGGAAAAACGATCAGCGAGGGAACGGCGTAGAGCCGGCCCATCGCCACTTCGTCGCGGGCAAGCAGGGCGGAGGCATAGCGGTCGAAAAAATCCATGACCCTCTGGTTGGTTTCCGCTTGCATGGCGCTCCCGGTGCTCGTGCTGCTGTTGGGGTCAAGGCGCAGCCGGCCCCTCGACGCCCCTATCCCCCGTCAGATTCCGGATCAGTGCAGGAGCCACGATGCGTCCTGTGGCGGTTCGGGCTTGCGGCGCAGTTTCCGGACCAGAATGAGGAAGGGCCAGGCCAGCAGCTGCAGGACGCCTGCGGCCAGCAACAGACCCACCGCAAGCAGGAGCACCGGCGAGTACAGAAGAAAAACACCAAATGCGGCTGCAATGTATCCCGCAATCAGCGCCAATGCTGCTCCAGGATCCATTGAAACTCCTCTCAATTGTTGGGGGTGAATTTGCCGGCTGAGGTTGCCGGCAGAAAAGACGCCTTGGACGGCCCTGCAGGAGTCGCCGGGCGGGGAAAAGTGAACTTGACGGCGGGAGTGCCAGGAAGAATGTGAACGGCCACGGGGCAGGCTCCGGACTGCCGGGGCATCCACACCCAGCGAGCGATGGTGGCCGCATGCTTCTAAACGGTCATATAAGCGTACTCTCCTGCCGCCGGGCGAGGAAGAAGAAACAGCCTGCCTGGCGGCCATAACAGCCACGAAGTCAGGCACTTGCTGTCGCTGGGAAGGACAGCGGGTAGATACTGGGGGAAGCCCTGCAAACCAAAGGCAGCAACCATCAGGAGCACGAAGGAGCCATGCAGGAGGCACGGGCCATAGTTGCCGGCTACGACGGTTCGACCCCCGCCGCAGAGGCTGTCCGCTGGGCAGCGCGGCAGGCACGCCTTCGGGGCCGGGTGCTGCATGTGGTGCATTGCTCCATATGGCCACTGCTGACCAGGCACCTCGGTCCTGTTCCCGGTGTCTCAGACAGCGGGCTGGAACGCTCCGCCGAGGCCATCCTCGAGGAAGGACTCAGCCTTGCCAACGCTGCCGAGCCGGGGCTGGCGGTTGACTGCACCCTGCTGCATGGCCTTCCCGCCCAGGAACTCGCCGGTATATCCGCGCGCCAGGAAATGGTGGTGGTGGGAAGCCGGGGCCTCGGCGGCTTCCTGGGCCTGATCGTAGGGTCAGTCAGCCTGGAGCTGGCTGCCACGGCCTCCTGTCCCGTCGCTGTCATCCGCCCAGACCTCCGCCCGGATGGTCCGGTAGTGGTTGCTGTTGATGAAGGAGGTTCACCGGTTGCGCTGGAAGATGCGTGCACCCTGGCGTCGGCAACCAGGGCGAGACTCGCCGTCGTTCATGTCCGGCACATCCCCGGCGGCTACCAGCGCTTCCACGCCGGCACGGAAGCAGGAGCCGCCCCCGAGGCAGCCCTGCGGTCCGCCGTCCAGGCCGCACGCACACTCGCCCCCGCGGCAGACATCCAGGAAGTGCTGCTCACTGACACCTCCATCCCCCATGCCATCCTCGATGCCTCACGGGGCGCCTCAATCGTGGTTGTTGGTACACAAGGCCGCGGGCTCGTCAGGGAAACCATCGGTTCCATCGCCCACGCGGTACTTCACCACGCGCAGGGTCCTGTGCTCGTCTCCCGGCGCTGACACCTCATGGGTAATCCGGGCCGGAAACGGGGGCTTCAACAGGAAGATTAGGGGGATTGCCGGTATCGACAAGCAGTGCCACGGGAGGCCGCGTTGCGGCAGATGTTCGGCCCGTCAGCGGCCACCAGTTTCGCTTCCCCTATGCCGAATACAGCGACTCGACCCTGGCAGCAATCCGCCACCTGTATACCAATCACCGCGCCTTTGATGACGACGGGACGGAAGACTCCGGCTTCAACACCCGCACCAACTACAACCCCTACAACCTGAGGGTGAAGTTCGTTGAGGCGACGACGACCACGGAAACCGTGCAGGGCTGGATCGACTCCGCCAAAGCGAACAACGCCTGGCTGATCCTGTCCTATCACGGGGTGGGCGGGAACATAGGCGGCAGCGTCTACACCACGGACACTGCAGTTCTGGACGCAGACATGAAAGCTGTGCGGGACAGCGGCCTCGATGTCGTCACGGTTGCACAAGGTGCAGCCGAAGTCCTGTCGCAGGTATCCGGCAACTAGCAGGAGCCTGCGAAAGGCTGCCTCGGCGGCCAACGAGGGGTCTTCCGGCCGCGCTCCTCCCCGGCGCGACCCCCGCGGCAGCATAGGCTGACCGGGTGACTCCCGCCCCGTCCCCCAGCCCGCTTGATGTCGTGGTCCACTCGGGGCCAGCCGACTGGTGGGTTATCCTCGCCGGTTTAGGTCCGTTGGCTGTCCTCGTCGCAGCCCTGCTCGCCTTCTACATCAACTGGCGCACACTCAAGCAACGCACGGCAGCAGACAAGACCTCGTTGGACCAAAAGCGGGAAGCGGATGCCCAGGCGCTGCAGCAGAAGACAGAAGCGGACAGCCGTGCTGAATGGTGGCGCCGAACGCAGTGGGCGCTGGACCGGGCACTGGACGAGGACGAAGGTACAAAGGCTTTGGGGCTGGCAACCCTGGAAGTCCTGGCACGCAGCGACCTGGCACGTACCGAGGAACTCGAGTTATTCGACATCGCCTGGAAAAACGTCGCAGGTGAGGACACCAGCGATGACAACGGGCAGGAGGACCGCCTGGACCAGGAGTTCATGTTCGTGGACTCAGGTGGCAACATAAGCGAGAATGGAACAACTGATGAGGGCAAGATCAAGGAGGCTGGACCATGAGCGCTGCATCATCTGAACACCGCTTCGTCCATACTCCCCGAACCGGCACTTCCGCCAAACCGGCGCAACGGAAAACCACCCCTGCCGAGCATCGCGTTCAGGTGGCAGCAGCCAGGCTGCGCGTCACCCTCGATGAACGCCTCGGACGCGAAACGCCGGCCAAGACCAAGGCGCTCGCCAAGGAACCCATCTAGGTTCCGCGGATAATCCATGGGGCCGCAACCCGGGCGTGTCTGGAACAGGTGACTGGTGGCTGCAGTAATTCTGGGGTGGGACCCCAGTAAGCGGAACCGTTGGAACTACCGTGCCGTCGTCGAGAAGGTCGCGCGGTCCGGAAAGGTCCTGGAATGCTGGAGCGTTGGCTGCCACTCGGACATTCCCGTGGGAGCCGAGGCCTGGCTCCTGCTGCAGGGCAGCAGCGACGCCGGCACCGGCCTCATAGGGCATGGCGTCGTTATGTCCGAAGCGTCCGAGGCCAGGCAGTTGGATGAGCCTGCCGCGACAGACTGGTACGTCACGGTCGCTTTCGATGCACTCCTCCCGTTTGGTGAGCAAATACGGCCTGAGGTCCTCACTGCAGCCCTCCCCGAAGACTTGTGGAGGGACGCCATGCCTCAGGCAGTCCTCGCCGTTCCGCCCGGAGCGGACCGTGACCTTCGCCGGTTGTGGCGGGACTACGGGCCAGCGGTAAAAGAGCCCCCTCAGCTGGTTCCCGGAACTTACCCGCCAGACGCTGTGAACACTGTGGAGGTGAGCCGCTACGAGCAGGACCCTGACGCACGCCGGATGTGCCTGGCATTCCACGGAACAGCCTGCGCGGCGTGCGGTTTCTCCTTCGAGGCTGCCTACGGCGACCTTGGCACCGGTTTCATCGACGTGCACCACATAGCGCCCCCGGCGTTGCTCGAGGGCGGGTACCAGCTTGACCCGGTGGCTGACCTCGTACCGCTGTGCCCCAATTGCCATGCCATGATCCACCGCGCCGTGGTGTCGCCGCGCACAGTGTCAGAACTCCGCGAAATCATTGCCGCCTCCGGCCACATGAGGGGCGAGGTGGTGAGTGCGCTTGCCTTGGCAGCCCAGGAGGATGCGCGGCGGATTCTTGAAGCGCGCTCCATTTTGAAGGACCTGAGCTGAGGAAAATGCGGTGACGAAGGGGGCAAGATACGGCGGACCGCACTGGCGGCGGGTGGTGGCTACTCTTGCCAACCCAGACGCCCGGACTGCCCACGCGCAAATTGTGCTCGGCGCTAAGCTCCCCGAGGTGCTTGCCGGCCTTAAGGACCAACGGCGAAACAGGGCGCTCGCAGCGCTCGTTGAATCCGGGCTGGTTGAGCGGAATGCCGACGGCGAACTGGTTGCGCCTGAGTCGATCTTCCGGGACCTTTTGGCTCAGCAGCCGCGGCGGCAGGCGCAGACCGGGTTGGCACGCTTCATGCGGCTGGGCAGGATCGAGAGGTATCCGGCCAACCTGTCGGAGCGCCGGGAGCTTTTGGCCTGGATTGCCAGCGAAACCGTGGAGCCGGGCGAGAGCCTGACTGAGAAGCAGGTCAATGAGCGGCTGCTCAGCTATACGGACGACGTCGTGCTGCTGCGCCGCTATCTGGTGGACTTCGGACTTCTGCAACGCACCGCCTCGGGATCCTCCTACAGCAGGCAGGAAGACGTTTAGGCGTCCGCTGGTTCTCGTGAGCTTCGCATCCCCTTATAGGCTGCCCCTGCCCCCACCACCAAAAGGAGGACGGCGAGATACACCGGGCCCAGGTGCCCAAGGGTGGCAAAGCCCCAGGGGTAGTGGGCCGGGACTGCCACTGCGAGTCCCACGGCCGAGACGATAAGGGCTGTGGTGAGGGCCCATCGTTCTCCCCGGCGGACTCCGTACCAGGACAGGCCTGCAAGGGCCAGCCCGGTTGCGGCTATGAAGCCGCTCAGAGCTATGTGCAAGTGGCTGATGTAGTGGGACAGCTGCGGGCTGAACGCTTCAACATCAGCTTTCCCCTTGTCCACCTGATCCGGGCCGATGCCCAACTCCAGGAAAGCGCCTGTGAAGTTGAGTACCAAAAAAACCGCGGCGTATGCCACGAAGGCCAACCCGGCAAGCGTCATCAGGGCGGCTCCCGTCCGAAGACGTGAGTGTTGGCCAGAGGTGGCGTGGATGGCAGGCATGCCCACCACCCCCTCTCCTGTTCACTTCGGTACTAAATGAGGGCCCTTTGATTGTGGGCCTGCGAAGTGAAACTTCTCAACAAGGAGATTCCTGCCAGCGCCGGGAATCTTTCCGGTGCTTTGCCGGACTAGCCGATTCGGGTGTAGCTGGTTTCCGTCTTTCCCAAGGGAGCCGAGTGGAGCGTCACGTAGGTGCCCTGGGCTCTGTTGGCGCTGCCTGAAAGGGCGCCGGGACGGGAGACGTAGCTTCCCTCAAGGCGGGGTGAGGCTTCGCGGTCGGTGGGAAGGCTGACGTAGCTTCCTCCCCGGGGCACACTGTTCCTGATGGTCGCCTGGAATTCCTGGTTTACGGTCAGTTCGGACTGCAGAGTCATGGTGTCTCCTGGTTATTGGGGGCTTGCCGGCGTCGCCGGCCGCAGTAGGTGCAGGCTGTTTCCCATAAGGGACGGTGGTCACCGGGAGTTAGGCCTACGGGCGGCTGCAAATACGTGGGGAGGTTGCCCGGCGCCGAGGAGGGCCCCTACGCCTGACTCAACTTTACGCTATTAATATGACAAGCTCATAATAAGGTGCGCGACCTCACGGGTTTGGAAACAAGCACTTCCTTTGCGCCCGTCGGGGTTATCCTCAAAGTGCGTATCCAGTTGTGGGGGGCATCCGGGCGGGGGCTACGCGCACCCGCGGTGTGACTGCCGCGGGCCAGTTTCAATATTTGGACTCACACCGGGAAAACCCGGCGGATTACAAAGGAAACAGCATGGGCCGCCGGCACGCAGCATCTGACCCGACTTATCCGCGCTGGATCTGGATGGCTGCTGCGGCCACGGTGGCACTTCTCATCGTTGGCGGCGCATTTGTGCTGCGGGCATTGATCTTCCCCGCCTCTTCAGGCGAAGGTGGGACTTCCGGCGGTAATGGCAGCCCACCAGCAGCAGGAGAACCGCTGGCACAGGACAGTCCCGCCGCCGTCGCCGGCGCAGCTCCGTGCATTCCCTTGAAGATCCTTACTTCACTGGAAAACGCCGGGATGGTCCGGGCCCTGGCGGCGGAGTACACCGCGAAACCCCGCAGCGTGGACGGCAAGTGCGTGACGCCGGCAGTTACCGAGGAAAAGTCGGGGGTAGCCGCCGGCAAGGCAGCGGCCCTGTTTCCCGGCGTTCCGGCCGGTGACAAGCCCTCCGTGTGGCTGCCGGACTCCTCCGCGTGGCTGCAACTCGCAGCCCTGGACGCGGCCGGAAGCCCCGTCCCGTCGGAGGCGGTGAGCCTTGCCAGGAGTGCTGTGGTGGTGGCCATGCCGGAGACGATGGCTAAAACCCTTGGTTGGGACAGCAAAGCGCCGTCGTGGTCGGAAGTCTTTCGGATGGCCGAGGATCAAGATGTCTGGGAACGCCTCGGCCACGGCGACTGGGGGAAATTCAAGTTCGGCAAAGCGAGTCCGCTGGTCTCGACGTCGGGCTTGATGGCCTTGGCAGCTTCCTACGGCGCCGCAGGGGGCAGTGTCGGGGGCTTGGACGACATGGACCTGGATACTCCTTCCTTGAAGGAAAAGGTGCGCGCCGTGGAATTGGGCACCAGCCACTACATGGCCACCCCCGAGCATTTCCTGTGGCATGCGAGGGAGGCTGATGACGCCGGGAAGGTCGCAGAGTTCCTCTCCGCAGTGATTGTGGACGAAAAATCCGTTTGGGATTACAACCGGGGAGTATTCAGCGAGGACGGAAAGGCCCAGCAAACCGGTCCCCCACCCCGGGAGCCCCTCCGTGCCATCTATCCCTCCGACGGGGTGCACGTGGCTGACAACCCGGCTGTCATTCTTGACGGTGAATGGGTGGATAGCCAGCAGCGCTTGGCGGCCCAGGATTTCCTTGCGTTCGCGGTGACTGAGCAGGGCCAGCAGGTTGTCAAGGCGTCCGGGTACCGCACAATTCAGGGCAAGCTGGATGCCGGGGTGGCCGGAGTGGGCCGATACGCGGAGACGCTTCAGCCACTGCCGCTGCCAAGGTCGGAGGTGCTTTCTGGCCTTCAGGGCAGTTTCCCCGAGGTCCGAAAGCGGGCCAGGGCCTTGTTCCTGCTCGATATTTCGGAGTCAATGGTGCAGGAGCCCGGCCTGACCAAGCTGCAGCGGGCGAAGGATGCCGTTCTGAAAGCACTGGACCATTTTGTGGGTGAGGATGAAATTGGCCTTGCCGCTTTCTCCCAAGTGGGGGACGGCCCTTTGACGCCCGGCGTCGTAAGCCCGGTTGCCCCGTTCAAGACGAACAAGGACCACCTCATCGCAAAGCTCAACGAGCTCCAGGCCGTCGATGCCACGCCTCTCTTTGAGGCGGTGAGCCGCTTCGCCGGCGACCAGGCCAGGGAATACAAGGACACCTACATCAACACCATCGTGCTCTTGAGCGACGGCAAAAACGATACGACGCATCCGGGAGACCTCAGCGGGCTCGCAGAACAGTTAAGCCACCAGAACCACTCGACGCCGGTGCTCGTCTTTACGCTCGCTTACGGGCCTGACGCGGATGTCCCCACTTTGCTGGAGATCGCCAGGGCAAGCGGGGCCCACTACTATGACGCGACAGATCCACAAAGACTCGAAGAGGTGCTCGGCGAGCTGGTGACCAGTTTCTAGGCCAGCAACGGGGAAAAGAGTCCGCGCAATCCGCAATCGGCGTTGTCGTCATCACACAGGCATCCGTTCCCCTGGTCCGTAAACGGCTGGCGCGCCGTGGCCGAACAGAACGAGTCTTGGGCGCAGATCCGCCAGCCGTTTCATGGACTGCCGGTTGAGTTCAGGCTTCCACGTAACGAAGTTCGGAGGCCTGGACAGCCGGCGGATGTTGAAGAAGACGTCCCCACACAGCAGTACCCGGTCGGATTCACGCCACAAGGCGATGTGGCCCGGCGAGTGTCCCGGCACTTCAAGGACCGTGAACCCTGCCACCCTGTCCCCCTCCTTGAGTTCCCTGTCCACCGGGCATGCCGGCGCCAGCGGAATTTTGGACATGAAACGGGATCCTCGACCTTCTCCGGCCGCCGTGGTCCCCGTTTGGATCGCCCCTCGGTCCGCGGCGCCTGCCCAGATTGGTATGCCGAGGCGGGCTCGGATGGCCCGTGATGAGCCGAAGTGGTCCGGGTGGGCATGGGTAATGAGGTTTGCCTGCAGGCCCAGGCCCTTGACCTGTCGAAGGACGCGGTTCCGCGCGGCGACAGTTCCTGCATCCACAAGCACGTCCCCCAACAGATAGATGTTGATCTGGTTGCGCGGGAATCCGGATAACTGGCGTACGCCAGGGGCAAGCTGCAGCATCGGCCACCTCACCAAGGCTTCAATGACGGTTACAGAAAGGATGGACGGCAGGGGGCACGCTTGCAAGAGATAAGCGGTGTCCAAAGACCCCTGACTTCACGTCGAAGTAAGCCCCGGCGGTCGAATTAGCCGGGTGGTGGTTGTACTGAACAGAAGGCTTGCCCACTATGGAAGTGTGGCGAGGAAGAACACAGGGCACCGGCGGGCGTTTGCCCTGTGGCCGCTGATCCTGCTCGCAGGTACATCAGCGTGTGTCTATGACTACCCTGATCCCGTACAGACAACAGCCGCCACCTCCGGGCCCGTGCGGACACAAGCTGATTCGGCGCCGGCAACAGGGGCACCGAAGCCCTACAGCGACCCACAGATCCTGGAGCAGGAGGCCAAGAACTACGCTGAGCTGTACCGTCTCCTGCGGGCGTCTCCGGGCCGGGCCCTCCTTTTCGAAGTGGGGCCACTGGACGGCCCCGTCCGGGGCTTTGGCAAAACCGAGAAGGTGCCCGCAGCCGGCCAGTACACCGTCACCGCAGCCTGCGTTGGTGCTCCCGGAGCGAAGGTCGCCGTTGGACAAGAGCATCCGGGCGCTCCCTTCCGTCCTACCGAGATTGCACTGGACTGCACTGGCGCTTCTTCGCGAGTCGTTGAACTTCAGGAGGCGTACGTCTTCACTCATCTGGTGCTGCCCGGCCCGGGCGATACGCCCTGGACAGGGGCAGTGGGCGGAGTCCGCGTAACCGCTGCCGGTTGAAGCGTCCCGCGCTGTCTCTGCGACTCCCCTCGTCGTCCCCGGTTCACGTCGCCCCTGGGCTCGCCAGGGGTGATGCGCAGCTGTTCTACCTAGCTCGGGCTGCCCGGTCACGGGTTAGTGCGAGCGCCCATCCGCCCGCTACTCCAATGGCAAGCAGCACGGTTACGAAACCGATCGCCGGGGCGCTTGACCAGGTCAGGGCGGAGCCGTACCGCAGCAGTGCGAGCGCCTGCAGAATGACGAAGGCAACGGACGTTACGGCCACGGGCCGGACGGTGCTCAGGTCGCGGCTCAACTGTCCCTGCGCGGCCGCCCACCCAAGACCGACAAGCCACGCGCCGATCGCCCTCGCGGTGAGCTCGGACAGTGGCCACGGCCACCAGGTTGCGGCCTGAAGGGGAATCGCCAGGAGCGCCAAGCCATATAGCAGCAGCACCCCGGAGATTCCCGCCAAAAGCAACCGGAGCGCCGGGGGCAGCACGGGCCGTCCCGCCGTTGCGGTTCTGGTAGCCGGGGGCCGGGACCGGACCTGCATCCAGCTGACGGCGAGCATGGCCACGGGCACAATGGCATAGATTGCCAGCCATGCCCAGGCGGCTAACTGGGCAAGGAAGGCAGTGTCTGAGGACAGGTGGAAGCGATCGAGATGAAGCAGGGTGACTCCGAAAGTCAAGGTCGTGAAGATGAACACGGGCCAGACTGCCAGCCTCGCCAGATCCCAAGTCGCTGAGCGGGCGCCTGTCACCTCCAGGCCAGCGCTCGCCCAGTAAGCCGCCCCGAGGAAGACCGCGGTCATGGGCGGATTGACTGTCCATGCGAACCACTCCGCAGTCCGGAGCGGAAACACGAACAACACGAGCCCGGCAAGAAACACGAGAAATGCAGCGGCGTAGAGCAGCCACCGCATCGGCGGGATGAGGGGTGTGACCTCAGTTGAAGCCGGCATCGCCGGGCAACTCCTCCGATAGGGGTGCCTCAGCAGGGGCAGGGAGCGGGGCAGGCAGGGGGTTCTCGGCGAGGTAGGTGTGCAGCATCGAGACCACCGTGGCCCCGTCGCCGACTGCGGTAGCCACTCTTTTGATCGAACCGGCCCGCACGTCGCCGATGGCGAAAATGCCGGGCATGCTGGTCTCCAGCGCCAACGGAGGCCTCCCCGACGTGACAGGCCCGGCGTCGCTGACCTCCCGGCTGACTCCCGTGCGCAGAAAGCCTGCGGGGTCGCGCTCGACGGCGTCGGGCAGCCAGGCGGTCCGCGGCACCGAACCGATCAGCACGAACAAGCCGCCGGCTTCAATTTCCTCGCTCGGGGTTGACTCATGCGCTCCCGTTGCAGAGATTTTGACGGCGGAAAGGAATCCGTCCTGGTCACGGCCCCCCACGATCCTGGTGCGGTAGCGGATAGCAACGTTGCGGGTAGCCCCAAGCTGGGAGATGAGGTACTCCGACATACTGGCCGACAGCGAGGGCCCGCGCACCAGCAGCGTCACTTTCTTCGCGTACTTCGCCAGATGCAGCGCCGCTTGTCCGGCCGAATTGCCGCCGCCCACGACGCAGACGTGCTTCCCCGCCATTGACGGGGCCTCGGAGACCGTGGCGCCATAGAAGACGCCCCTGCCCACCAGATCCTCCAGCTGAGGCAGGCCGAGGCGGCGGTAGTCCACTCCGGTGGCCACCACGACAGTGCGGCAGCGCACGACGCTGCCATCCGAAATTGAAGCAACGTACAAAGCCCCCTCGCTTTCGAGCCCCTCCACTTTCCGCAGGAACAGGAAGTCAGTGCCCAAAGTCCAGGCCTGGTGGAAGGAGCGGTAGGCCAGGTGCGCGCCACTCACACCCCGGGAGAAGCCAGGGTAGTTGCGGATTAATGAGCTGGTACCGGCCTGGCCCCCCACAGCTTCCCCCTCCACCACCATGGTGGACAGGCCCTCGGAGGAGGCATAAACGGCGGTCGCAAGACCCGAAGGACCAGCTCCCACCACCAGCACATCGAAAATCTTGTCCGCCGGCGGCGGCCGCGTCACCCCCATCGCTTCGGCGATCTCAAGGTCGCTGGGGTTCTCAAGGACAATTGGTGGAACGGTGAAATCCAGCACCATGACCGGCAGCACGGGGTCCCGCAGGTCCACGCTTTCCAGCGTGCGCTGCGCCGTTTCGGATCCTGCTGGGTGGAAGCCCACCGGGATGTGGTTCCGGCTCAAGGAGTCGCGCAACGTATGAGTCCTTTCGTCGCCGACCTCCCCGACCAGCCGGACGGCCTCGAACGAAACCCCCTGGGCCAGGTGCCAGTCGTCGAGGGCGTCAGTGATCGCGCCATGGAATTCTTCGTCGCGCGAACGTTCGGGACGTATGATCACCAGTTCGGCGTACCCCTGCCCGACTGCCTGGAACACAGTGGGGGCACTGGCGAAGTCACCCCATGTCACCACAACACCCCGCTTGGCGGCTGGGTGGATGCCATACGCACGCCTCAGGAAATCGAGTCCACCCCGGTCAGCCGGGCCGTAGCATGCGAGGATGAGGGCGACCGGGCGGTTCCAGCGCCGGAGCCCCTCAAGCACCGCCCGCCCGTGGGCGTGGTCGGCGCAGGCCACCACCTCGTAGTCGGCACCGTACCGCCGGCGTAACTCGTCTTCAAGAATGCGCAGAGAGGTCGGGTCTTTCGTGGCAACCAGCATGATCGGAACCGAGTGCTCCATGGCCGTTGTCTTTCCGGTTCAATGGTTCGGTGGCGCTCACGATACTCGCGGTGGGACACCGGCGACAAGGGCGCGAAGACTCTGTCAGAATAGCTCCCGATGCGGGGCAGGCAGGATGACCTGAGCAGAACCGGAGCGCGGTGAAAATGGAGGACCCCATGGAGGAGCGCCATATCCCAGGAATCAGCCTCGGCGCCACACCCAGTGGACCCGGGTGCCTGGAGTGCCTCGGCGGTGACGGCCCGGGATGGTGGCTGCACCTGCGCCGGTGTGCGCAATGCGGCCACATTGGATGCTGCGATTCATCACCCTCGCAACATGCCAGTCTCCACGCCCTCACGGCCGGTCACCCCGTCATCAGGTCCTTTGAACCTGGGGAGGACTGGTTTTACGAGCACACCACGAAGAAGTTCTTTCGCGGCCCGCGGCTTCCGGATCCTCAATCCAGGCCGCCGGAGCAGCCGGCACCTGCACCGGCGGACAAGGTTCCGGCAGACTGGCAGGAGCGCCTGCACCGGTAGCCGCGGCGCCACAATTAAGCGCGCGACGGCGGGCTTCACCGAGGGACGCTGGTTAGGCTGGGTGGATGGCGACAGTTCTTCTCGTGCGGCACGGCCGCACCACAGCCAATGCCACCGGGCTGCTGGCCGGTCGGGCCGCAGGCGTCGGCCTGGACCAGGTCGGCCGCGAGCAGGCGGCGTTGACCGGAGAGCGGCTCGCGGGCGTGCCCGTAGTTGGGGTGGTTTCCAGCCCTCTCGAGCGCTGCCGGCAGACCGCCCAGCTCATCCTCGACCGCCAGGCCGGCTCTCCGTACGCGCCGGTGGACCCCGACCTCACCGAGTGCGATTACGGCGAGTGGCAGGGCCGCACGCTCAGTGATCTCGCCACGGAGGATCTGTGGCCGGCTGTGCAGTCGCAGCCGTCCGCCGTCGTATTTCCCGGCGGTGAGTCCATGGCTGCCATGCAGGCTCGGGCGGTAGCGGCCATTCGCCGCCACGATGCAGCCTTCGAGGCCGAGTACGGGCGGGGAGCTGTATGGGTGGCGGTGAGTCACGGTGACATCATCAAATCCATCGTCGCCGACGCGCTGGGCATGCACCTCGACCTGTTCCAGCGCATAAACGTTGGGCCGGCCTCCGTATCGATCGTCAGCTACGGCGCCAGCCGGCCGAGCGTGTACGCGACCAACACCGACGCTGGGGATCTGTCCTGGCTGTCGAACGGCGTCCACTCGAGCGACGCGCCGGTGGGAGGCGGTGCAGGGCAAAGGGCGCTCTGAACCTCATGTGCCTAAAATGCTCGTATGCCTACACGTGTTCATGAATTTGCCTGGCCTGATCGGGTCGTTGTTGGCACCATTGGCCTTCCTGGGGCGCGTACGTTTTACCTGCAGGTGCGGGCCGGGACCCAAATCGTAAGTGTCGCATTGGAGAAGCAACAGTCGGCTCTGCTCGCGGAGAAAATCGACGAAATCCTCGACCAGCTTCTGACCTTGGAGGGCAACCCCCACAGTGTTCCCACCGGTACTCCCATAGAACTGGTGGACAATGATCAGCTCGAGGCCGTTCATGAGCAGTTTAGGGCCGGCGCCATGAGCTTAGGCTGGGACCCGACGACCGCCCAGGTCGTCATAGAGGCCTACCCGATCACCGATATCGACCCTGATGGCAGCGACGAAGCCCTTGATCAGGACGAGGCTGACGTGCCCGAAATGCTGCTGGTGCGGATGCCAGTTGGCACCGCCCGCGCATTCGCCAAGCGCACCCGTGAGGTCGTGGGCGCCGGGCGTCCGGCATGCCCGCTCTGCGGATACCCGGTAGACGCCGACGGCCACGTCTGCACTCTGCCCGAGGTGTAATAATGTCCGCGCCCGACCTGATGACCGCGGAGCTGACGCTAACCGGGCGCATTACGACGGCGTCGAACGCCACCTTCGTGGGGACCATCGGCGACGCGACCGTCGTCTACAAACCGGTTGCCGGGGAAAAACCGCTGTGGGATTTTCCCGATGGTTTCCTTGCCCACCGGGAGGTTGCCGCCTACCTGGTTTCGGAGGTTCTTGGCTGGAACGTGGTGCCGCGCACCTGGCTGCGCGATGGTCCCTTAGGTAAAGGGATGGTGCAGCTGTGGCAGGACACTGACCCCGGCCAGAACGCGGTGGACCTCGTTGCGTCGGACGGCGTGCCGAAGACCGGTTGGAAACACGTTCTTGAAGGTCAGGATGAGGACGGGCGGATGGTCGCCCTCGTCCACGAGGACTCTCCGGCGCTCAGGCGGATGGCGGTGTTCGACGTCGTCGTCAACAATGCGGACCGCAAGGGCGATCACATTCTTGCCATGTGGGACGGACACCGGCACGGCGTGGACCATGGGCTCACGTTTCACCGTGACCACAAGCTGCGCACAGTGCTGTGGGGGTGGCTGGGCGAGGCTCTGACCCCTGAGGAGCACGAAGGCATCGATCGTGTCAGCAAGGAACTTCACGGTGAGCTGGGCCGAAACCTGGCGGGCCTGCTCAGCGCCGACGAGATTGCCTCGCTTGCCGCGCGTTGCGCCCGGCTGCGCTCAGCAGGGCGTTTTCCGGCTCCGAGTGGCGGGATGCCGGCGGTGCCCTGGCCGCTGTTTTAAGGCCTGTTCCATCCCGTCACCCCGGGCAGGCAGTGGCTTTGTAGGGCGGAAACTCAAAATCGACACAATTGTTCCCCAAGAAGGGGCAAACGTGCTTCCGCTTTGTCCCTCGGGCTTCCTAGAGTGACTTGCAGACAGCAGATGACTACGTCAGGGGGGACGTATGAGCAGGGCACCGTTGGTGGAGGAAGCACGTGGCGGGAAAGCTCCGGTTCCCGGCCCGCCCAAAAATTCCCTTGTTCGGCCGCGGCCTGCACAGCAGGCTAAGCCCTCTACCGGCCGGGAGCACGAGGTGCAGCGGCTGATCCGAGACCTCGCCGCTCTTGCCGCCCGGCGGCGTGGAAGCACCTCAGGCCGGATCTGATACGCTCCGCCAAAACGGACCTCTGTGGGTGTAGGCAGGGACCGGACCGTCGTGAGTACATTTCCGTGATGGGCACGTGGCCCCGGCTGGAAGATCATCAGCAGATAACGGTCCCTCCACCTCAGTTACGGGTTAGTAAACCTTTTGAGTGGACAGGGGAACCGGACATCCCCAGCACCTACTATGAGCCATGGACACGGTCCCCACGGTATTGCTGGTCTTCTTTGCCGCTTTCGCCTGGATTGGACTGACTGTGATCGTGATCCTGCGGTTGCGTCGGCGGCGTAACGGCTCAACGCTGGTGGCTTCCGCCCCGGCGGAACAGCACACCAGCCACGCTCACAAGCCTTGGCGGCGTGTCCGCCCAGTCACAGGGCAAGCCCCAGTACGTCGCAGGCTGCGGCTGAGGAAAGTCCGCAGGTAAACGCCCCCAATCACCTTCGAGGTCGATGGGTGTAACACGTAAGGCAGCAACGCAGTAGGCTGACGTGACCATGAGCCTGAGGGGGCAGCGCTATGAAACAGCAAGTTTTTGCAGCCGCAGTTGTCGCAGCACTTCTACTGGCGGGCTGCACTTCAGCACCGAAAATCAGCGCTCTTGAGTCTCCAGCCGATGCGGAAGATCAACTTCCTGCCGGGATCACCGTATGGCCGGAGGACGAGATACCTTCCAATACCGTGAGGTTCCTGGTCGAGCACAACGAGGTCAGGTATTTCGGAGCGAAAAGCGACGACGGCCGCAGGGCTTGTGTGGTCGCCGTACGCCAAGACGCTGAGGCCATGTGGGTGGGCGGTTGTTCCGATCTCACGGACGATCATGAGGTCGTCCATGTAAGCGGTGTGGGTGTTGCTGAGACGGTACTGGTGTCGGACGGCTACGACGTCGATAAGCTCCTCGAGGCCGGGTGGAAGCCCATTCATAAGAACATCGTCATCGCCGCGTCCTGAGGCGACACGGGCCAGTAACGCTAATCCGGCTACCGGCGCTGGCCCGCGCCTGTTTGATGGAGGTCCTCAGAGGCTAGGCTGGCGGGTGTTCCCTTACGCGTCCAGGTCAAAGTCAAGATCAAGGCACTCTGTGGACACCAGTTCCCGCCAGGTGGTCCCGACCCGGGCGGTGCGGAGGGTTGCGGCGATCGGCATCCTGTCGGCGGCAACGAGTTGGTCGAGGTTCAGTTCGGTGAGTTCGGCGATATCGCGGACGGGTACCTGGAAGGTTCGGAACGGGCCCAATGGCGGAGCCTCCTCAACGGCGCCCGGCCGCGGCACGTCCGGCAGGTCGGCCAGCTGGGGTGTCTGGTCAACGACATACCCGGTGGCTGCCAGCTCGCCCCCATGGATGAAGGCTGCGACCTTGAAATACCGCAGGGGGATGCCAACTCCCCGATAGACGGGGTCGAGGTCGCTGAAGATCGGCCCGGTAAACACCAGGAGTTTCCGGCTGTGATGGGCGGCGTGGTCCAGGAGGTAGGACTCCATGCCGAGCCACAGTTCCATGCCCTGGTTGAACTTGGCGGCCTGCGGCGCAGCGTTGGTGTAGTGGAATGTGTCCTCGTTGGCCTGTGCCGCCTCGGCCCGGCTCTCACCCCAGACGGCGGACGCACGTCGGACCAGGTGTCCGCGATCGATGTCGTTGCGGGCGTAGACCCGTTCACCCGTCTGCTGGTCTTCACGCAGCCGTGGATCCAGCCGCCAGTTGATTCCTGCGCGGTCCAGGTCCATGAGTTTGCCGCCATCAATCCCCAGTGCTGTCACGGCCGCGAGGCGTTTGTCCGGGCGCATCAGCACTGAGAAGTGCGTGTATGGCAAAAGGACTGTCTCGACCCCGGCCAGCGTCGGGATGGGTACGGTAACGCCCAGGAAGCCCTCATTGTAGCCGCCCCTGGCGGCGAGGTCTTCGACGGTAGCGGTCCGTGCAAGCAATAATTCATCATCCATGCCCGGACCCTATCAGTGCCCGGTGAAGGTGGGGTGTCACCAAGGCGGCGAAGGCGGTTCCTAGTGCGACCCCAGCAGGTCAAGCACGGCTGGGAGGGTGGTCACCCCATCCTTAGCCATGAAGTGTCCCGCTCCTGGTTCCACCTGTAGCTGTGCGTTGAGCCGCCCGGCAAGCTCATCGGACGCTGCCGGCGGCACAAAGGGATCCGCATCCGAGCGGAGAACGGCCCGCTTGCCGATACTCCTGGCCACGCGTTCAACGTCAACGTCCGTTGCAAGAAAGCCATCCAGCTCCGGCAACGCTTCCAGTGGTTGAGTGAAGCCGGCCACCAGCACAAGACCGCCTAGCTCCCATGGCTCCGGCAGCGCCGCGAGTACTCGCAGTGCAGTAACCGCGCCGAGGGAATGTGCCACAACCGCCGTCCTGCTATCGGGCACCCCAAGAGCGGCACTGACAGCGCTCTCCCACGCTGCCGCATCAGGAGCGTCCGGGGCGGGCAGGGAAACGACAGTGACGCCGATGCCTTCTGCTTGGAGTACACCTTCAAGCCAAGGAAACCAGTTAGCATCCGGTGCAGCTTCGTACCCGTGGACAATAATGACGCGCTCGACTTCGCTCATAGGCAATGAGCCTAAGGGGTTGCCGGCAGTCCGGGTAACGACGCCGCGACGGCGGCGCCCGGCGTCGTTACCCGGCGTCACGGGCGGGTCCAGAAACGGCACCAAAACGATTAAAACGGCCGGACGAGAACCCCCGAATTTACTAGCACGTGACCGGGAGGTGGTGTTCTTTACGGTTTCGCCCCGAAGCGGCAACAAGCCTCGTTTTGTGCCCCTCGCACTCCCTAATCTTGAGCTATCCAACCGCCCCACTCCCCTTGGAAGCACCCCCAATGAAAAAACTCCTCCTCTGGCTCACGGCCCTCCTGGCAGCCGTCGGGCTGGGCATTCTGGCACCGGGGCCCGCCTCGGCAGCATCGTATTGCGGTCTCGAATGGGGTTCCCTGGCTAAATCCATGGCCGGGATGAGCTCCGCGTCCGTCACCAACGTCCGGACAGGGCAGCAACCCTGCTTCGACCGGATGGTGGTTGACCTCAACGGCCCTGCGAAGGGCTACACGGTCCGCTACGTCCCGGAAATCATCCAGGACCCCACCGGTTACACGATCCCCGTGTATGGCAAAGCGCGCCTGCAGGTCGTCGTGAATGCACCCTCGTATGACAGCAACGGCAACCTCACCTACAACCCGGCGGCAAAGGCTGAACTGTCCAACGTCGCCGGCTACCAGACCTTCCGGCAGGTCGTTTACGCCGGAAGCTTTGAGGGTTCCACCAGCATCGGCCTGGGCGTCCGCGCCCGGCTGCCCTTCAGGGTCTTCACCCTGGACGGGCCTGGATCCGGTTCCCGGCTGATCGTGGACGTCGCCCACTCCTGGTGACGTAATTGAGAAGGTGCCGCACGCCCGCGATTCGGTGTGCGGCACCTTCTTCCGTGTGGTTCAGCTAAGGCCACCGCGGGCTTCCCAAGCTCCCCAGGTAACTGCCAGCATGAACTTCCTGTCCGCCGGCCAGTCGACCTGAGCGCTCGTCCTGCCCGGAGCCACTTCCCGGGGCCACTCTCCCATCTCTCGGCTTCATCCTCTCGGCACCTGTCGTTGTCGCTTTCGCCACTCCCAGCACCTACGTTTGATCGCATTCGGTCGCCAGGCATCCCCACCACGCACTCGGAGCAGTAGCCACCCTGTCAGCCGCAAACTGCGCTGTGGCCACCAACGGGCAAACCCAGAAGGGCCTTACAGCAAAGGCAGAGGCCTTCACCAAGGTCGACCGCAATACCCAGTGGAACGAAGTCCAGAAGGCCAGCCAGGTGAAGTTCAACATTGTAACTAAGGTCGAAGCCGGCGCCCCCGCGCAGACCGCGTCGCGCGAACAGTTCGTCGACGTCGCCATCCGCGAGATGAAGGCCGTCAACATGGAGCACCGCGTCTCCATCCAAAGCTATGACTGGGGCGCGCTCTGCCTCGTGCAGGACCGCAAACCCGGCCTCCGGACCGTGGCCCTGACCAACAAGGACTTCCTGCAGACCGGCCAGCCCGGCGCCTCACCCTGGCTGGGCGGCACCGACTCCTATGACTTCGGCGGGGACCTCGTCAAGGCCGCTGCCTCCCTTGGCTTCGACGCCATCTCCCTCGTCCACGGAAACCCGCAGAACGGCAAGGTCACCGACCCCGACTACACCCCGTCGTGACGGCCGACATGGTGGAACGCGCACACGCCAAGGGCATGCAGGTCATCCCCTGGATCGTCAACGACCAGCCCACCATGCGCGCCCTCATGGACGCCGGCGGCGACGGACTCATCACCGACTACCTGGACCGTATCCGCGACGTCACGGAGGAACTGTCACTGAAGCTACCCAAGGAGTACGCTCTGACTCCTGGTGCATCTGGCCTGGCAACAAGCTAACCAGCAACCAAGTCGCTGGAAGCCCAGATGTCTGGCGAGTGCGACTACTGTCTTAGCCGGTCCCTGACAGCGCGTTCAACCAGGACCGGAACATAGGCCCGGACCCTGCCTTCGTCCAGGAAGCGGTGCTCCTGCTCGACGATGTCCTCAATGCGTTTCCGCGGCATGTCCGGGTACTTTTCCGCGAGGCGGTCCACGACGTGGTCGAGTGGACGCAGTTCTTCAATGACGCCCATTGGGAGAGTTTCGAGGCGAGGATTCCCAGATGCAAGACTGGATTTTTTCGTCGGCAAGGGCTATTGACCACTACCTGCCCTGGGCAGGTTGCCCCTGGTTCCCACGGTCAGCATGCAGCGCTCCTCCGGGCAGTCCTGGCACAAGCAGCTCGTGACCGGGCAGATCCGGGCCATGGGCTCAATATGTGCGGTGGCCTGGTTGTGCCTCCCCGCCTTGGACTCGGGTAGGGTGCCAAAGAAACGAATCATCGGGGGCATGATGAAACTGGTGCGACGTGTGCTGCTCGCCGGAGTCCTGGTGTCGGTCCTGGCGGGGTGTACTTACTCAGAGCCTGGGCACGATCAGGACACCCGCCCAGTCGAAGCAGCTTCGGCTTTCCCTAGTCCCTCGGCTGTGTCCGCCACGATGCAGGGCTCGTTCCAGTCCCTGACTGCAGCTACCTCTGGCACGGCCACCCTCGAGGTCAACGAGTCCGGCGCAGTTCTGCAGCTAGAGAACATGGCGAGTGAGCCCGGCAAGGATCTTCGCGTCATGCTCAGCCCCGGCACTCTTGCTGCCGGCGTCGGCGGAAATCTTGAATTGTCATCGACGGAGATGATCGAGATTGGCCAATTCCGGGACGGCGCCACCCAACGTTTTGTGATGGACGCACAAATGTGGACGGCCATGCAGGATCCAGCTCGGAGTGTGTTGATCTATGACTACTCCGCCAAGAACACGCGGGCAGTGGCAGTCCTCAGCGACCAGAAGTGAAGGCTCAGGCTAGTGCCTGGGTATATCCCGCTCCGGCCCACCGCTCGTGGACGTTCGCCGCCGTTTGCGTCGTGGTCCCGGCGCTGTCCCTGCTGGTGTTCAACCTGGCGAATCCCATCATCCAGCTGCTGCCCTGGTATGCGGCCGTCTACCTGCTGATCGGGGCCTGCATTTTCGGGCCCACCGGGAAGATCCCGTCGGTTAGGCAGGCCGTGGCGTTCCTGCTGCCCGGCGCCCTGCTCGTTCCCCTGGCACTGTTTAACGTGGGCTGCTGGGCCGGCGGCTGGCTGTCTGGTGATCTTCACCTTCAAAGGCATCTGGCCAATCTTCAGCCTCTGCCTGTTCCTCCTGCCGATCATCCCGCTCACCCGCCTGGCATGCCCCGAGAATGGGGCCCGGCCACTGCAGGCCGGCTCGGAGGCGTTACTGGCCGCGGCCGCGGCCGTGGTGTCCTTCACAACCCCGACTCCGGAGGGCGCATGGGGGTCGCCCTGGATCTATGCCGGCGGTGCAGCGACTGTCAGGCTGATGATCGCGTTCTGGACAAGGGGCTTCCCCCGCCGATCTCAGCGGACCAGGCTCCATGACGGGGCCGTCCTTTAGAGTCCCGCTCCCCGGCTCAATCCATAAACGGGATGAGTGAGACGGGCTTGAGGCCCTGCAATAGCAGGGCCTCCGGACTCCACCTGGCTTGAAAAGGCTGCTACCCTCTCCGGTACGGATGCGGTCATCCGGAGCCAGCGCACCTTGGGCGAGGACGGAACCATTGACGCACACTTCCAAGGGAAGATGCCAACGGTGGCGGAACGCTGCGAGTAGCACGGAGCTTGTGGTTCCTACCCGGGCCGCAGCAGCCATGGGGCAGACCAAGGCGTACCCGTTCGCCGGGTCATGACAGATAACGCCTTCGCCTACCGGCTCTCCCGGAACTTCCAGGACGCACTGGCCGCCAACACATCCTGTTCAAACCCCGGCACCCCTGGCGAAACGGCAAAGCAGTACGCTTCAACCGCACCCTCCAGGAAGGATGGGCCTACCGGCAACCCTTCACGTCCAACCGGGCACGCACCGAGGCCCTGCAGCCATGGCTAAACTTCTACAACAACCACCCCACTGACAGAGAACAACTAGTCGCGAAATCGCCAACTAGGTTCCGATCCCCCAGAAACCTAGAAGTCCCAGTCCTCATCTTCGGTGTTGACGGCCTTGCCGATCACGTACGAAGATCCCGAGCCCGAGAAGAAGTCGTGGTTCTCGTCAGCGTTCGGGGACAGGGCCGAGAGAATGGCCGGGTTCACGTCGGTGACGGATGCCGGGAACATGGCCTCGTAACCCAGGTTCATCAAGGCCTTGTTGGCGTTGTAGTGCAGGAACTTCTTGACGTCCTCGGCCAGGCCCACGCCGTCGTACAGATCGTGCGTGTACTGGACTTCGTTTTCGTACAGCTCGAAGAGCAGCTCGAAGGTGTAGTCCTTGATCTCCTGGCGGCGTTCCGGGGTAACCGTTTCGAGGGCCCGCTGGAACTTGTAGCCAATGTAGTAGCCGTGCACGGCCTCGTCGCGGATGATCAGGCGGATCAGGTCAGCCGTGTTCGTCAGCTTGGCGCGCGAGGACCAGTACATGGGCAGGTAGAAGCCTGAGTAGAACAGGAAGCTCTCAAGCAGCGTCGACGCCACCTTCCGCTTCAGGGGGTCATCGCCCTGGTAGAAGTCCATGACAATCTGAGCCTTCTTTTGAAGGTTCTCGTTCTCGGTGGACCAGCGGAACGCCTCGTCGATCTCCTTGGTGGAGGCCAGCGTGGAGAAGATGGAGGAGTAGCTCTTGGCGTGCACCGACTCCATGAACGCGATGTTCGTGTAGACGGCCTCCTCGTGCGGGGTGAGCGCATCCGGGATCAACGAAACAGCGCCAACAGTTGCCTGGACAGTGTCTAGCAGGGTCAACCCGGTGAACACGCGCATGGTGAGCTGCTGCTCAGCCGGCGTCAGCGTGTTCCAGGACTGGACGTCGTTGGACAGCGGCACCTTCTCCGGCAGCCAGAAGTTGTTGACCAGGCGGTTCCAGACATCCACGTCCTTATCGTCCTGGATGCGGTTCCAGTTGATCGCCTCAACATGGCTGAGAAGCTTTACTTTTTCGGTCATGACTCCGACTCACTTTCTGAAGAGAGACTTGATTTGGCTGAGTCCTCGACGCAGTACTTGCAGTCGGCTTTCTCGATGCCTTTGTTGGTGTGATGTCTGGTGTGTGCGGTGCGCTGGCTGGAAGGCATTGGGCGGCCCTTCCGTACTGCTGACATTTTCGCACGGGTTTCGGCGCTGGCCTTTTTCCCGAAGTTCGGGTTCCCGGCACCCTTCTTTGCTTCCGAAAGCGCCTTCCGTGTTTCCTCGCTGACAGCATGCCCGAATCCCGGATGGTCGGGCCCAAACTTTCCAAAATTGGGGTTATCCGCTCCAGAGTTTGTCCCTTTACGGCTTTCTTCCCACTTCTTGCGTTGCTCTGGGCTGTGCCTTTTACCGTGGAATGGATTGGCAGCACCCGGGCGGCTCAGACCTTTTCTGCCTGTATTCCGGATTCGTGCAGCCTCCCGCATCTCCTCGGTCCAAATGACCCCGGTAGGACCAAGGCCACCATCCGAAACTCCTGCAGGCCTTCTATCCAATCCAGCTCATCAGCGATGAGGTCAACCGGGTTCTGCTTACGAACCCAGTCATAGAACGGGGTCTTCCGTCCCTCCGCGGCCACTCGCAGGTGCTGATGGAAACGACGACTGGCTGTCTTGGTAGTGATACCGACATAGCGGTACTCGACCTCCCGCCGAAGCCGGATGCGGTAGACCAAGCCGCCCGTCGCCGTCGTCGTTTCCATCCTTCATCCCCTACAGAATATCGGCCTAATTCGACTGACTAGAGCATGCAAGAAACACAGTTGTCCACCTCAGTCCCTTCCAGCGCGAGCTGGCGGAGACGGATGTAGTAGATGGTCTTGATGCCCTTCTTCCATGCGTAAATCTGGGCCTTGTTGATGTCGCGGGTGGTGGCGGTGTCCTTGAAGAACAGCGTCAGGGACAGGCCCTGGTCCACGTGCTGGGTGGCAGCGGCGTAGGTGTCGATGACCTTCTCGTAGCCGATCTCGTACGCGTCCTGGTAGTACTCCAGGTTATCGTTCGTCAGGTACGGCGCCGGGTAGTAAACGCGGCCCAGCTTGCCTTCCTTGCGGATCTCAATTTTGGACGCCACCGGGTGGATCGAGGAGGTGGAGTTGTTGATGTAGGAGATCGAGCCAGTCGGCGGCACGGCCTGCAGGTTCTGGTTGTAGATGCCGTGCTCCATAACCGAAGCCTTCAGCGCCAGCCAGTCAGCCTGCGTAGGGATGTGCACCTTTTCGAACAGCTCCCGCACCTTCTCTGTTTGCGGCACCCACTCCTGCTCCGTGTACTTGTCGAAGAACTCGCCCGACGCGTACTTGGACTTCTCGAAGCCGCCGAAGGTCTGGCCGGTCTCGATGGCCAGCAGGTTGGAGGCGCGGATTGCGTGGTACACCACTGAGTAGAAGTAGATGTTGGTAAAGTCCAAGCCCTCTTCGGAACCGTAGTGGACCCGTTCCCGCGCCAGGTAGCCGTGCAGGTTCATCTGGCCCAGGCCGATGGCGTGGCTCTGGTCGTTGCCCTTGGCGATGGACGGCACCGAGGTGATGTTGGACATGTCAGACACCGCCGAGAGTGCGCGGATGGCCGTCTCGATGGTCAGGCCGAAGTCCGGGGAGTCCATGGCCTTGGCGATGTTCAGCGAGCCCAGGTTGCAGGAGATGTCCTTGCCGGTGTCCGCGTAGGACAGGTCATCGTTGTACGTGGTGGGCTGGGAAACCTGGAGGATCTCCGAGCACAGGTTGGACATGATGATCTTGCCGTCAATCGGGTTCTCCCGGTTCACGGTGTCCTCGAACATGATGTACGGGTAGCCGGATTCGAACTGGATCTCGGCGAGGGTCTGGAAGAACTCACGCGCCTTGATCTTGGTCTTCTTGATCCGGGAATCGTCCACCATCTCGTAGTACTTCTCGGTGACCGAGACGTCGGAGAACGGCATGCCGTAGACGCGTTCGACGTCGTACGGCGAGAACAGGTACATGTCCTCATCCTTCTTCGCCAGCTCGAAGGTGATGTCGGGGATGACGACGCCGAGGGAGAGGGTCTTGATGCGGATCTTCTCGTCGGCGTTCTCACGCTTGGTGTCCAGGAAGCGGTAGATGTCCGGGTGGTGTGCGTGCAGGTACACGGCACCGGCACCCTGGCGGGCACCGAGCTGGTTGGCGTAGGAGAAGCTGTCTTCGAGGAGCTTCATCACGGGGATGACGCCGGAGGACTGGTTCTCGATCTGCTTGATGGGCGCGCCGACCTCGCGGATGTTGGTCAGCGCGAACGCCACGCCGCCGCCGCGCTTGGACAGCTGCAGGGCGGAGTTGATGGAGCGGCCGATCGACTCCATGTTGTCCTCGATGCGGAGCAGGAAGCAGGAGACCAGCTCGCCGCGCTGCTTCTTGCCGGCGTTCAGGAACGTGGGCGTGGCCGGCTGGAAGCGGCCGTCGATGATCTCGTCCACCATCTGGGTGGCGAGCTGTTCGTTGCCGCGGGCCAGGTGCAGGGCCACCATGCAGACGCGGTCCTCGTAGCGCTCCAGGAAGCGCTTGCCGTCGAACGTCTTGAGTGTGTAGGACGTGTAGAACTTGAAGGCGCCCAGGAAGGTCTCGAAGCGGAACTTCTTTTTGTAGGCGCGGTTGAACAGGTCACGGATGAAGTTCATCGTGTACTGGTCCAGCGTCTCGCGCTCGTAGTAGTCGTTCTTGACCAGGTATTCGAGCTTCTCTTCCAGGTCGTGGAAGAACACGGTGTTGTTGTTCACGTGCTGCAGGAAGTACTGGTGCGCGGCTTCGCGGTCCGCCTCGAACTGGATCTCGCCGCTGGGGCCGTAGAGGTTCAGCATGGCGTTCAGCTCGTGATACCCCAGGCCCTTGTAAGCGGCAGGCATCTCAGGCTTCTGGGCCCTGGTTACTTCTGTGTCTGCGACAGTCGTGTCCAAAACGTGTCCAATCCATTGTTTACGCGGGTCACGTCTTCTGGCGTGCCCATTAATTCGAAGCGGTAGAGGTGCGGTACTCCGCACTTGGCGGCAATGATGTCCCCCGCCATGCAGTAGTTGTCCCCAAAGTTGGTATTGCCGGCAGCGATCACTCCGCGGAGCAGCTGCCTGTTCTGCGGAACGTTCAGGAACCGGATAACCTGCTTGGGCACAGAACCCTCTCCCCCGGTGCCGCCGTAAGTGGGCACCACCAGCACGAACGGTTGGGTGGCGAGGAGGGGTGCATCCTTGGCGAGCAGCGGAATCCGCGCCACCTCACGGCCAAGCTTTGAGACAAAGCGGGTGGTGTTCTCGGATGCCGAGGAAAAGTAGATGAGCCGGCTGCCGGTAACAACAGCCGGAGCCGGCGCGGAAGCATCCACGCGCTGAGCCGCGGGAGGTTCCTGCGATGTCCGGGATTCCTGTGCTGTGTGGAAGTCCTGGGCTGCTGGTGCTGCCGTCGGAGTCACCTCAGCTTGTTGTCTGTTGCGGGCAGGAAAAGGAGTGACCCCTAGGCCACGGAGGAGACAGCGGAGAGCGCCAGTTCCTCGATCTTGTCCGGGCGGAAGCCTGACCAGTGGTCCTGGTCGGTAACCACAACGGGTGCCTGCATGTAGCCCAGAGCCTTCAGGCGCTCGAGTGCCTCGGCGTCCTGGGAGATGTCAACGCTCTGGTAGGCGATGCCCTTTTTGTCGAGCGCCCGGTAGGTGGCGTTGCACTGAACACAAGCAGGCTTTGTGTAAACCGTTACGGTCATTGTTCCTGTCCCCTTTGTCGAAGTCCTCGCTGGTCCGGTGTCCCGGTCCAAGCTGTATGTCGATACTACATGTAGTGCAGACGCCGCTTCGGAACCCCAAGATGATGTATTACAAGTATGTCATTTAATGCACCTTTAATCCACAGGGAGGTGCCGCCAAAATGTCCGGGATCTCGCTGTTTTAGCGGACGGAATCCACACCCTGTGGAGTACTTAGCCACATTCAACGCCCTGCGTGTCGTGGAAAAGACGGCGTGTCGGTGCCCCGGAGGCGTCCGCCCCCGGCATCGAAAATGGCGCGTAAAGTGACCCCGGGAACCCTTACAGGTGAGCAACACCACGGCCACTAAGTACAGGGAGCGGACATAGCGGCAGCTTCTTCAGCGCTGGGCCGCAGAGTACTGTGATCAGGTGGTAAATCCGGTACACCTGAAGACCCTCCTGGAGGTCACGCGGCTGGGGTCGTTCGCGGCGGCGGCATCAACCTTGGGCTATACAGCCTCGGCAGTTTCCCAACAGATGTCGGCGCTGGAACGGGACACCGGCGTCGTTCTCTTCCAGCGCTCCGCACGCAGCGTGGTGCCGACGGAAGCCGCCGTCGTCATGACCCGGCATGCAGCCAAGGTGCTCACGGACATGGAAGCCCTTATGGCCGCAGCTTCCAGGACCCAGGACACCGCCAACCAGGAACTTCGGCTGGGCATCTTTCCCAGCCTGGCAACCTACGTCCTCCCCCGGATCCTGAAGAACCCGGCCTGGAAGAACCTGGGCATTGACCTGAAGGTGTCCGTAGCGGAGCCCGGCCAGACCATTCAGGGGCTCCGCACTGGCGGCGACCTTGACCTGGCCGTGGTCTTCCAGGTGGGCCAGACCGGGTTCGCGTGGCCGAACACCATTAACCGGCAATGGATCGGCGACGACAACTTCCGGGTAGTGCTGCCCGCCGGCTGGGGTTTCCGGTCCGACGCCAAGGTTGCTGCCGACCACCTCTCCGAAATGCCCTGGATCATGCACCACCCGGGTACCAGCGATGCCATGGTGATTGAACGGCTCTTCGCGGGCTGCAACCTGCATCCTCGGGTGGTGGCGCACAGTGACGACTTCCACGCGAGCCTGGAGATGGCCGCGGCAGGGCTCGGGGCGGCGCTGGTTCCCGAACTGGCACTGCGCCACCGGCCTGCCGGAGTGGTGGTGCTTGACGTTCCCGAGATCCGGCTTGCCCGCAATGTTTTCGCGCTGCTGATCAATGACAGGAAAACCGCCCGGGTGCAGCTGTTTGTTGACCTGCTGGCCGAGACACTGGCGGGGATGCGCACAGCGGTGAATTAGCCCGGAACGCTGGAATGCACTGCGGTTCGGGTCTATGTTGAAACTATGAACAAGGTAGCGAGCCAGCACTTTGGAGAGATCGAGCTCAACCACGGCAGGGATCACTTCATCGCCGCCAAGCATAAACTGCGCGGCCATTCGCTGGAAATCGACCTGAACGTTACCGCACACGATCACTTTGACGAAGCCGCCCTGCGCAAGGTCGACTACCGTTTGCGCTTCCTGCCCGAGCTGGTGGACGAGGTGCGGGACATGATCGCCGAGGAGCTGGAGCAGGAGGGGACCAGCCCGCAGGAGTACCTTCACTTCCACTGCAGCGCGCTTAAGGACGAGCACCTGCAAAAGGTTTTCGGCGTCTCCGACCGCAGCCAGTTGACCCATGCGGTGTTCCTCAAGGCGCTGAAACTTGGCCACGTTGGTATCTACCCCGGCCAGCCCGAACGCTACTTCGTCATGGACTTCACCCTGGGCGAGCATTTCACTGATGAGGTCCTCGTGGCGTCAGCCGATGAGGATGGCGTGGTAGACGACGAGATCGTCTGGTCCTGACAACGCAAAAACGGTGGTTGGGCTCAGGGCTCAACCACCGTTTTTTGTTGCCTTACTTCACGGCCTGCAGCAGGCCCGCGCGGACGGTCCTGGTGGCCTCCACCAGGTTCCGCAGGGATTCCTCCGTCTCGGTGTAGCCGCGGGTCTTAAGGCCGCAGTCCGGGTTGACCCACAGCTGGCGGGTAGGCACGTGCTTGACGGCGGTGCCCAGCAGCTCGGTGGCTTCCTCGGTACCCGGTACCCGGTACGCGCGGGGAGTGGATATCGTAAACGCCCGGGCCCACGCCGCGCCCGAAGCCGTGTGACTCGAGGTCGTGCACAACCTCCATGCGGGACCATGCGGCCTCGATGGACGTAACGTCGGCGTCGAGGCCGTCGATGGCGTCGATGATCACGCCGAACTCGGAGTAGCAGAGGTGGGTGTGGATCTGGGTGGCGTCCGCAGCACCGGCGGTTGCCAGGCGGAAGGAATCCACAGACCACTTCAGGTAGTCGGCGTGGTCAGCCTTCTTCAGCGGAAGGAGGGTACGGGCACGGACGTCCGCACGGCGGACGCCTTCAGCGGTGGCACGGGAAGCGATCACTGCAGTTGCTTCGTCGATGGCTGCCCTGGCCGAGGCCGGTTCTGCCAGGTAGGAGGCCAGGGTCTTGACCTCAACTGCCTTCTGGTCGGAGAAGGCCAGCCAGCTGCGGAGCTGCCCGGGAAGCTGCGTCTCTTCGACGACGTCGTGCGGGACGTGTTGCGTGGACGTGGAGGTGGAGGTGGAGACGGTGAGCCTGCCCGCCGCGGCCTTCAACTCGGCAATTCCTAAGTTGCAGGTAGTGCTTACGGGTGGTGCGGAGGAAGAAGTGTTTAGCCGGCGAGCTGGCGGCCGGCGGCCGCTGCCTGGCGGGTGCCGGCCCTGCTGCGCCGTGGAAGGGCCAGCTTGTCCAGGACCTCGAGGGCGCTTTGGTGCTCGTTGAAGGTGTACAGGTGGATACCGGGAGCACCGGCCTCCAGTGCTGCGTTGGCAAGGTCCACGGTGGCGTTTACGCCGATGCGGAGCCTTTCAAGGTCAGTGTCTGCGCCGCCGAGGCGCGCGATCAGCCGGGGATCAGGTTCCACACCCGCCAGTTCGCCAAGCCGGTTCAGGCGGCGGAGGCTGGTGAGGGGCATGACGCCGGGAATGATGGGGATGGTGACGCCTGCGCGCCGGGCCCTGGTGAGCAGGTCCGCGTACTGTTCGGCGTGGAAAAAGACCTGGGTGATGGCGAAATCGGCGCCCGAACGCTGCTTGGCGAGCAGCACCTCGACGTCGTGTTCCTCGCTGGGTGATTCAGGATGGCGGGTGGGATACGCCGCGACGCCCACCGCAATTTTCCCGGCACACAGCAGCGCCGAGCGGCGCTGTTCAACACGGCGGATCAGTTCGATCAGATCCTGTGCATAGCGCAATGACCCGGGCACATGGGCCCCGCCCTCCTTGGGCAGATCACCGCGCAGGGCGAGGATGCCGCGCACGCCGGTGTCCAGCAGTTCACCGATGATTCCAGCCAGCTCCTCCGGCGTGTTTCCGACGCACGTGAGGTGTGCCAGCGGGCGGAGGGTGGTTTCGATCAGGAGCCGGTTGATGAGTTCGACGGCGGTGTCCCGGTTGGAGCCGCTGGCACCATAGGTGACAGAGACGTAGTCCGGTTCGGTGGTTTCCAGCTCGCGGATGGTGGTCCAGAGGGTTTCCGCAGCTGCCGGCGAACGTGGCGGGAACAGCTCGTAGGAGAGGGCCACCGGAGCGGCGTCGGAAAGATTAGGGTGTGTGTCAATAGGGCTGGGTGGCGACATTTGCGTCCTTGGCTTTGGGCCATTGACGGCTGCCTGTCAACAGTTGTGACAGGACGCCGGCAATGATTCGAGTTTGGGGAACACGGAGGAACTTCACGAGGACGCAGCCGCGACTGTTACGCCTGGAATGAAGTTGTCCGTAGGCAAATGTCAGGCCCACATGGGGGCACCCACACCCTCCGCAACGGAGGATCGCTGACACGTTACCGCGGTAACTTGTATAGAACTCTAGGAGCGCCAGGAAGAGCATTCAAGGTGCGGACCGAATTAAGACGCAGTCTTACGCCCCGCTTCGGCCTTGTGGCAGAACAATCTTCGTTGCAACCCTTCCCGGTGCGCCTCCCTTACCGGGCCGTTCCGACAGAAAGGCCCCTCTCCCCACTGTGCCTTTCCAGGTCTATCCTTTTGACATGAGCGAGCTTCCAGCCAGTTACAAGGAGTTTCTCGCCGACAAAAGCGAGATGTTCATCAGCACCGTCAAGCCTGTCCTGCAGCAGTCTGCTGCGGACAAGCTGCATGGCGTCCGGGTCACCTACAACCCCGGCCCCACTGGCCATCAGGCCCACCTCGACGACACCGTCCCTTACGGAGTGGTCATCGAGGACATCGACTGACGTCCGCTTCCGGGCCAGGCCGCTCGCGCTGCAGGGCCGGTTCAACCCCTCACCGCGCCCGAAAGGGCGAAGGAACTTCCGGCGCCCTTGGCGACGATGACGTACATGGCCAGGACCGGCAGTGAGTACAGGATGGAAAACGCAGCCAGCTGGCCGTAGGCGACTGCCCCGTGCTGTCCGAAAAAGCTGAATATGGACACGGCGGCCGGCTGGTTCGCCTCAGAAAGGAGCAGCACGAACGGGACGAAGAAGTTCCCCCATGCCTGGATGAACACAAAGATGAACACCACGCCAAGCCCCTGGCGCATGAGAGGGAGGACGATGGTGCGCAGTGCCGTCATCCTCGACGCGCCGTCCACCCAGGCAGCTTCCTCCAGGGAGGCAGGCACTGCATCCATGAAGTTCCGGGTCATCCAAATGGCCATGGGCAGGGCGGTGGCGGACATAAATAGGATCGTGGCCGGCATCGAGTCCAGGAGTTCCAGCTGAACGAACAGCCCGTAAACCGGCACCATGATGGCTGTGATGGGCAGGCAGGTGCCGAAAAGGACGGCGTACATAAACGGCGTGTTGAACCTGGACCGGTAGCGGGACAGCGGGTAGGCGGCCAGCACGGCCGCAGCGAGGGTGACGGTGGCCGTGCCGGCAGACAGCACCAGGCTGTTCCACAGCGGCTGGAACAGCAGCCCGGGTGTCATGATGGCTGCGAAGTTTTCGAGACCGGGTTGGGCAGGGACCCTTGTTTCGTGCCCGGCCCCGGCGTCCAGGGAAGCCAGGACCAGCCAGAGCAGTGGCAGCAGGAAACAACAGCCCAGAATCAGCAGTGACACATCAGCGGGAGTGCTGCTGCCGCGCCCTGAATGGGTCCGCGCAGGAGCTTGCCCGGAAGGAACGGCTTCCGATGCTTGGGCGGGCGCTGTCATTGCTTCGACTCCCTGAGCAGCCGTATGTAGACGGCGCCGAAGACCGCCCCGATGAGGATCAGCACGCAAGCTACGGCAGTGCCGTACCCGATGTCCCCGAACCGGAAAGCTTCCTGGTAGGCCAGGATGGGCAGCGTGGTGCTTGCGTTGGCCGGGCCCCCGGCCGTCATCACCCAGATCAGGGTGAAAACGGCCAGCGTCTGCAGCGTGATCAGCATCAGGTTGGTGGCGATGCTCCCGCGGATCATGGGCAGCGTTATGAAGGCGAGGCCCTGCCAGCCCCGGGCACCATCCATTTGTGCGGCTTCGGCCACCTCAGCGGGAACATCGTTCAGCGCCGCGCGGTAGACGAGCATTGAGAAGGCTGTTCCCCGCCAGACGTTGGCCAGCACCACCGCGGCCATGGGCCAAGAGTAGAGCCAGTCCTGCTCGCCCATACCCAGGCCGCCCAGCAACTGGTTCAGGGTACCGTCGCGGCTGAAGTAGGCATAGGCGGCAAAGGCGGCAACGATCTCGGGAAGCACCCAGGCTGCCACCACCACTGTTCCAACAACACCGGAGACAACCCGGCGGGCGCGGCACATGAGGACGGCAAGGGCAAGCCCCAGCAGGTTCTGCCCCAGGACCGCTGACCCGATAACAAACAGCACGGTGAGCCCCAGCGACAGGGGTAACACCGGATCCACCAGCAGCCGCTGGTAGTTTTCCAGGCCGATCCAATTGGGGCTGCGAGCGTTGCGGCCGGTCAGTCCGGCGTTGGTGAAGGACGCGTGGAAAGCCCACAGCACCGGGCCGGCAAGGAAAACCACCAGGAGCAGGACGGCAGGCAGGACGGGGAGGTAACGCAGCAGGCTGCGTCCCCTCGTTCGGGCCGGCACGTTTACTTCCGGACGGTGTTGTCGCCGCCCACGATGTCCGTGACCGCTGAGTCGTACTCCTCAGCGGCCTGTTCCGGCGAGCGGTTGCCGGTGATGACGGCCTCTGTGGCCTCCTGGACTGCGGCGGAAATCCGGGGATAGTCGGACGTTGCAGGGCGGTACCGCGTCACGGAAACGAGGTCGGAGACATCCTTCACGAACGGATTTGCCGCCTGGTAGCCGGAGTCCCCGGCAACGTCGCTGCGGACAGCGATCTGCGAACTGTCCAGCGTGAAAGCGAGGGAATTCTCCCGGTTCATCGCCGTGGTGAGGAAACTGAAGGCGAGGTCGGGCTCCTTCGTGCCGGCGCCGATGGCAAGGGTCCAGCCGCCGGACATGCTCACCGCTCCCGGGGCGCCGCCGTCGCGCGTGGGGAACGGGGCAACTCCCATCTCCTGCTCGTAGCCCGGCCACTCGTAGCTGCCGCCTTCCTGCCAGAACGACGGTGCGTAGGAGCCTTCCACGGTGGCCGCGAGCTTCCCGTTCGGGAACCATTCGCCGAACACCTTTTTCCACACGTTCGCATCCAGGGCTTCCGCAGGCGTTACGGCAAGCCCTTCGTCGTAAAGGGTCTTGAGGAAGGTCAGCGAGTCCTTGAAGCCGGCGGAACCCACCACCCACTTTTTCGTTTCCTCGTCGTACAGCGCAGACCCGGTTCCGTGCAGGAGCTGGTAGAAGCCCTGCATCACAGTTGCCTCCCCGGTGCCCTTTCCGGCGTACATGTTGAAGGGGACCACCGAAGGATCATTGGCCTTGATCTTGCGTGCGGTGTCCACGATGTCCTGCCAGCTGCGCGGCTTCCAGGGGACGGTAATCCCTGCCGCTTCAAGGATCTTCTTGTTGTACCAGATGGCCCGGGTGTCGGTGCCCAGCGGCACTGCGTAAATTCCGCCGTCGTCCGCCCGCCCTGCCGCCTTGGCGCCGTCGTCGAATTTGTCCCAGTCCGCCCAGCCCTCAAGGTGGCTGTCCAGTTTAAGGAGGTACCCGGCGTCGACGTCGGAGCGGACCTTGAAGGTGTCCTCGTAGAAGACGTCCGGCGCCGTGGAGGGCGACCTCAGGGCGAGGGCCAGCTTGGTGCCGTAGTCGTCGTCATTGCCCTGGATGGGCTGCAGCTCAACTGAGACTCCCGGATTCGCGGCCTCGAACTGCTGCTTCGCTGCCTGGAACATTGTGTCCAAGGCGGTGAAGGAATCAGTCTTCTGATAAACCACCTTAAGCGTCTTGGTCTCGTCCTCGGCAGCACCTGGCGTACACGCCGTCAGGACCATCAGCGCGGAAGCAATCAGGGACATGGTCTTCAGGGCCGGGCGACGCATGGTGCTCCATTCAATCAAGGCTGCGGTGCCCCTTTGTCGGCGGGCCCCAGCCGCGGCAATACGCAAATGCTAGATCGGTGCCCAGCCCCAGGCAAGGGCACCGTTTCAGCTCTCCAGCAGAAGCCTCTGGGCGCGGGGGGCAAGGGTATGTTCCAGCACCAGGGATGCTGCGCCGATGGCGCCAACATCCTCGCCCACCCCGGTCCCCACCACCTCGATGGGATGGATCAGCCGGGTGTCGCTGTTGGCATCGAGCAAGGCAGGAATCTTGTCGAGATACCGTTCGGCGAGGCGGCTCCAGAATGGCCCGCCGAACACTACCCGCTCCACGTCCAACGTGTTGGTCACCACCGAAGCCGCCCGTGCCACCCGCACCGCGGACTTGTCGATGATGGCCAGCGCCTGTTCGTTTCCTGCGTCGGCAAGGTCGCACAGCGCGGAAAAACTTTGCTGGATTTCTGCGCCGCTGTTGCCGGACCGCGAGCCGTCCAGGATACCGGCGGCTTCGGCCTCGGCCACCAGCACCTGCGGGATGCAGGAGGACTTTACGCAGCCGCGGAGGCCGCAGTCGCAGGGCGGGCCGTCCGGGTCCACCACGATGTGCCCGATTTCGCCGGCGTTGCCGGACGTGCCCCGGACCACCTCGTCGTTCAGGACGATCCCGCACCCGATGCCGGTGCCCATGTACATAAAGATGAAGCTGCCGGCCCCGCTCGGACCGCCTGCCCAGGTTTCCGCCACTGCCGCGCTGGTGACGTCCTTGTCCATGAGGACCGAGTAGCCGGTGGCTTCCGAAAGCGCGTTGCGCAGTTCCACCCTGTCCCAGCCCGGGAGGAGCGGCGGGTCAACCACGGTGCCGTTGTCCAGGTCGATGGGGCCCGGAGCCGCCACGCCAAGGCCGGCAATCCTGTCCGTGTCCACACCGGAATCCGCGACGAGCTGGGAGATCTCGGCAGCGATGGTGGCAATGACGGAGCCGGGATCGTTTCCGCCGGGCGTCTTGATCCGCGAGTGCTGCACCACGGCGCCCACCAGGTCCAGGACCACCAGGGTGGTCACGGCAGGGTCGAGGTGGACGCCAACGGCGAACATGCCGCCGGGGTTGAGGCGGAGGATGGTGCGGGGCTTGCCGGGACCGCTGCCCTCCTTGCCGGCTTCGACAATAAGGTTCTGGTCCAGGAGGCGCCGGGAGATGTTGGAGATGGTCTGCGGCGAAAGCCCGACGATCTGGGCGAGCTCCACCCTGCTGAGCCCCCCGGCAGTCCTGCGGATGGCGTCCAGGATCACCGTGAGGTTGAAGTCCCCCATCCTGGGCAGGTTGGTGCCGCGTCGTGGTGAGGGTTGGCGGATCTCAGTCACGGCGTCCCCTTCGTGTCCGGCACATAGATGCTGATGCTTGAATCGTACGTTACCCATCGGCGCAGACCCATAGGACCGGCCGACAGCGCGGCGCACCTTTGGCTGGCCATCCCTTCGGGCTGCTCAGGATTCAGGCATGGTCAACGCGGTATGCGGCGGGTGCTTACGGTCACCGTGAACTTGGGGTTTTGGCCTTTCACGACGGTGGGCCCGACGCGCCGCTCAAGCGCGGGCAGGTACGCAAGGTGGCGGTTGTAGACGGTCCACAGCTCGCCACCGGGGGCCAGCACGCGCCCTGCTGCTTCGATCAGCTTCAGGCCCGCCCCGGCATGGACGCCGGCGCCCACGTGGAACGGCGGATTGAGCAGGATCAGGTCCGCGCTCCCGTCCGGCATAGTGCCCATGGCGTCATCCTGCACAGCACGGATCCGTCCCGCGAGGCCGTTTGCGCGGGCAGTTGCCAGGGCGGAGGCGACGGCGGCGGCTGACTGGTCTGTGGCGGTTACTGTGGAACCGGGATGCTGCCGGGCGTACATTGCCGCAAGTATTCCGGTGCCGCAGCCGAGGTCCACGGCGTGCTGGGCGGGCCGCATGGACGGCAGGAACGTCAGCAGGAACCGGGTGCCGATATCCAGCTTTGGCCCGGCAAAGACCGCACCATGGGCGGCAACGTCGAGATCGATTTCTGCCAGGTTTTCGATGACGGGAAAGTGTTCCGGGCCTTCGCTCCCCTGAGGCCCGGCGGCGACAATCACCCGGGACTTCTGCCGGGCGAGCTGCGGCGTGACGGACTTGAAGTGACGCTCCAGGACCGCATTCATGCCAAGGGACATGTGCTTTACACGGCCCCCGGCCAGCAGCACCACGTCGGGGGAAGCGTAGCGGGCCACTGAGGCCGCAATTTCATCCAGCTCTGCAAGGGTCTTGGGCAGCTGCAGCACAACAGCTTCTGCACCCTCCAGAAGCTCGCGCCCGAGGGGCAGCTGGAGGAACGGGAGGCCGCTTTCGGTCCCGGCCTCCAGCACCTCCGCGGCATTCAGGCGGAGCGCCTGCTCGCCGGTGATGAGGTCCTGGTGCACGCGCAGCACAGCGGGGCTGAGCACTGCGTAGGCACCCAGGGTCAGGGCACCGTAGCGATCGCCGATGACGGTCAGTCTGCTTCCGGCGGACACGTGTTCCGCTGCCGAATCAAGCAGCAGGCGGTCTGTGGCATCCCAAGCCTGCAGGTTGGGCGCGTCAACATCCGGCCGCCGCCGAAGCACCGCAAAGACGTCCTCAAGAGTTTGTAGTGCCACCAGGTTCCTGCCGCCTTGTCCCGTCTGCAATGTGTGCCCTGCTCCCGCCATCAGCCCCAATTTACCGTCCCGGCAGCAGGCCGGACTCCCGGCAGTTTGAGGATGGAAGCGACTGCTGCGCGGCCCGCCCGGTTGGCGCCGATGGTTGACGACGACGGCCCGTAGCCCACGAGATGGACGCGCGGCTCGGCTGCCACCCGGGTTCCGTCCATCACGATGCCGCCGCCCGGTCCGCGAAGGTGCAGCGGGGCAAGGTGCTCGAGTTCGGCCCGGAAGCCGGTGGCCCACAGGATGACGTCTGCTGCCAGGAAGCCCCCGCTGGCCAGGCGGACGCCGTCGCGTTCAATCGCTGCAAACATCGGTTGCCGGTTGAGGGCACCGCGTGCCGCAGCCGCACGCAGGGCCGGTGTCCGGATCAGCCCGGTTACTGACACCACGCTTTGCGGGGGCAGGCCCTGGCGCACCCGCTCTTCGACCAGTGCCACTGCGTCGTGGCCGGCCTTCGCGTCGAATTCCGCCTCCCGCCACACCGGCTCCCGCCGGGTGAACCAGCTGGTGGAGGTGACGCGGGATATTTCGTCCAGGAGGCCGACTGCAGAGATTCCGCCGCCAACCACGATCACATGCTTGCCTGCGAACTCTTCGGCAGAGACATAGCCGGCCACATGGAGCTGCCTGCCCCGAAACGTGGACTGCCCGGGATAGACGGGCCAGAACGGCCGGGTCCAGGTGCCGGTGGCGTTAATGACCGCCGCTGCACTCCAGATGCCGGCAGAGGTGGCAACCAACAGCCTGCCGGCGGGGTCCCGGTCCTCGCGGCTGACCGACCCCACCTTGACCGGACGCTGGACGTACAGGCCCAGTTCCTCCTCGTAGGCGCGGAAGTAACGCGTCAGGAACTCAGAGCTCGGTTCCCTCGGATCCACCGCTGGCTTGGCGATGCCGGGGAGGTCGCTGATGCCGTTGACGGTGGCCATCCGGAGGCTTTTCCAGCGGTGCCGCCATGCCCCGCCGGGACCTTCCTCGGCGTCGAGCACTACGAACTCCAGCCCCCGGCGCTGGAGGTGATAGGCGGCGGAAAGACCTGCCTGGCCCGCGCCGATGACAACAACGTCGGCGCGGGCTGGATTCACCCACCCATGATAGTCGTGCAGGGCGTGCCTGCCTTAGTCTTGGCCCCAAAGGACATAGGGAGGACTGCCATGACCACCAGCAAAGGGAACGCCGCACGACTCGCGAAAGCCCTGGCCATCGTGCTGGGCACGGAAGGAATACCGCTCCGCCTGCGAGCATGGGACGGCTCGGAGGCCGGGCCGGAAGGAGCGCCGCTGCTGGAGTTCCGGTCCCGGCGAGCCCTGCGGCGGATGCTTTGGTCCCCAGGCCAGTTGGGCCTCAGCCGTGCCTACGTTTCCGGCGACATTGATGCACCCGGCGACGTATTTGCCGCCTTCACCGCTTTGAGCTCGGCCGGAAAGTTCGCTCAGCCAGGGCCCTTCAAACCGCTCACCGCCGGGGAACTCTGGACACTGCTCCGGACGGCCGTCAGATTGGGGGCAATCGGCGCCAACCCCGCTCCCCCGCCCGAAGAGGCGCGGATCGCCCGAAAGGGCAGGCTCCACTCACGGCGCCGGGACTCCGCTGCCATCTCCCACCACTACGACGTCGGCAATGACTTTTACGCAATGGTCCTGGGAGTCTCGATGGTCTACTCCTGCGCTGTGTGGCCTGAAGAGGAGGACGGACTGGCCCCCGCAGGGGACCGCCTTGCCCGCGGCCTGGACGCCGCCCAGGAGGCAAAGCTGGACCTGGTGTGCCGCAAGCTGGGGCTCAAGCCCGGGATGCGGGTGCTGGATGTCGGCTGTGGCTGGGGCAGCTTTGCCCTGCACGCTGCCGCAAAGTACGGCGTGACCGTGGTGGGTGTTACCTTGTCCCAGGAACAGGCCATCATGGCCCGCAAACGTGCGGCAGAGGCCGGCCTCACCGAAAGAGTGGACATCCGGGTGCAGGACTATCGGGATGTCCAGGACGGGCCCTATGACGCCATCAGCTCCATAGGGATGTCCGAACACGTGGGACGGACAGAAATGCCACGCTACACCGCGGCATTGTTCGAGCTGCTTTGCCCTGGCGGCCGCCTGCTTAACCACGCCATCTCCTGGAACGCCGGACCCACCGCGCCGGACCCGGACTCCTTTATCCCCCGCTACGTATTCCCCGACGGCGAGATGATCAGCCTTAGCGAAATGTCCGCCGCCCTGGAAGCTGCAGGCTTCGAGATTTTGGACGTGGAGGCCCTGCGCCGGCATTACGCCCTCACCCTGCGGGCATGGGTCCACCGGTTGGAAGAGCACTGGGACCAGGCGGTACAGCTGACCAGCCCGGGACGGGCCCGGGTGTGGCGGCTGTATATGGCTTCCAGCGCCCTGGGGTTTGAAAACAATCTGACGGGAGTTAACCAGGTTCTTGTCCAGCGGCCAGGCGGGGACCAGCCGCCCCTGCGGCGCAGGCAGTGGCTATAGCGGTTCGAACCTGTAACGTCCCGGGAAGCAGAAAAGGAACCACCCGGACGGGTGGTTCCTTTTTCCTCCTGCAAGGAGGATGACCGGTGGAGCTGAGGGGACTCGAACCCCTGACCCCCTGCATGCCATGCAGGTGCGCTACCAGCTGCGCCACAGCCCCGGACCTTGCTGCCGCAGTGGGAGGGTTCCCGCCGAAGCAACCTGATCAGCTTAATGCACTTTGCTGCTGCGCGCCAATCGGCACCTTCAACCGTTTCCGCGCCCGGCAGCAGGCCGAACCAGCCGCTTCCCGGGCGGATAAACACAAAATCCGCCGGGATCCTGTGATCCCGGCGGATTATTTGTGGAGCTGAGGGGACTCGAACCCCTGACCCCCTGCATGCCATGCAGGTGCGCTACCAGCTGCGCCACAGCCCCGAATTATTGCCGCTCAAAGAGCTTTTCTTCCGGTGTTCGCCGGAGCAACTCAAATATCTTAGAACAGCAATTCCGAAAATTCCAAATCGGGCATATTCGGCCGGTCTGCGTGCCTACTCCGAGTCTGTGGAAGCAGCAGCCTTCGCCGAAGCGTCGTCTTCCAGCTGCAGGTCCACCACGGGGCAGTCCTTCCACAGGCGCTCCAGCGCATAGAAGACGCGGTCTTCTTCATGCTGGACGTGAATGACGATGTCCGAGTAGTCGAGCAGGACCCACCGGCCGCCGGAACGGCCTTCGCGCCGGACAGGCCGCAAATCCTGCTTGGCAAGTTCCTCTTCAATTCCATCAACGATGGCGTTGACCTGCCGCTCACTGGGGGCGGAGGCAATGAGGAAAACATCTGCCAGGGCGAGGCGTTCACTCACGTCCAGAGCCACGATGTCCTGGGCAATCTTGTCCGCAGCTGCCTTGGCGGCAGTGCGGGCTGTGGTGATGGATGTATCTGATGCAGTCACGCGGACTCCTTGTTGGTTTTGAAAGCTTGTGGTGCCGGCAGCGCCGGTCAGCGGGACATTCCGCTGATGATCAGGAGGATGCCGGCGATGAGGGCCAGGATCCCGAAGGCAAGGACAGAGAACTGAAGGATGCGGTTCCGGGTGGCCCGCGCCATTCCTGCCGTTGCCGCGTCCAGCGGATCCAGCCCGTGGGCCTGCCGGGCGGGCACACGGGGCAGGTCCTCGACGGCACTCCCGATGTGGTTCTCTGCCACCACTGCCGGCGCCAGGACCGCAGGCTTGGGCAGAACTGCTGCCTTCGCCGCAGCCTCTGCCCGGGCTAATACCTGCGAACGGCCGGGTCCGGCGTCGGACGAGGTCGGACGGTCACCGCCCGCGGGACGCCGCTTCCTGGTGCCGGACGGCACCACTTTCGTCCCGGGGCGTGTGGTGACCGGAACGTGGCTCGTGGCCGGTGGCTTCATGACCGGCCGGTCGACGCCCGGCACCTGGACGAATTCCAGAGGGGTGACCATCGCCAGGTTGCTGGCGGCCGAGGGAGCCGGCCGCTGCGCCGGAACGGGGGCCGGCTTCGGTCCTTGCTGCCGGGGCGCGGGGTCTTTGGGCGAGTCGGTGGCGGGGGCCGGTATGCCGGTCTGTTCGGCAAGCTTCTGCTTGGCCATGGCACGCCGGTTCATCACGGCCGCACGTTCCGCCAGGGCGATCTGCTCCGCCAGGATCTCCGGATCCACGGCTTCCGGATCCAGCGAGGCGATGTGCTGCATCTTCGCGATCTGGTTTTTGGCCTGCTCTGCGATCAGTGACCTGGCTGCCAAGGCCTGTTCGACGGTCATCCCATCCGGGGCCACTGGCGCCAGTGCAGGCGCGGCGGTTCCAACGGAAGCACCGCCTGGGAAAGGCTTGCCCTTTGGCTCTTGCGGGTCCTGCTCCCCTGCCTTGTTCCTGGCGGCGGCGGCGGGGGCTGCGGGAGCCTTGCCCTCTGAACCATCCGGCACGGCCGGGGCAACGATCGGGTTGGCACTGGTAAGCGCCTGTTCCTTGAGCTGCTGCAGGCGAAGCTGACGCCGGGTGGGCGGCCCTCCCGCTGCCAGCTGACCCTCTTTTTCTTCCAGTTCCTTGATGGTGCGCAGTGCCGCGCGGTCCCGCGCGCGGATTTGCGAAGAGCGCTGGGTGTGCGTCTGTTCAGGAGCCGTGGCTGCGGTGCCCGGGGCGGGACGGTTGGGAGCCGGGTTCTTTTGGGCAGGCGAAAGCTCGTCCGTGGCGGTGGACACGGATGACTGTTGCGCGTCCCTGGCCTTCCGGAGTTCCCGGCGGCTGCGGATGGGGGGCTGTTCCTGACTCATAGAGAACTCATTCAGTGCTGGCTGGTTCGCTTGCTTCGGAGATTGGAGCACTGGCACCCGCCGTGCCGTCCAGGTAAAGACCATACTTGGCGATGTACTGGACAACCCCGTCCGGCACGAGGTACCACACCGGATTGTTGTCCGCCACGCGGGTGCGGCAATCGGTGGAAGAAATGGCCATTGCGGGCACCTCAAGCAAACTGACGTCGCTGCGGCCCATGCCGTCGAGCACATGCCCCGGCCTGGTCACTCCCACAAAGTGGGCCAGTGACCACAACTCGTCGATGTCCTTCCAGGACAGGATCTGCGCCAGCGCATCGGCGCCGGTGATGAAGAAGAGATCCGCGTCCGGGCGCTGGGCCCGGAGGTCCCGCAGCGTGTCGATGGTGTAGGTGGGTCCAGGCCGGTCAACATCCACGCGGCTGACGGTAAAGCGCGGGTTGGACGCCGTGGCGATGACAGTCATGAGATAGCGGTGCTCAGGCTCGCTGACCTGTTTGTGGGACTTCTGCCAGGGCTGGCCGGTGGGAACAAAGACCACCTCGTCCAGATCAAACTCGGCAGCCACTTCACTGGCTGCCACCAGGTGGCCGTGATGGATGGGATCAAACGTCCCGCCCATGACGCCCAGGCGCAACCTGCCGTTGGCACCGTTATGGTGAAGTGCGCGGGAAATGTTAGTGGCCCTGCCCGTGGTCGTGCTTGTTGGGGTGCTGGCGGTGCGGATCCGCATGCTCCTCCGTTGCGGCATGGCGGTTGCCAAGGTTGGAGTAGGACAGCGTGATGAACATCATCACCAGCAGGATGGCGAAGATCACCACTCCGAAGACCCACGGCTCAGCCCACAGCGGGGCGAGTTCGTGCTCTTCGCCTTCGGCGATGGTCGTGGCAATCTGCTGGAACAGCATTTTCTCCCCTTGGGTTCAACAATTGTGGCAGCGGAAAGCTCCGCCGTTTCTGACTTCTGGTATATGTTACCGCGTTGCTACCCGCGGATCTGGCCCTCGCCCTGAACGATCCACTTGGTGGTGGTGAGTTCCGTCAGACCCATCGGGCCGCGTGCATGCAGCTTCTGGGTGGAAATGCCCACCTCGGCACCCAGGCCAAGCTCCCCGCCGTCGGTGAACCTGGTGGAGGCGTTGACGATGACGGCGGCGGAATCCACTTCGGCAATGAACCGCTCCGCGTTGGCGAGGTCGTTGGTGAGGATCGCCTCGGTGTGCCCCGTTGACCAGGTGCGGATGTGCTTCACGGCCTCGTCCATGCTGTCCACCATGGCAACAGCGAGGTCAAGGTCCATGTACTCGGTGGCCCAGTCCTCGTCAGTGGCAGGTTCGGACGCGATCGAAGCGGGAAGGGATGCCCTGACACGCTCGTCGGCGTGCAGCCGGACGCCGGCCTTGCTGAGGGCGGCGGCAACGGCAGGCAGGACCGTTGACCCGGAGTGGACCAGCAGCGTCTCGACCGTATTGCACACGCTGGGCCTCTGGGTTTTGGCGTTCAGCAGGATCTCCACGGCCATGTCTTCGCTGGCGGACTCGTCAATGAAGATATGCACATTCCCCTCCCCCGTCTCGATAACGGGAACAGCGGAGTTGGTGACCACAGTCTGGATGAGCTCGCGGCCGCCGCGGGGAATGAGCACGTCCACCCTGCCGCGGGCGCGCATCAGGACATTGGCGCCGGCACGGCCGTACTGGTCAACTGTCTGGACGGCGTCGGCAGGCAGGCCCACCGATTCGAGTGCCTCGCGCAGGATACGGACCAGCACTTCATTGGTGGCCTGGGCCGCACTGCCGCCCCGAAGGATAACGGCGTTGCCGCTCTTGAGGGCCAGGCCGGCAATGTCCACGGTGACGTTCGGCCGCGCCTCGTAGATGGCCGCCACCACGCCCATGGGTACGTTGACCTGCCGAAGGCGCAGCCCGTTGGGCAGGGTCTGCCCTCGGACCACGTTGCCCACGGGATCCGGCAGGCCGGCCAGGTTATCGAGGGCGGCCACGAGTCCCGCAATCCGGGTTTCTGTGAGGGTAAGCCGGTCCAGCATGGCGGCGGAGGTGCCGTTGGCCTTTCCAGCTGCGACGTCGGCGGCATTCGCAGAGAGGATGGCGGCGGTGCCCTCCTGCAGGGCAGTGCCCACGGCGCGAAGGGCCCGGTCCTTCCAGGCCCGGTTGGCCATGGCCATCCGCCGCGCAGCGTGGCGGGAACGGTCTGCGACGGCGTGCACTGCTGCCTCAACGTCACCGGAAGAAAGCGGAACGTCAGCCGGGACCGATGCTGCGGGGAACTCGACGGACGGCGCACCGGCAGGCGCAGCAGTGTCTCTGGAGTTTTCAGCGGTCTGGTGGATCAGGGCTTCAGTCATGCTCCAAGTTTAGGCGAGCCCGGGGCTCACACCAGCACGAGGTCATCTACATGAACAACTTCGCGGTCATAGCCGCTGCCCAAAGTCTCACCGAGGTCCCTGGTGGACCTGCCCAGCATCTGGGGCAGCTCGGCCGCGGAGTAGTTGACGAGTCCGCGGGCAACCACGGTGCCGTCGGCACTGGCGATCTCGACGGCGTCGCCGGCTTCAAAATCACCGTGCACCGCGGAGATTCCGGCGGGCAGCAGCGATGTGCGGTGATGGCGCACAGCTCTGACGGCGCCGTCGTCCAGCACCAGGCGGCCCTGGACGGACGCCACGTGAGCCAGCCACAACAGACGGACCGGCTTGCGGGCCCCGTTGACCGTAAACCACGTGCCCACGTCTTCGCCGTTCAGCGCGGCAGCGGCGTTGGGGGTGGATGTGACCAGGGCGTGGATGCCGGAGCCGGCGGCCATGGACGCAGCCTCCACCTTGGTCAGCATCCCGCCGGTACCGACACCGGCTTTGCCGGTCTTGCCGATGGACACGCCGTCAAGGTCGTGGGGGCCTTCCACGAGCGGAATCCTCTTGGCACCGAGCGAGGGCGGTCCGTCGTACAGGGAGTCGACGTCGGAGAGCAGCACCAGCGCGTCCGCGCGCACCAGGTGGGCCACCAGGGCTGCGAGGCGGTCGTTGTCGCCGAACCGGATTTCGTGCGTGGCTACAGTGTCATTTTCATTGACCACCGGGACCACACCAAGGTTGAGCAGCCGGTCCAGGGCGCGGAACGCATTGGTGTGCTGGCTGCGCCGCATCAGGTCCTCGGCGGTGAGCAGGACCTGGCTGACGGTGACGCCGTGTGCACCGAAGGCCTGGGTATAGCGGGCCATTAGCAGGCCCTGCCCAACACTCGCCGCTGCCTGCTGCGTGGCGAGATCGCGGGGACGCTTGGCAAGGCCCAGCGGAGCCAGGCCGGCGGCAATGGCGCCGGAGGAGACGAGGATGATCTCGGTCCCCGCATTCCGCTTGGCGGCCAGGGCGTCCGCCAAGGCCGTCAGGGACTTCTCGGAGATGCCGCCCTTGATGCTTGTCAGTGACGACGAACCCACCTTGACCACAACGCGGCCGGCGTTCGCAAGGACGCTCCTGTCCACGGACCGGGTGAGCGGTTCCGCAGCCCCGGCCTTAGAACTCATCGCCTGCGTCCAGTCCACTCTCCTTGAGGGGCTTGGCCACCCTGCGGCTGCTGACGGACTCGGTCCAGATGCCGGCCTTGCGTTCCGCTTCCAGCTCGGCGCGGGCGGCGGCCTTGGCATCCTTGCGTTCCTGCTGCTCTTCGCGCTTCTGGCCGCGCGTGGGACGGTCACCGATGTCGGCAAAACGGATGTCGGTGCCGCGGGGAGAGGCCAGGAGTTCCGCGCCCGCCATCATGGTGGGTTCCCAGTCGAAGACGACGCCGTCGTCCCCGCCGATCACCACGGTGTCGCCGGGCTTGGCGCCCTGCTTGAACAACTCCGTCTCCACACCGAGCTTGGCCAGCCGGTCGGCCAGGTAGCCGATGGCTTCCTCGTTGGTGAAGTCCGTCTGCTTGACCCAGCGCTCCGGCTTCTCTCCCAGGACGCGGAACAGCGGCTCCAGGCCCTTTTCCTCGCGGCGGATCCTGAATCCGGATTCATTCACGGCCCGGGGCCGCAACACGGCCGGCTGGACCTTGGGCGGCGCGGCGGCCACTGCCTCGCGGGCAGCTTTAACGATGCCGGCCATGGCGAAGCCGAGCTGGCGGAGGCCCTCATGGCTGGTGGCCGACACCTCGAACACCTGGTAGCCGCGGGATTCGAGTTCCGGGCGGACGAACTCGGCCATGTCCTTGCCGTCGGGCAGGTCCACTTTGTTCAACGCCACGAGGCGGGGGCGGTGGTTCAGCGGAACAACTTCCCCGTCCTGCCCGGCGTAGCTCATGTCCACGGCGTACTTTTCCAGTTCGGCCTCGATGATCGCGAGGTCGGCGAGTGGGTCCCGGTCCGACTCGAGGGTGCCACAGTCAAGGACGTGGACCAGTGCGGCGCAACGCTCAACATGGCGCAGGAAGTGGTGGCCCAGTCCCCTGCCTTCGCTGGCGCCTTCGATGAGGCCAGGAACGTCGGCGATGGTGAAGCGCACGTCACCGGCCTGGACCACGCCGAGGTTGGGAACCAGCGTGGTGAAAGGATAGTCAGCAATTTTAGGCCTGGCCGCGGACATGGCGGCGATGAGGCTGGACTTGCCGGCGGACGGGAAGCCCACCAGGGCGATATCGGCGATCGACTTAAGCTCCAGGACGATGTCGCTGGACTCGCCCTCGATACCGAGCAGGGCGAACCCGGGAGCTTTGCGCTTCTGTGATGAGAGCGCGGCGTTGCCGAGGCCGCCGATGCCCCCTGCTGCGGCTACGTATTCGGCGCCTTCACCAACGAGGTCCGCGAGGACCGTGCCGTCCTTGGATTTGACCACGGTGCCGTCAGGGACGGGGAGTATCAGGGTTTCGCCGTTCTTGCCGCCACGCCAGTCACCCATGCCCGGGCCACCGTTGGTGGCGTGGCGGTGGGGTGCGTGGTGGTAGTCAAGGAGGGTAGTGGTCTGGTGGTCAACGCGAAGGATCACGTCGCCGCCATTGCCGCCGTTGCCGCCGTCGGGACCGCCAAGCGGCTTGAACTTTTCGCGGTGGACGGAGACGCATCCGTGACCGCCGGCACCGCCGGATACGTGCAGTACTACCCGGTCTACAAAGCTGGCCACGTGGTTCTCCTCAATGCTGTTTCCTGGACGCCGCGGGGCGCCAAGACGATTGTAATGCGGTTAAAAGAACAGTGGAGCGGACCAACTGGCCCGCTCCACCGCTTCAGAACTGTTTGTTACTCTGCAGCTGCAGCAGCAACGATGTTGACGACGCGACGACCGCGGCGGGTGCCGAATTCAACGGCTCCCGGGGTCAGTGCGAACAGGGTGTCGTCGCCGCCACGGCCAACGCCGGCGCCCGGGTGGAAGTGGGTGCCACGCTGGCGGACGATGATCTCGCCTGCGGAGACGACCTGGCCGCCGAAGCGCTTAACGCCGAGGTACTGAGCGTTGGAATCACGACCGTTCCGAGTGGAGCTCGCGCCCTTTTTATGTGCCATTTGAAATGCCTGCCTCTAAATTCTGGGGATCTGCTGAAAAACCTGAACAGTAACGAAGGTTACTGGATACCAGTGATCTTGACCTTGGTCAGTTCCTGGCGGTGACCCTGGCGCTTCTTGTAACCGGTCTTGTTCTTGAACTTCTGGATCACAATCTTCGGACCACGGAGGTCGTTCAGGATCTCAGCCGTAACAGTTACCTTGGCCAGGTCAGCAGCGGCGGTGGTGACCTTGTCACCATCAACCAGGAGCAGTGCGGGCAGCTGGATAGTGCTGCCAGCTCCACCGGCGACGCGGTTAAGGGTAACGAAGTCTCCAACGGAAACCTTCTCTTGGCGGCCGCCTGCGCGGACAATCGCGTACACCACTTGGGAACTCACTTCTCTCGACGTTTATTACAAAATTTGCGTGCGGAACCGGCCAATAAAAGCCTGGTTTCTCGCTGTGCCTCAACGCCGTGGGGTCATAACCCAAGTGTTGGCGTAAGCACCGAAGATCCAGAATACGCTAATTTTGGCTTCGGCCGCAAATGAGGCTGGTTCCGGCGGGCTGGCTGTGATAAGTACCACTGCTGAATCCCGGCCTCGGGACCGTGCCCCACCATACTACCGGCAAGGCCGCAGCCACGGTGTCAGGCATGGAGGCGCGGCGCGTCGAAGAAGTCCACTTCCAGGCGGCAGGACTGTTTGAATGCCGTGATCATGGCGGCCCGCTCGGCAGCGGAGGCCCTGCGTCCCGCTTCATCCACTATGGCAACGGCCCTGCGGGTGGCGGCGGCGAAGTCTTCGTCGGCATAGGTGCGCAGCCACTCCGCGTAAGGGTGCGCGGAAGGTTCACCGGCGGCAACAAACTGGGCGTGGAGCGTGGCGCCTACCTCGGCGTACAGCCAGAAGCAGGGCAGGACTGCCGCCGCGAGGACCGCATAACTGCCCGACGCCGAGGCCGCCGTCAGGTGGTCAACGTAGGACTTGGTGACGGGGCCGAGCCGGGGCAGGACCGAGCGCGCGCCCAGCCAGGAGCGGTGAAGCTCCGACTCGACCTCCAGGCACTGCCCGGCCGAAGCAGCCCAAAACAGTTGCTCCGCCTCGGTGGGCGCAAGCGAACTCGCCCTTGCCAGAACTCGTGAATAGCCGTTGAGGTAGAGGGCGTCCTGCGCGAGGTAGTACTCAAACTGGTGCTCCTGAAGGCTGCCCGTGGCCAGGTCCCGGATGAAGCCGAGGGCATAGATATCCTCCAGGTCCGGCTGCGCCTCACCCCGCAGCTGCGCCGCGAAGCTGCCTTCCGCCGGCACCGGCTGCAGGTGGTGGAAATGATGCACCGGCCCGTTGCCTGTCCCCACCTCCAGGGTTCCCGAGGCCTTGAGCGCGCCGGCCAGCCACGGCTTGGCTTCCCGGAGTGACGCTTCCCAGTCCCCCAGCCGCGCCTGGGCGGTGGCCATTGCAGAGGACAACGAACAGCCCGTGCCGTGGCTGTTCCGCGTTGCAACCCGCTCCCCTGGCACCTCCACCACTTCATGGGACAGCAGGCCCAGGGTGTTGACCAGCGCGTCCGGGCACTCGTTGCCGTTCAGGTGGCCGCCCTTGACCAGTACGGTTGCGCCGCTGGCGGCTGCGAGGGCGCGGCCCTGGTCCAGCGCGCCGGCCCAGCTGTCCTGCAACTGCCCGCCCACAAGCATGGCGAGCTCCGCGAGGTTGGGGGTGATGAGGTGTGCCAGCGGCAGGAGTTCGCGCAGGGCCGTTTCGGCAGACTCGTGCAGGAGCCGGTCGCCGCTGGTGGCAACCATCACTGGGTCCAGGACCACGACGGTGGGCCGCACCTTCTGCAGCCACTGCGCCACCGCTCCAATGACGTCGGCGTTGCCGAGCATTCCGATTTTCACGGCGTCGATGGTGATGTCGTCGCTGATGGCGTCGAGTTGCTCTGCCAGGAATGCTGCAGGGGGCACGTGAAAGGACCTTACTCCGTGCGTGTTCTGGGCTGTGAGGGCAGTGATGGCTGCCATCCCGTACCCCCCGAGGGCCGCGATGCTTTTCAAATCCGCCTGGATACCGGCACCGCCGGAAGGATCCGAGCCGGCGATGGACAGGACCCTGGGTACCTGCCGGCCCGGCAATGCCGGCGCCGCAGTGGCGGGTCCAGGGGTGGCTGCGGGCATTACAAGAGTCGTAGACAAAGGACATCCCTTCGCCGGTGCTAACCGGACAGGTTCAACGGGTCTGAATCTCAGCCGGCTCTCTGCGCGGCACCCCGTGTCGGTTCCCCAGCCTAGCTTTTTTGCCCGCCCCAGGCTGAAGGTGACACATTGCGACCCGAAGCCGCACGCTGATGGCGCGCAGCTCCGCATCCCGCCCTGCGGGCCCTGCACGCAAAAGTCCCCGCCCAGTGGACAAATCCCCTGGAAATTCCTGGGGTTTTGTCCACTGAACGGGGACTTGTTGAAACGCGCCGGTACGTGCCCGTGAGCGCTCCGGCTAGAGCTCCGAGGCCGGTACGCCTACGCCCAGGATGATGGGCGCCTCTGCGGGCTTTGTTGACGCTTTTTCAAGGCCGGCACCGCCGTCACCGGCCGGCGCCGGAGCCTTTGCCTCGTGGGCATGCCCTGTGCTGGCTGCCGCCACGCTTTCGTGATGCTGCACGGAGGTTTCGTTGGCTGCTCCCTGGGCACGGCTGGCACTGCGGTTGCGCCGCGGGCGCCGTTGCCGGGACTGCTCCAGCGTGTGGTCCGTGTAGTCCTTCGCCGGTTCCCCGGCAGCGGCTGCAGCAGGCACGCGGGCCGGCTGGACCGGCTCCACGCGCTCCGCCGGTTTCTGCTCCGGTTCGGTCTGCTCAGGCTCCGCTTGTGCGGGCGCCGGCTGGCCCAGGTGGGCGAACGCTTCGGCAAGCCGGTCCAGGGTCAGTGCGGGCTTCTGCGGCTGCTCCTCAGCATGGTCAACGAACGGCAGCACCACCTTCTCGCCGCCGAAGGTCAGCACGGCGGCCGGGCGCGCATCGTCGTCGCGGTTTGTTTCCACTGCGGGAGCCGGGGCAGGGGCGGGCGCGGAATGGTCCGCGGCAGCCTGCCTGGCTGCGGCCACTTCGTCGTCGTGCAAGTGGGCTGCATGCGCGGCGGCGGCGATGTTGGCAAGGGCCAGCCGGGTGGCTTCCGCCTTCGCGTGCCGCTCAGCGTCAGAGGGGTCGGGCTGGACTGTGTGGACGGGCACGGCAGGCGCGGGGGCAACCTCGGGCTGCTGGCCGCCACGGCCCCGCCGCCGCTTCCGGTCCGGACGCACGCCGGCCTGGCTGCTGTCGATGCGCGGGGCGTCATTGCGGTGGCCTTCGCTGCGGGGTTCCGGCCGGCTGTCGGTCCGCTGGACGTGGTGTTCGGCGGCCACGATGTTGGCCCGCCGGTGCTCAACGGGGTCGTCATGGGTGACGACGCCGCGGCCGGCGCACGCTTCGCACTGCTCGCCGAAGACTTCCAGGAGTCCGGTGCCCATCCGCTTTCGCGTCATCTGCACCAGGCCAAGGGAGGTCACTTCGGCAACCTGGTGCTTGGTGCGGTCGCGTCCCAGGCATTCCACCATGCGGCGCAGAACGAGGTCGCGGTTGGATTCAAGGACCATGTCGATGAAGTCGATGACGATGATGCCGCCGATGTCGCGGAGGCGGAGCTGGCGGACCACTTCCTCAGCAGCCTCGAGGTTGTTTTTGGTCACCGTCTCTTCGAGGTTGCCGCCGCTGCCGGTGAACTTGCCGGTGTTGACGTCCACCACGGTCATGGCTTCGGTGCGGTCGATCACCAGCGAACCGCCGGACGGGAGGAAGACCTTCCGCTCCAGCGCCTTGTGGATCTGCTCGTCAATGCGCCAGGCAGCGAAGATGTCCTGGTCCTTGGTCCACTTTTCGAGGCGTCCCACCAGGTCCGGCGCCACATAGGTGACGTACGCCTCGATGGTGTCCCAGGCTTCCTCGCCCGAAACGATCAGCTTGGAGAAGTCTTCGTTGAAGACGTCACGGACCACCTTGATGGTGAGGTCCGGTTCGCCGTACAGCAGCTCAGGAGCAAGGATCTTGGTGGACTTCGACTGGCTTTCGATGCCTTCCCACTGCGCGCGCAGGCGGTTGATGTCGTGTGTCAGCTCTTCCTCGGACGCTCCCTCGGCGGCGGTGCGGACAATGACGCCCGCCTGCTCCGGGAGCCGGTCCTTGAGGATGCGCTTGAGGCGGTTGCGTTCTACGTCGGGCAGTTTGCGCGAGATGCCGGTCATGGAACCGCCGGGCACGAACACCAGGTAGCGGCCGGGGAGTGAAATCTGACTGGTCAGGCGTGCGCCCTTGTGTCCCACGGGGTCCTTGGTCACCTGGACCAGCACGGTATCACCGGACTTGAGCGCATTTTCGATACGGCGCTGCTTGCCCTCGAGGTTGACGGCTTCCCAGTTCACCTCACCGGCGTAAAGGACGGCGTTCCGGCCGCGCCCGATGTCCACGAAGGCGGCTTCCATGGAAGGCAGCACGTTCTGGACCTTGCCGAGGTAGACGTTGCCGATCAGGGAATCCTGCTGGGTCTTCGACACAAAATGCTCGGCCAGGACGCCGTCTTCGAGGACGGCGATCTGGATTCTGTCGTCGCGCTGGCGCACAATCATCTGCCGGTCGACAGACTCGCGGCGGGCAAGGAATTCGGCCTCGGTAATGACGGTGCGGCGGCGGCCGGTGTCACGCGACTCGCGCCGGCGCTGCTTCTTCGCCTCCAGCCGGGTGGATCCCTTGACGCTGGTGACGCGGTTACTGACGGCCGGTTCAGTCACGGCGCGCGGTGCGCGCACGCGGGTAACCGTGTTGGGCGGATCGTCGTCTCCCCCACCCGTCAGTTCGAGGTCCTGGTCGCCACGGCGACGGCGGCGGCGGCGGCGGGACGTGACGCCTTCCTCCACCTGTCCCGCGGACTCCTCGTCGGCGTCGTCCGGGACATCTCCGTCAACATCTTCGCTGCCTTCGAGGTCGGTGTCGGCTTCCCGCTCTCCGAGGCGGCTGCGGCCGCGGCGGCCCCGTCCCCGGCGCCTGCGGCGGCCGTTGGCGTCTTCCGCATCGCCGTCCTCGGCGTCGTCCTCTCCAACCTCTTCCGCTACTGCGGGAGCCGGACGCACCACGGTGCTCAGGTCCGGCGCCTGGAACAGCACGGAGGTGGGGGAAGCGGGTTCCATGAAAAGGGAACCGAAGGGGCTGGAAGGAGCCGCGGGCGCCGTTTCCGCGGTGGCTGCCTGCGGTGCCTCAATGTTGGGAGCAGCCTGTGCGGCCTCCGGTTCGGGGGCTGGCTCTTCTGCAGCTTCTTCTGCAGGGGCCTCTGGTGCGTTCGGCCGGACTGCTGCTGCGGGCACTGCGGCGGCTGCCTCAGCAGCGCCGGCCGGAGTTACGGCTGCCGGGAGATCTGCGGGTGACTGGGTAGCGGCGGGTTCCCCTGCCGGCTCTGCCGCTGCGGCTGGGGGTTCCACTGCGACGGCAGGCGCGGAGGTCTTGCGCGTGGCAACCCGGCGGCGCCGGACGGGCTTCGTTTCAACGACTTCGGCGGCCGGCTCCGCGGCGTCGAGCCCAGGGGTCCCGGCGCTTGCACCGGCATCAGCACCGGTGTCCGGCGTGGAGTTAACGGCTGCTGATTCGGGTTCTGCGTCTTCGGCGAAGGCGGGGAGCGGTTCCGCTGCTTCTACCTTTTTCCGGGCACGCGTCCGCCGGACGGGAGCTTTGGCCTCCGGAGCGCCGGATTCCACAACATCCGCTTCCACTTCGACGGCGGCAGCTGCGGAAGGGTCAGCGCTGGCGGCGCCCTCTGCGGGAAGGTCCGTTGGCGGAGTCAGGGCCTCGGCTTTGGGAGCGGCCTTCCGGCGGGTCCTCGTAGCCTTTTTGGGGGCAGCGTCTGCCTCCGCGGCCGATGCTTCGTCGTTAACGGCTGAAACTTGTTCATTATCCATATGTGGCAACACTCCTGCCCCTGACGTACCGCCACATCCGGCACCCATTGGGGCACATATTGTCAAGACCCGCAGGCGTTGACAGAAGTCAAGTGGATACCCCCAGGTTCGCACCGGCAGTGGGGTGCGGCAGCCCGTGGGGGCCGGTGGGATGTTCTGAAACCCGTTGTTCTACGTGCCACAACCAGGTGCCGCGCAATGGAGTCGCGGGAGACTGCGTCGGTGAGACCGATGCCTGCCCTGCTCGTCATTGGCGGTCTTGGGAACAAGCCACCGGACCGGAGTCCGAATGTGGATCGGCTTCCAGCCACCATCATTCTCTCATACCCGGACTAAATCACGTCGGAGGCAGCACCGGATCCGCCGGCTGTTCCCGTCCGCCTGGACCTTCCTTCCAGCCTCCGGCGTTACAATCAGGCAAGGAGCACCGGATGAAAAGGACGCCACACCAATGCCCAGCATCTCCCCCCTCAGCAGCACCCCTGCACAGGAACGGAGCCTGAACCAGGACGCGGACCCGGCCGGGAGGACAGCAGGTGCTGTGCCGGCGATGACACGGAACAAGCCCTTCGGCTGGCTGCTGGTCATCACAGGAGTCATCGGCTGGCTCGCCTCGGGGACCCTGGTCCTGGAAAAGCTTGCAGTGCTTCAGGACCCCAACCACACCACCGTGTGCGACGTAAATCCCTGGATCTCCTGCGGCCAGGTGATGCAGACCTGGCAGAGCTCTCTGTTCGGTTTCCCCAATATGTTCATCGGGATCGTCGCGTTTGCCGTAGTTATCACGGTGGGCATGGGACTGCTGGCCGGAGCCACCTTTGCCCGCTGGTTCTGGGCAGGACTGCAGGCAGGCGTCACGCTCGGCTTTGTCTTTGTGGTGTGGCTGTGGTCGCAGGCCCTTTACGACATCCACGTGCTGTGCCCGTTCTGCATGATCGTTTGGGCGGCGATGATTCCCCTGTTCGTCTGGGTGACCATCCGGAACATCACCGCCGGGGTTATTCCGGTGCCGGCCAACGCGGCCCGGATCCTGGGCGATTCCGGGTGGATTATCACCGCACTGCTCTACGTGGCGGTCATTGCCACCATCTTCTTCGCCTTCATCCAGGTTTTCGCCGGAACTTCGGGCTTCTGACGCTGCAGCCCAGCCAAGCGAGGTGACAGATAAGGCCGATGTTCGCGAAGAACATCGGCCTTATCTGTCGTCCCGGACTGTTAGCCCTGGAACCAGATCTTGATCTCGCGCTCGGCAGAGTCCGTGGAGTCGGAGCCGTGCACCAGGTTCTGCTGGACCTTCACGCCCCAGTCGCGGCCGAAGTCCCCGCGGATGGTGCCGGGGGCGGCCGTAGTGGGGTCAGTGGTGCCGGCCAGGGCGCGGAAGCCTTCGACGACGCGGTGGCCTTCGAAGATGGCTGCCACCACCGGACCGGAGAGCATGAACTCGACCAGCGGCTCGTAGAAGGGCTTGCCCACGTGTTCCTCGTAGTGCTGCTCCAGCAGCTCACGGGATGCCTCCACCTTCTTCAGCTCCGCCAGGGTGTAGCCCTTGGCTTCGATCCGGGCCAGGATGGCCCCGGTGAGGTTGCGGGCGACGCCGTCGGGCTTGATCAGGACGAGGGTGCGCTCAGTAGTCACAACTGCTCCAATGCGTTGGTAGAGGTTTTCGGGTCAAGTCTACGGTGACTTTGTTTACGGGGACGGGGGCTGCTGGCCGGGCCCCGCGGACTCTTCCGGATGGGCCGCTTCCCAGGCCGCCTGCTCGCGGGCCCTTTCACCGGCTTCCCGGTCCAGCCGGATTCCGGTACGGATCCCGTACCACCAGGCTGCTGCGAACAGGGCACCCACCAGGAACATGGCAGGCTCGAAGATGCCGGTGAGGATCAGGACAAGCTGCAGGATCCAGCCAAGCCCAATGCCCCACGGTTTGGTGAGGAAGGCGCAGGCCACAATCATCAGCACGCTCAGGCCGATTCCCACCCCGAGGATGAGTGCGGGCGGGAACTCCCCGCGGCGAAGCCCGAACACCGCCAGGGTGGCGAAGAACATAACAAAGGCTTCCAGGAGCAGCACGGTGGACGCGAACATCACTTTGGTGGAGCGCCGCTTCCTGGGCATGCCCGGCCGCCATTCGCGCTGGGCTTTGGTCAGCTTCGCCATCGGCTATGCCTCCGTCTTCCCGAGCAGGATGCGGGCCTCGGCCACCAGTGTGATGGAGCCTGTGACCAGAACGCCGCCGGAAAGGTCGTCGTTCGCTTCGGCGCGTTCCACAGCCCACTCCAGGGCGTCATCGAGTTTCTCCGCTACGTGCACGTTGTCTTCGCCGAAGCCGAGATCGATGGCGAGCTCGGCCAGTTCGGCTGCCGGCACGGCGCGCGGTGAATTGGACTGCGTAAAGCAGAACTCCTCCGCCATCCCGCCCAGGGATTCCTTGAGCTGGCGCAAAATCTCTTCGGCGTCCTTCTCCTTGAGGATGCCCACCACCGGGACAAGCCTGGTGAAGGTAAAGGCCTCCTGAAGGGCAGCCGCGGAAACTTTGACGCCGTCGGGGTTATGGGCGGCGTCCACCACGATGGTGGGCGCTGTGCGGACCACCTCAAGCCGGCCGGGCGAAGTGACCTCCGCGAAGCCCTCCTGGAGCACGTCGAACCCAAGTTCCTTTTCGCCGCCGAAAAACGCTTCCAGCGCTGCAACGGCAACTGCTGCGTTCTGCGCCTGGTGTGCCCCGTGGAGCGGCACCAGCAAGTCCGGGTAGCGGCCGGCAATGCCCTGGATGGTGACCATCTGGCCGCCGACTGCCACGGTCCGGGACTCGACGCCGAACTCCACTCCCTCGAACTTGAAGGGCACGCCAACGTCCTTGGCCTTCTCCAGCAGGACCTGGGCGGCGTCCAGCGGCTGGGCGGCGCTGACGAGGTAGCCGCCGGGCTTGATGATGCCGGCCTTTTCGTAGGCGATGTCTTCGGTGGTGTCCCCGAGCAGGTCGGTGTGGTCCAGCGAAATGGGTGTGACCACCGAAACCTGCCCGTCCCCCACGTTGGTGGCGTCCGTAATGCCGCCCAGGCCCACCTCAATGACCGCCACGTTAACGGGCTGGTCCGCGAAGACCGCAAAACCAAGGATGGTGAGGCACTCGAAGTACGTCAGCCGCGGCTGGCCCTCTGCCTCCAGCTCGGCGTCGACAATCTGCAGGTACGGCCGGATCTCATCCCAGATCCGGACGAAGGTCTCGTCCGGGACGGGATGGCCGTCGATGCTGATCCGTTCGGTGACCTTCGTCAGGTGCGGACTGGTGTACCGTCCGGTGCTCAGGCCGTGGGCCCGCAGGACCGATTCGATCATCCGGGCGGTGGACGTTTTGCCGTTGGTCCCGGTGACGTGGATGATCGGGAACGCTTTGTTCGGCTCCCCCAGCACGTCCATCGCCCGGAACAGCGGGGCAAGCCGCGGCTCCATCTTGTTTTCCGGCGCCCGGCCCAGCAGTTCGGCGTAGACGCTCTCTACGGAAAATTCGTCAGTCATGGATTACGCCTCTACTTTTTCGACGCCGACAGCCGGCTCTGCGATATCAGTGGGTTCCGCCGTGAGGTCCACGGTGAGCGTTTCGCCCTTGACCAGGTCAGCGTTGGCAAGCAGGGCGTCGACGACGTTCTGCGGGGCCGTCACTGAGGTCCGGATGCGGTCGCTGACCTTCAGCCCGGCGTCCTTGCGTGCCTGCTGGATGGCACGGACCATGTCGCGCGCCAGGCCTTCGGCTTCCAGTTCGGGGGTGACCTCGGTGTTGAGGACGACGAATCCGCCGCCCGGCAGGACAGCGACTGCTTTCGTTGATTCAGCAGGTCCGCCCTCGGAATCAGCCACCACTGTCTCCAGCGTGTACTCCTGCGGTTCCAGCTGGAGCCCGCCGGCGGTGACCGTACCGGCGTCGTCCACGGACCAGTCGCCGGACTTGGAGCCCTTGATGGCCAGCTGCACGTTTTTGCCCAGGCGCGGGCCGGCGGCACGGGCATTGACCACCAGCTTCTGCTGGATGCCGAACTCCTCGGGCGAGGCAGTGGCCGCATCCAGCAGGCGGACTGAGCGGAGGTTGAGCTCATCGGCCACGACGCCGGCAAAACCGGTGAGGGCGTCGGCGCCCGGTGCCACGACCGTCAGTTCCTGCAGCGGCAGGCGGACACGGAGGTTTGCTCCCTTGCGGAGGGAGGACCCGGTGGAGCAGATCTGCTGGACCTTGTCCATGGCCTCCACCAGGTCCGGGCTGGCCGGGAACAGGTTGGCGTCCGGCCAGTCGGCCAGGTGCACGGAGCGGCCTCCGGTCAGGCCGCGCCAGATTTCCTCGGTGACCAGCGGCAGGAGGGACGCGGCCACGCGGGACACGGTTTCCAGTGCGGTGTACAGGGCGTCGAAGGCGTCCTGGTCTTCATTGAAAAACCGCTGGCGGCTCCGGCGGACGTACCAGTTGGTCAACATGTCCAGGTAGCTGCGCAGTTCGTCGCAGGCGCCGGAGATGTCATAGGTGTCCAGCTGAACCGTCATGTTCCGGACCAGTTCGCCGGTGTTGGCCAGCAGGTACTGGTCCAGGGTGTCGGCGTACCCGTCGTAGCGGAGCTGGGCGTCATACCCTGCGCCGCCGGCCGCGGCGTTGGTGTACAGCGTGAAGAAGCTGTACACGTTCCACAGCGGCAGGACGACCTGGCGGACGCCGTCGCGGATCCCCTGCTCGGTGACCACCAGGTTGCCGCCGCGGAGGATGGGGCTGGACATCAGGAACCAGCGCATGGCGTCCGAGCCGTCGCGGTCCAGCACCTCGGAGACGTCCGGATAGTTGCGCAGGCTCTTGGACATCTTCTGCCCGTCGGAGCCCAGCACGATGCCGTGGCTGATGACGTTGCGGAAGGCTGGCCGGTCGAACAGCGCCGTGGAAAGGATGTGCAGCATGTAGAACCAGCCGCGCGTCTGGCCGATGTACTCCACGATGAAGTCCGCAGGGTTGTGGGTGTCGAACCAGGCCTCGTTCTGGAACGGGTAGTGCACCTGGCCGTAGGGCATGGAGCCGGAGTCGAACCAGACGTCCAGCACATCCTCCACGCGGCGCATCACCGACTGGCCCTCTTCCGGAGTGCGGGGGTCATCCGGGTTGGGCCGGGTCAGGTCGTCGATGAACGGGCGGTGCAGGTCAACTTGGCCGTCCTTGTTCAGCGGCAAGCGGCCGAAGTCCGCTTCGATCTCGGCGAGGGAGCCGTAGACGTCGGTGCGGGGATATTCGGGATCGCTGGACTGCCACACCGGGATGGGGCTGCCCCAATACCGGTTGCGGCTGATGGACCAGTCGCGGGCGTTTTCGAGCCACTTACCGAACTGGCCGTCCTTGACGTTGCCGGGGATCCAGTTGATCTCCTGGTTCAGTTCGGACATGCGGTCCTTGAACTTGGTGACTTCCACGTACCAGGAGGACACGGCCCGGTAGATCAGCGGGTTGCGGCAGCGCCAGCAGTGCGGGTAGCTGTGTTCGTAGCTGGCCTGGCGGACCAGGCGGCCCTGGGCGCGCAGCACCTGCGTGATGGGCTTGTTGGCTTCGAAGACCTGCAGGCCCACGATGTCGTGAAGGTCGCCGTGCTTGAAGAGCGGGAGGAACTTTGCGCCTTCGTCAACGGAGAGGATCACCGGGATGCCGGCCTCCTCGCAGACCTTTTGGTCATCCTCGCCGTAGGCCGGGGCCTGGTGGACGATGCCGGTGCCGTCGGTGGTGGTGACGTAGTCGGCCACGAGGAACCGCCAGGCGTTTTCCATGCCGTATTTTTCGTTGTCCGCGAAGTCGTGCCACAGCGGCTGGTACGCCAGGCCTTCCAGCTCTGCGCCGGTGTGCGTGGAGACGACGGCGGCCTGCGCTGCCTCGAAGTCGTCGTACCCGAGGTCCCTGGCATAGTTGGCCAGCAGGTCCGCAGCGAGCAGGAAGCTGCCGCTCACGGGTGCGTCGGCGGAGGCGGCTTTGATGCCGTTGGGTCCCGCGGGCAGTACGGCGTAGGTAATGGCGGGCCCGACGGCGAGCGCGGCGTTGGTGGGAAGCGTCCAGGGTGTGGTGGTCCAGGCCAGCGCCTGCACGCCGGCGAGCTGCCGGGACAGTTCCGATTCGCCGGCAGTGATGGGGAAGGTCACCGTTACCGTCTGGTCCTGGCGGTTCTTGTAGACGTCGTCGTCCATGCGCAGCTCGTGGTTGGACAGCGGCGTCTCATCCTTCCAGCAGTAGGGCAGCACGCGGTAGCCGTTGTAGGTGAGGCCCTTTTCGTGGAGCTGCTTGAACGCCCAGAGGACGGACTCCATGTACTCGACGTTGAGGGTCTTGTAGTCGTTGTCGAAATCCACCCACCGTGCCTGGCGGGTCACGTAGTTGCGCCACTCGTCGGCGTACTTCATGACGGAGGCGCGGCAGGCGTCGTTGAACTTGTCGATGCCCATGGCTTCGATCTGGGTCTTATCCGTCATGCCCAGCTGCTTCATGGCTTCCAGCTCTGCCGGCAAGCCGTGGGTGTCCCAGCCGAAGCGGCGCTCCACGCGCTTGCCGCGCTGGGTCTGGTAGCGGCCCACCAGGTCCTTGGCGTAGCCGGTCAGCAAGTGGCCGTAGTGCGGCAGGCCGTTGGCGAAGGGCGGCCCGTCGTAGAAGACGAACTCGTTGCTGCCGGGTGCACCGCCCGGGGCGTCGGCGCTGCGCTGGTCGATGCTGGCCTGGAAGGTGCCGTCCTGGTCCCAGTATTTGAGGATGCGCTCTTCGATTTCCGGGAACTTCACGGAAGCGGAGACACCTGCACCCCTGGAGGAGGTGCCACTGGTGGCGGCTGAGGCCTTCGGGTAATACGTCATTCTCGACATCCTGGGTTGAGCTGGGCGAACTGCCGGCCGGGGCCTTCAGTTCCGTTCAGGATGCGAGGACGGTTGCCGTGCTGTCCGCCTGGACTTCACGCTCACCGCGGTACCACCTCACTTACCGGCGCTGCCAGTTCCCGGGGGAACAGGCGTGCTCCGGCCTCTCATTACTGCTGTGACGGGCTTACCCGTCCGGTTCTACTGACGCTTCCCACCTGGCCGGCGGTTAACGCGTTCTTCCGGAAGCTCACCGGTGATAGCCGGGTCGTAGCCGCTTTCGAGTCTACTATTCCCGGGCCCGGGCCACCAATAAGAGTTGGCAGATGGACGGTGCCGGAAGCCGCAGTGCACGCCGCCGCCTCGGCCTGCCTCGTGCCGCCGTCGGGCTGGCTAACCCTTGCGGATGATTTTGTGGTTGGCGGCCTGGGCCACCGGACGGATCACGATCTGGTCCAGGTTGACGTGGTGCGGTGCAGTTACGGCGTAACGGACTACCTCCGCCACGTCTTCTGCCGTAAGCGGCTTCTCAACTCCCTGGTAGACCTTTTCGGCGGCCTGCGGGTCACCCAGCCGGTTCAAGGCAAATTCCTCGGTTTGAACCAGGCCGGGCGCCACTTCGATCACCCGGATGTTGTTTGCCACTTCCTCGAGCCGCAGCGCACCGGTCATGGCGTGCTGCGCGGACTTGGCAGCGTTGTAGCCGCCCCCGCCCTCGTAGGCCGATATGCCCGCCGTGGAGGTCAGGTTCAGCACAGTGCCTTCGCCGTGGGCGCGGAGCATCGGCAGGAACGCCCTGGTGAGCTTCATGGTGCCCAGGACGTTGACACGGTACATCCACTCCCAGTCCTCGGTACTTGCGTCGCCGATGGTGTCCGCTCCCCTGGCTCCGCCCGCAATGTTGACCAGGGTGTCTATGCCCCCCGCTTCGGTCACCCGGGCAAGCAGCCGGGACACGTCGTCGTCCTCTGAGATGTCAGCAGGAAGCGCGACGGCGCCAGTCTCGGCTTCGAGGGCGGCAAGACGCTCTGCACGGCGGGCCACCGCGAACACCGTCCACCCCTGGGCTGCCAGCGCGCGGACCGTTGCCTCCCCGATTCCGCTGCTCGCACCGGTTACCAAAGCTGCCTTTTCCTGGAAGTCCGAAGTCATTGCACCACCCTAGCGCCAGCCGTCCGGCGAAGGCCGGAAGCTGTGTCGGCCTGTGACGCTGGTGCCCGCGCTGCGCGGCTGATGCCCTCCGGCAGGCGGACGTGCGGGGACATGAAACAATTGGCAGATGGCTGAAGACACTCAGGGTACAGACACGCCCAACACCGCCCCCATCAACGTTCCGGACAAGCCGGCCCTTGAAGGCCTCGAAGCTGCCTTGACGCAGCGCTGGCTTGCCGAGGGGACCTACAAGTTCAACAGGGAAACCACCCGGGAGCAGGTCTATTCGATCGACACTCCCCCTCCCACCGCTTCCGGATCACTGCACGTGGGGCACATGTTCTCCTACACGCAGACCGACGTGCTGGCGCGCTACCAGCGCATGACCGGCAAGAACGTCTTCTACCCCATGGGCTGGGATGACAACGGCCTGCCCACTGAACGCCGAGTGCAGAACTACTACGGCGTCCGCTGCGACCCTTCCATTCCGTACAACGCTGACTACCAGCCGCCGGCACAGCCAGCCAAGAACCAGCGTGACTTCGACGTCGTCTCCCGCAGGAACTTCATCGAACTGTGCGAGGAACTTGCCGTCGAGGACGAGAAGGTCTTCGAAAACCTGTTCCAGACCCTTGGCCTGTCCGTGGACTGGGAACTGACGTACCGCACCATCGACGACAACTCGCGCGCAGTCTCCCAGCGGGCCTTCCTGGCCAACCTGGCTGCGGGCGACGCCTACATGGCCGAGGCGCCCACCCTCTGGGATGTCACCTTCCGCACGGCCGTCGCGCAGGCCGAACTGGAGGACCGCGAGGTGCCCGGGGCGTACTACCGCTACCCGTTCTTCACCGAGGACGGGGAGAAGATCTACATCGAAACCACCCGTCCCGAACTGCTGGCTGCCTGCGCCGCACTGGTGGCGAATCCCGACGACGAACGGTACCAGCCGCTGTTCGGCAAGAAGGTCACGTCCCCGGTGTTCGGCGTCGAGGTTGAAGTTAAGGCCCACCCACTCGCCAAAGCGGACAAGGGGTCCGGCATCGCCATGGTGTGTACCTTCGGCGACCTGACTGACGTGACCTGGTGGCGCGAACTGCAGCTTCCTACCCGCGCCATCGTGGGGCGGGACGGCCGGATCATCAGCGAGGCTCCCGAATGGATCACCACCGACATCGGCCGGGAAGCCTTCGCCGCCATTGCGGGCAAGACCGTCTTCAGCGCCAAGGAAGAGGTGGTCAAGCTCCTCACCGCTGCGGACCTGCTCGAGGGCGAGCCCAAAAAGATCATGCACCCCGTCAACTTCTACGAAAAGGGCGACAAGCCCCTTGAAGTGGTGACATCCCGCCAGTGGTACATCCGCAACGGCGGCCGGGACGAGGACCGGCGTGAGCGGCTTATCGCCCGCGGCCAGGAAATCGACTTCCACCCCGCCTTCATGCGCTCACGCTATGAGAACTGGATCTCCGGCCTGAACGGTGACTGGCTGGTCTCCCGCCAGCGCTTCTTTGGCGTGCCCATCCCCGTCTGGTACCCCCTGGATGCCGACGGCAACCCGGACTACGACTCCCCCATCGTGCCGTCCGACGACCAGCTCCCCGTGGACCCGGCTGCCGACGCCGCCCCCGGCTTCGATGAAGCCCAGCGCGATGTTCCCGGCGGCTTCACCGGCGACGCTGACATCCTTGACACATGGGCTACGTCCTCCCTGACACCTAAGATCGTGGGCGGCTGGAAGCGTGATGAGGACCTGTTCGCGAAGGTGTTCCCGTTTGACGTCCGGCCCCAGGGCCACGACATCATCCGGACCTGGCTTTTTTCCTCGGTGGTCCGCGCGGACGCCCTGGAGAACAGCGCCCCGTGGAAGCATGCTGCCATCTCGGGCTGGATCCTCGACCCGGACCGCAAGAAGATGTCCAAGTCCAAGGGCAACGTGGTGGTCCCCACCGACGTCCTGGAGGAATACGGCTCCGACGCTGTCCGCTACTGGGCCGCTTCGGCGAAACTGGGGGCCGACACCGCCTACGAGATCGCCCAGATGAAGATCGGCCGCCGCCTGGCCATCAAGCTGCTGAACGCCTCGAAGTTTGTCCTGAACCTCGGCGCAACAGAAGCATCGGTGCTCTCCGGCGATCTACCGGTACTGACCAACCCCTTGGACCGGGCAGTTCTTGCCCAGCTCGCGGAGGTCGTGGCCCAGTCCACCAGGGCGTTCGAAAACTACGATTACGCCCGCGCGCTGCAGATCACCGAAAGCTTCTTCTGGCAGTTCACGGACGACTACGTGGAACTTATCAAGGACCGGGCATACGGCGCCGCGGGTGAGGCCGAACAGGCTTCCGTGCTCGCAGCACTGGCCACCACCCTGGACACCCTGCTCCGGCTGTTCGCACCGTTCCTGCCCTTTGCCACTGAAGAGGTCTGGGGATGGTGGCGCAACGGCTCGGTGCACCGGGCGCCGTGGCCCGCACCGCTGGACGTTCCCATCGGTGACACCACGATGCTTGCCACCGTCGGTGTTGCGCTGAGCGGAGTCCGCAAGGCGAAGTCCGAGGCAAAGGTCAAGCAGCGGACAGAGGTTCTCTCGGCCACCATCACGGCCTCCGAAGCGCTTACCGCACAGCTGGAGGCGGGGCTTGGCGACCTGAAGGCCGCGTCGAACGCCCGGGAAATTACCCTGCTGGTGGGCGACGGCGACCTGACGGTGAGCGACGTGGCCCTGGCTGCCTCGGAGGAGCCGGCCCAGGCCTGACCGGACTAACCGTCCCAGGGCAAAGGGGAAGCCCCATCAGCGTTTTGCCGTTGGTGGGGCTTCGACTTTTTCGGCCATCTGGTGACGCCTTGATGGTCTGGCAGAATCCTCAGAATCTTCAGGTCTTCCTACCTCGTCACTGGTAGCCTGCTTCTAACTTTGCCGATGGCTGCGTTTGAATACATGTCACTGAATCTTTGGTTTCTGCGTCCCTCTTCTTTCGAAGGGGGTAAAACCATTCTTGTCCTGCCCTCGGGGAAGCACAAGAGCCCCGGTGAAACTACAAACGAGTAGTTCCAGCGGGGCTCTTCGGCTCCCTGCCGCGGGGCCGGCACCACATGATCAGTCGAATTCGGGCCGCCCTGTGCGGCTGCGCTTGAGTTCGAAGAAGTGCGGGTAGGAAGCGATGGCCGTGGTGGCGTCCCAAAGCTTGCCTGCATCCTCGCCCCGCGGGATCCTGGTGAGGACCGGGCCGAAGAACGCCGTGCCGTTGAAAGCGACCACAGGCGTTCCCACGTCCTCGCCCACCAGCGAAATGCCTTCTTCATGGCTTGCACGCAGATCGGCATCGAAGGCATCGGTAGTGGCGGCTGCCGCCAGGTCGGCAGGCAGACCGCACTCCGCCAGCGCCTTCGTGATTACGACGGCGCGGTCCTTCTCGCCGCGCTCGTGGATCATCGAGCCCATGGCGTCGTACAGTGCCTTAACCGCTTCCTGGCCGTAGTCCTTCTGCGCCGCGATTATGACGCGGACCGGGCCCCAGGCGTTGTCCATGGATTCCCGGTAGGCGGGCTCGAGGTCACGGCCCTCGTTCAGGACGGCAAGGCTCATGACGTGCCATACAGTTTCAATGTCGCGGACGCCCTCCACTTCGCCAATCCACCGGGAAGTGATCCAGGCGAAGGGGCACAGCGGATCGAACCAGAAGTCCGCCTTGTTCCGTGCAGGTTCAGTACTGGCAGCAGCTTCAGTCATGGAGAGTCCTTCCGGGGTGGGTGGCTGCGCAGGGGGCAGCCACAACTGGCGTAGTGGTACGCCGCCTGTATCAACACGAGGGCCCGGGCAGGCGCCGGATCAGGCAGACTTCCGGCGCTTGGTGACGTGCGGGATCATGGTGGGCTCGGCGCCGTTGAGGACGACGTCCTCGGTGATGACCACGCTGGCCACATCTTCACGGCTGGGAAGATCGAACATCACAGGAAGCAGCACTTCCTCCATGATGGCGCGCAGGCCGCGGGCACCGGTGCCGCGTTCGAATGCCTGCTCCGCGATTGCGTCCAGGGCGGTGTCATCGAACACCAATTCCACGCCGTCGATCTGGAACATCTTCTGGTACTGCTTCACCAGCGCGTTCTTGGGCGTGGAAAGGATCTGAATCAGGGCGTCCCGGTCCAGATTGGACACGGTGGTGATCACGGGGAGCCGGCCGATGAATTCGGGGATGAGTCCAAACTTCAGCAGGTCCTCCGGCATCACTTCGCCGTAGGAGTCGATCTTCTTGCTGGCCTCATTCAGGGGCGCGCCGAAGCCGATCCCCTTCCGTCCGGACCGCGAGCCGATAATTTCCTCGAGGCCGGCGAAGGCGCCGGCGACGATGAACAGCACGTTGGTGGTGTCGATCTGGATGAATTCCTGATGCGGGTGCTTCCGGCCGCCTTGCGGAGGAACGGAGGCAACAGTGCCCTCCAAAATTTTCAGCAGGGCCTGCTGGACGCCCTCGCCGGAGACATCGCGGGTAATGGAGGGGTTCTCGCTTTTACGGGAGATTTTGTCGATCTCGTCAATGTAGATGATGCCCTGCTCGGCCTTTTTGACGTCGTAGTCGGCGGCCTGGATGAGCTTCAGGAGGATGTTCTCCACGTCCTCGCCCACGTAGCCGGCCTCGGTCAGGGCCGTGGCGTCGGCTACAGCGAAGGGCACGTTCAGGCGGCGGGCGAGCGTCTGGGCCAGGTAGGTCTTTCCGCAGCCGGTGGGGCCGATAAGGAGGATGTTGGACTTGGCGATCTCGACGTCGTCATGATGGCCGCCCTCGGCCAGAGTGCCTGACTTCGGCGCGTGGCCGGCCTGGATCCGCTTGTAATGGTTATAGACGGCGACGGCGAGGGAGCGTTTTGCAGGCTCCTGGCCGATCACATATTCCTGCAGGAAGTCGAAGATTTCGCGGGGCTTGGGAAGCTCGAAGCTGCCGAGGTCTGCAACTTCCGCCAGTTCTTCTTCGATGATTTCGTTGCAAAGCTCAATGCACTCATCACAGATGTAGACACCGGGCCCGGCAATGAGCTTGCGCACCTGCTTCTGGCTCTTTCCGCAGAAAGAGCACTTCAGCAGATCCGTGCTCTCGCCAATCCGAGCCATATGTGAACCCCTTAGTATTTTGCTGCCAGGCAGCCTTGCACCGTTGCTGGAATCCCACCCAGCCTGCGTGGACCGGTTGTGACAACATCCACTCTAGGTCACATTCGCTTCCGAGGGTGGAAGGAAAAGGCCGGTGGAGCCAAATGATTGGCGCCACCGGCGCTTTACTTTACCGCTACCTGCTGATGGCCTGCGGTTTGATCTTGCGTGAATCCAGGACCTGGTCGATCAGGCCGTACACCTGCGCTTCTTCTGCGGTGAGGATTTTGTCGCGTTCGATGTCGTTGTTGACCTGTTCGGACGTCCGGCCGGAGTGGTGCGCCAGCGTGTCCTCAAGCCAGGACCGCATGCGCATGACCTCGGCGGCCTGGATCTCAAGGTCCGAAGCCTGGCCGCCCTGGCCGCCGGACAGCGCCGGCTGGTGGATCAGGACGCGGGCGTTAGGCAGGGCCAGCCGCTTGCCGGGCGTACCGGCGGCCAGCAGGACGGCCGCAGCACTGGCCGCCTGGCCCAGGCATACAGTCTGGATCTCGGGGCGGATGTACTGCATGGTGTCGTAGATTGCCGTCATGGCGGTGAAGGAACCGCCGGGCGAGTTGATGTAAAGCGTGATGTCCCGGTCCGGGTCCGTGGACTCCAGGACCAGCAGCTGCGCCATGATGTCGTCAGCGGAAGCGTCGTCCACCTGGACTCCGAGGAAGATGATGCGGTCCTCGAAGAGCTTGGTGTACGGGTCCTGGCGTTTGAAGCCGTAAGGGGTCCGCTCCTCAAACTGGGGCAGGACATAGCGGCTGGACGGAAGATTACCGGCGGACCACCCGAAGTTGTAGTTCATGTTTTTGTTGCTCCTGATCTGAGTGTTCTTGTGCCGGTTTAGTTCTCGGAGGCTGATTCGCCTGAGGTGCCGTTCGACGAGGTGCCGCCGCCGCCGGCAACGGAGCCTGCGTGGGCAGCGATCTTGTCGAAGAAACCGTATTCAAGCGCCTCGGTGGCGGTGAACCACTTGTCGCGGTCGTTGTCCTTGAGGATGGTGTCCACAGTCTGGCCAGTCTGTTCCGCGGTCAGTTCCGCCATCACCTTCTTCATGTGAAGGATGAGTTCGGCCTGGATCTTGATGTCGGAAGCCGTGCCGCCGATGCCGCCGGAGGGCTGGTGCATCAGGACGCGTGCGTTCGGGGTGGCGTACCGCTTGCCCTTGGTGCCGGAGGAAAGCAGGAACTGTCCCATGGAAGCGGCAAGGCCTGTGGCCACGGTGACGACGTCGTTCGGGATGAACTGCATGGTGTCGTAGATCGCCATGCCCGCGGTGACGGAGCCGCCGGGAGAGTTGATGTAAAGGTAGATGTCCTTTTCCGGGTTTTCCGCGGAAAGGAGGAGCAGCTGCGAGCAGATGGCGTTGGCGTTCTCGTCACGCACCTCTGAGCCCAACCAGATGATCCGCTCCTTGAGGAGGCGGTTGTAGATGTAGTTGTCCTGGGCTGCAGGATCGACAGTAGCCATCCGGGGGGCCTCTGCGTGCTGTGACATGTGTATTTACCTCTCACTGGTGACGGTGACATCACTGAAAATCTCTACTTGGACACTAACCGGTTTCACTGACGTTTTGTTCGCGCACCGTGGGCTGTTCGCTGACGGCGCACGATCGGCGGGCCCCTGCTGGAAGCACGCTCCGGTCCAACGCAGACGGCCCCCGGATCCAGGGATCCGGGGGCCGTTCGAAATGCTTTACAGCAAGGAACCGCGTTTACGGCAAGGACTAGGCCTTGGCCTCTGCCTTGTCTTCCTCGACAGCAGCCTCGGGTGCTTCGGCTGCGTCGTCGGCCTCCACTGCCGGAGCTTCCTCTTCACCGCCGGGGTTGACGAAGCTGGTGAGGTCAACGGTCTTGCCCTCGGTGTCGGTCACTGTGGCCTGCCCGAGGACAACGGCCAGCGCCTTGCGGCGGCGGACCTCGGAGACCATCATGGGGACCTGGCCGCTCTGATCGATGATCTGGGCGAACTGGTTGGGGTCCATGCCGTACTGGCTGGCGGTGGTGACGATGTAGTCGATCAGCTCGTTCTGGCTGACGTTGACTTCTTCCTTCTCCGCGATGGCGTCGAGGATGATTTCGTTCTGGAAGGCGCGGGCAGTGTTGGCCCGGACCTCTTCGCGGTGCTCCTCGGTGTCGTGCTCGCCCTCACCGTGGCCGTTGCCCTCCTTGAAGTGGGCTTCGAGCTGCTCTTCGACCACCGAGTCCGGAACGGGAACCTCTACCAGCTCAACGAGCTTGTCCAGGACCTTGTCGCGGGCTTCGACGCCCTGCTCCACAACCTTGGAGTCGGCCGCCTGCTTGGCGAGGTCTTCGCGGAGCTCGGCAAGGGTGTCGAACTCGGACGCCAGCTGGGCGAAGTCGTCGTTGGCCTCGGGGAGTTCGCGCTCCTTGACGGCCTTGACCACTACCTTGACCTGAGCTGCTTCGCCGGCGTGGTCGCCGCCCACCAGGGTGGTGTTGAAGATGGCGTCTTCATCAGCGCTGAGGCCGGTGACGGCTTCGTCGAGGCCCTCGAGCATGGTGCCGGCGCCGACCTGGTAGGACAGGCCTGCGGCGGAGTCCACCTCTTCGCCGTCGATGCTGGCGTTGATGTCGATGGTGAGGAAGTCGCCGTCGGCAGCGGGACGGTCCACGGACTTCAGCGTGCCGAAGCGGCCGCGCAGTTCGTCCAGTGCCTTGTCAACGTCTTCATCCGAGGACTGGGCTGCAGCAACTTCAACCCGGATGCCGGCGTAGTCCGGAAGTTCGATTTCGGGGCGGACGTCAACCTCTGCCTGGAACTTCAGTTCGCCATCGGTGGAGGTGGGGTCTGGAACCTCGGTGATTTCCACCTCGGGACGGCTCAGGGGGCGGATGCCGGATTCCTGAACAGCGGACTGGTACCAGCCGTTGAGGCCTTCGTTGATGGCGGTTTCCAGGACGTAACCGCGGCCAACGCGCTGGTCGATGAGCTTGGCCGGCACCTTGCCCTTACGGAAACCGGGGACCTGGATCTGCGAAGCAACGGTCTTGTAGGCCTCGTCGATGCTGGGCTTCAATTCCTCAAAGGGGACCTCAACATTGAGCTTGACCCGCGTGGGGGTGAGGTTCTCGACAGCGCTCTTCACGGTCTAAGTACTCCTGGGTTTGTGGGATGGGTTTCTGCAAACGCAATGTTCTTGCCCGGGCCGGGGGCCAGGGCGGCAGAGTCGGGGTGACAGGATTTGAACCTGCGACTTCCTGCTCCCAAAGCAGGCGCTCTAGCCAAGCTGAGCTACACCCCGTAAGTGCACAGGCAAGTCTACGGTGATACGCGCCGTGTTTGCACATTTGACACGTAGGCCATGAATTAGGTTTAGTTATATCCGGCTTGAACAGCCAGCCCGGAGTTGCCAGCCTGCCGGCTCTACGCAGTGCAGATGGTTCTTCTTTCGGGGACGTAGCTTAATGGTAAAGCCTCAGTCTTCCAAACTGATTACGCGGGTTCGATTCCCGTCGTCCCCTCCACAAGTAAAAGGCCCCTCAGCTGAGGGGCCTTTTTGTTGCGCCGCGGCCCACGGCCGGCCTGTCGCTCCTACGACTGCTGGCAGTACGGGCACCAGTAGAGCTTGCGCGCCACCAGTTCGGCCATCAGCACGGTGGTGCCGCATACCCTGCAGGGCAGGCCGTTCCGCTTGTAGACGAAGTGGGCGTTTTCCCTGGCAGGAAAGGTGTCGCTCTTGAGCGAGGCATTCTCCGCCGCAGCCCTGGCCGTCCTGCCGTCTCCGGACCAGTACCGCGGCGTTGTAGTGATGATCCGCCCGTCCGCCACGCCGTCGCTCATGACGGAGACGACGTCGCGCCACAGCCTGCGTGCCACAGCGTCAGGGACGTTGGTGCCCGGCAGCCACGGATCGAGCCGCCGCCGGAAGAGGACCTCCGCCCGGTAGACGTTGCCCACCCCGGCGATGACCTTCTGGTCCATCAGCAGCGCGGCCACCGGCGTTGTGCGGCTTCGGAGCGTCTCAGCAAACCGCCCGGCATCCCCCCGCCGGTTCACCAGCGGATCCGGACCCAGCCGGGCCAGGACGGCGCCGGCTTCGCCGGCGGTGATGGTTTCGCAGGTGGTCGCCCCCCGCAGGTCGGCCCAGCCGTTGCTGCCGACAATCCGTACCCGGACTGCCCCCACCGGCGCCGGCGGACCGGCGTACACAGTGGAATCGCCGCCGTCGCCGTCCCCGAAGGTCTCCTGCTCCCCCACCCGGCGCGGGGCACCGATGCTGGAGGACCCTGTAAACGTGCTGTCCCCGCCGAAGGTCCAGGCCCCGTAAAGGCCCAGGTGGACGTGCAGCACCAGCGTGTGGTCAAAATGCAGGAACAGGTGTTTTCCGTGCGCTTCGGCAGCAACGAGGGTGTGCCCGTCCAGCAGCGCGGCTCCACCGGTAAACCTGCCCTGCGGGCTGGACACCGAGAGCCGCTGGCCACCGAAGACGTCCCCGAACTGCCGCGCCAGGCGCCGCAGTGTATGCCCTTCCGGCACTACTCGATGACCTCACCGGTAGTTTCGTAGGCGGCGATTTTGCCAATCCGGCGGACGTGCCGTTCATCGTTGCTGAACGGCTCGGCCAGGAAGGCTTCGATCAGCTCCGTTGCTTCCTCAACCGTGTGCTGGCGGCCGCCCACGGCCACCACGTTGGCGTCGTTATGCTCCCGCGCGAGGGTGGCGGTGGAGTGGTTCCATGCCAGGGCTGCCCGGATGCCCTTGACCTTGTTGGCCGCGATCTGCTCGCCGTTTCCCGACCCGCCCAGGACGATGCCGAGCGCGTGCACGCCGGCCTGCTGGTCTGCCACCACTGCGAGGGCCGCGTTGATGCAGAACGACGGGTAGTCGTCCAAAGCGTCGTAAACCTTGGGACCGTGGTCCACCACTTCGTAGCCCTTGGCGGTGAGGTGGGAAACCAGGTGGGCGCTGAGTTCCATGCCTGCGTGGTCGGTGGCAATGTGGACCCGCGGGAAGGCAGGGGAAGAAGTCACGAGCAGAATCCGTTCGGTGTGGGCGCTGGCGGCCGGCACGGAAGGTGCGGGCCGTGGTCAACAACACCCACAAGAATACTAGGACTCGGGCTTGCCGGCCGCGGCCGAACCGCCTCCGCGGTGTGCCCTCGCGGCCACCCGGGTCAGGACTTCGGCGAGCCGTGCAGCGGAGTCCTCGCTTCCGCTGCTCACTGCCAGGCTCTGCCCGTCGGTCTTTTTCACGACGACGGCGGGGCCGCTGCTGACCAGCATGGCTGCCGTTCCACTGTGGTGCCGGTAGCCCCACCCGCCGTAGTCGGCAGCGCGGACGTCCGCTGCGCTGGCTGCCGAGATGGCGCCGGCGGGGACATCCATGACGGGGACGACGCCGGCCAGCAGGACTTTCAGGCCCCGCCGGTCCGCCTTGATCCTGGCACACAGGAAAGCCGCGCCGATAACGGCCAGGACCACGAGCAGCACCCCAAGCCAGGGCACGGCGATGGCAATCAACGCGGCCGGAAACAGCGAGGCTATGCCGATCATGACGAAAACAGAACTGCGGGCATGGACCCAAAGCCGGATGCTGTCCCGTGCCAAATCGGGATCCAGCTCCCTGGCGATGGCAAGCTGGAGGGCCCTGTCGTCATTGGACGACCACTGCTGGTCCGCCTTGTAGACGAAGCCCATAATCACCCCCAGGGACACGGCGGCTCCGCTTCCCAGCGCAAGCACGGTGAGGTCCACCCGGGACTCCCGGGCGTCCGCCAGGCCGGTCTGCCCAACAAGGCCCGCAGCGAGCGCCGTGGCGACGAAGAGGCACAGGAAAAGTCCGGCGCCCATCATGATCCGGCGCATGGGCACGGGCCGGCTGAGCGGAAGGGCCTGGAAGAGGACCAGCCAGCCCGCGGCCACAATCAGCAGGGCGCCCACCGAGACATAGGCGGGAAAAGGCGCGAAGGCGGCGCCGCCGTCGTCCGTCCACCGGATGGCGAGCGGCTCAGGAAGGTCCGGCCGAAGCAGAAAAGCACACACTGCGAACGCGGCCCCGACCACCAGCGGGAACCCCGCGACAAAGCGCAGGGCCTTGGTGTCCACCGACTCCATGAACTTCCCCATGATTTAACGCTACTCCCGACGCCGGCCGCTGACTTGGTACCTCTCTCCGTACCCACTGTGAGCTGCGCTACCTGTTCGGGGGTAAAGGAATGCAAGAATGAGCAGTGCCGCCGCTGGGCACCGCCAGCCGGCAGACGCCATTATTCCGGAGGCCCCACTTTGCCAGGTATGAATCTGACCCGCGCCGAAGCCCGTGAACGTGCCGAACTGATCACCGTCCAGTCCTACGATGTCAGCCTGGACCTGACCCGCGGCGGGAAGGTCTTTGGCAGCACCACCACCGTGAAGTTCAGCGCGGAAGCCGGAGCCTCCACCTTCATCGACGCCGTCACCGCTGCGGTTCACAGTGTCACGCTCAACGGCCGCAGCCTGGATCCGGACACGGTGGCGGACGGCGTCCGGATCCAACTGCCGGATCTCGCGGAGGACAACGAGCTCACCATCGTGGCTGATGCGCCCTACATGAACACCGGCGAAGGCCTGCACCGCTTCGTGGACCCGGTGGACAACGAGGTGTACCTCTATACGCAGTTCGAGGTCCCGGATTCACGCAGGATGTTCGCGGTGTTCGAGCAGCCGGACCTGAAGGCTGCCTTTACGTTCACGGTCACCGCGCCCTCGCACTGGGATATTATCTCCAACTCTCCCACGCCGGTGCCCGTGGAAACCACCCCCGCGGACGACGGCGGTGCCCGCTCCGTGTGGTCCTTCTCCCCCACTCCGCGGCTCTCCTCCTACGTCACTGCCCTGATCGCCGGTCCCTACCAGTCCGTGCGCAGCGAGGTGAAGAGTTCCGACGGCCGGGTCATTCCGCTGGGGGTCTTCACCCGGAAGTCCCTGATGCAGTACCTGGACGCGGAGAACATCTTCGAGCTGACCCGGCAGGGCTTTGAGTTCTTTGAGGTGCAGTTTGGCTGCCCCTACCCGTTCGAGAAGTACGACCAGCTCTTCGTTCCGGAATTCAACGCCGGCGCCATGGAGAACGCCGGAGCCGTGACCATCCTCGAAGGCTACGTTTTCCGCAGCAAGGTCACCGGGGCGCAGATCGAACGCCGGGCCATCACGGTCCTCCACGAGCTCGCGCACATGTGGTTCGGGGACCTGGTGACCATGCGCTGGTGGAACGACCTGTGGCTCAACGAGTCCTTTGCCGAGTACATGTCCCACCTCGCCGCCGTCGAGGCCACGGAGTTCACCAGCGCCTGGACCACCTTCGCGTCGGTGGAAAAATCCTGGGCCTACCGCCAGGACCAGCTGCCCACCACTCATCCCATTTTCGCTGACATCAACGACCTCCAGGATGTTGAGGTGAACTTCGACGGCATCACGTACGCCAAGGGCGCCTCCGTCCTCCGCCAGCTGGTGGCGTGGGTGGGACCGGAGCAGTTCATGGCCGGGGTCCGTGAGTACTTCGCCAAGCATTCCTGGCAGAACACCGAGTTAAGCGATCTTATGGTTGAGCTGGAAAAGGCCAGCGGACGCGACCTGGACGACTGGGGCCGGCAATGGCTGGAGACAGCCGGCGTCAACACCCTCAAGCCGGACCTGGAAGTGGGCAGCGACGGGCTGCTCACCTCGTTCGCGATCCTGCAGTCCGCCGTCGAGGAGTGGCCCACCATCCGTCCGCACCGGCTGGCGGTGGGGTTTTACAACCTGAACGACGCCGGAAAGCTTGAGCGGGTGCACCGCGAGGAACTGGACGTGGACGGTGTCCGCACCGAGGTGCCTGCCCTGACGGGGATGGCACAGCCGGACCTGATCCTGGTGAACGACGACGACCTTGCCTACGCCAAGGTCCGGCTGGATGAAAGGTCCCTTGCCACCGCCACCGCCCATCTCAAGGACTTCAGCCAGAGCCTGCCGCGGACGCTGGTGTGGAACTCCGCCTGGGACGCCGCCCGGGATGGTGAGACCCCTGCACGGCGTTACGTGGAACTGGTCCTCGCCAACGTGGCCGCCGAGTCCGACTCCTCGGTGATCCTTGTCCAGCTCCGCCAGCTGGCCACCACCCTGAACTTCTACGTGGCTGAGGAGCACCGGGAGGCAACCACCGCGGCCGCGGCGGACCGGCTCTGGGAGCTGGCCTCCGAGGTACCCGCCGGCTCGGACGCCCAGCTGCAGTTCGTGAAATCCTTCGCCTTGCTGGCTGGCAACGGAAGCCAGCTGGACATCGTGGCGGGTCTCCTCGACGGTTCGCTGGTCCTGGACGGGCTGGCCGTTGACCAGGACCTGCGCTGGGAACTCCTGACGTCGCTGGTGGTGGGCGGCCGCCTGGGCCAGGACGGCATCGATGCCGAGCTTGCCCGGGACCACACGTCCACCGGACAGAACGCCGCCGCGCAGGCCAAAGCTGCAATTCCCACCCCCGAGGCGAAGGCCGCTGCCTGGGATTCGATCGTGGTGAAGGGCGAGCTGTCCAATGCCCTTCAGGGCTCCGCGGTCAGCGGGTTTATGCGCGTCCTGGACCGGTCGCTGCTGGAGCCCTACGCGGAAAAGTATTTCCAGGCGGTGCCCGCCATCGTCGAGACCCGGACCCACGCCCTTGCCCAGCAAATCGTCGTCGGGCTCTACCCCGCGCTGCTGACCACGCAGGCGACAGTTGATCGAACGGACGGCTTCCTGGCATTAATTCCGCCCCACAGCGCCGCCCTGCGCCGGATGATGCTGGAAAATCGCGACGGCGTTGCCAGGGCCCTGCGTGCCCGCGCCGCTGATGTCCTGCCCGGCGAAGCAGGGCCGGGCCTGTGAATTTCGGTGAGCACCACTATGCGTTGACGGTGCAGTGGACGGGCAACCAGGGGGAAGGGACGTCGTCGTACCGCGGCTATCTGCGGGACCACGACATCCTGATTCCCGGACTGCCGGTCCTCAAGGGTTCGGCCGATCCCACCTTCCACGGCGACCGGGCGCGCTACAACCCGGAGCAGCTGCTTCTCGCCGCCCTGGCGCAGTGCCACATGCTTTCCTTCCTGCACGTGGCGGTGAAGCACGGGGTGGTGGTGACGGACTACCGGGACGAGGCCGCCGGGCTGATGAAGCTCAACAGGGACGGCAGCGGCCAGTTCGAACGGGTGACGCTGCACCCGCAGGTTACGGTGGCAGACGAACAGCACGTGGCGATGGCCGCGCAGCTCCACCATGAAGCCAACCAGGTGTGCTTTATTGCCCGCAGCGTGAACTTTCCCGTGGAACACATGCCGGTGACGGTGGCGGCCTAGGACTGCCCGGGGCCTCCTGCCGGGCGTCAGCTTGTGTGTCCGCCCTGCAGGAGCCCAACCAGCCGCTTTTCCGTTTCCGGAGTTAGGCCCGCCTTGCGGGGCCGGTTCAGTCCGAGGCGGCGTTCATCAGCCAGCGCGTCGGCGAGTGTCTCCTGCCAGGGCCGGATCTTCAGGCCGGCATCAACGGGAGCCTTGTTGCTCCTGGCCATAAACCCCTCATGCCGGGGAGGGAGCCAGAGGGGCAGCGAGTCGGGCCCCGCCCAGTAGCCGACGCCCTGGTCCACGAGCCAGTCCCCGGCCGCCGGCACCACCTCGCCGCCATGGCCCGCCGCCTGCCGGGACGCTCTGATGTACTCCCCGAACGGTACCTGGTCCCCCAGCGCGTTCAGCGTTCCAGTGGTCCCCTGTTCTGCCGCGAGCAGGATCCAGGCGGCGAGGTCCCGTACATCGATGACTTGGGTGGCGTGGCTGTTGATGGCAGGGACGATGGCGGGACGGCCGTCCCGGGCAAAGCGGGCCGGCCAGTACCCGTAGCGGTCGGAACCGTCACCCGGTCCGCCGATCAGGCCCGCACGGCACACATGCGCTTTTCCGCCCGTTGCCCTGACGGTGGACTGCTCGATGGCGGCTTTGGACTCACCGTAGGTTTCCGGCGTCGAAGGAGTACCCGGCGCCAGCGGTGGGAGGAGGCCGGCGTCCTCAGCCGCGCCGGGAACCGATGCGTCGGCATAGACGGAGCAACTGGAGACGAAGGTCCAGTGGGCGGTGCGGTGGGCGATGGCGTCCAGCGCTTCGGTTGCGGGCACCGGATCGCGGGCGACGTCAATGACCTCATCCCACTTCCCCTTGACGCCGCGGTAGGCATCGGGACCGAGAGAGCGGTCAGCTTTCAGCCACGCCGCTCCCTCCGGAGGATCAGCCGCGGAACCACGGGCAAGGCACGTGACCTGATGCCCCCCGGCAACGGCCTGGCGGACAATTTCTGCTGACAGGAAGGCCGTCCCGCCGAGCACAAGAATACGCATGCAGCCACGCTACGGCGCTAGGGTTGAAGGAGAACAGAGCCTTCCGCGCCGGGCGAAACCGGCGCTCCGGAACCCTATCCCGGCGCCGCCGGGGAACCCCAGGAGTATTTCCCACCTATGGTCAGCATGTTGTCGATCCTTCCTTCCGCCGCCACCGCGCCCGACGGCATCAGCATCACGGGCATTGTGATCAGCCTCGGGGTGGGCGTTGCCATCTGGCTGGCTGCCACCTTTGTCATTTCCCGGATCACCACCCGCGTGGCCGCAGGCAGCAACTTCTTCAAGCGGCCCACGTTCAAGTGGGCGGCGCCGGCACTGCGCGCCCTGGACCATGAACGGCGGGTCCAGCGCGCGGAAACGATCGGTTCGCTGCTGAACAGCATCGTGGGCGTGCTGGTGGTGGTCATCACCAGCATGTATGTCCTGCAGAACCTGGACATCAACATCGCCCCGCTCCTCACCAGTGTGGGTATTTTGGGTGTAGCCATCGGTTTCGGCGCCCAACAGCTGATCCGCGACTTCCTCGCCGGGATTTTTATTACCATTGAAGACCAGTACGGAATCGGCGATGTCATCGAAACCAGCGAAGTTGTTGGTGTTGTGGAGTCCATGGGCCTGCGCATCACCCGCGTGCGGTCCGACGACGGCGCCATCTGGTACCTGCGCAACGGGGAGATCCTCCGCGTAGGCAACCGGTCCCAGGGCAACTACGTCCCGCTGCACGAGGGACCGGACGGCACCACGGACCAGGCAAGCGATCACGGCACCGAAACCAAAAAGACTGACCAAAAGGCCGGAGACTAGCAAATGACCATCCCCATCGAACCGCAGCGGCCCCGCCAGCTGATGCAGAACGATCCGTTCAGCCGGCCCGGCTACACCGACAACTTTTATGAAGCCGTAGGCGGCCACGAAACCTTCGTTAAACTGATTGACGTCTTTTACGACGGCGTCGCAACGGATCCGCTGCTGCGCCCGATGTACCCGGAAGAGGACCTGGCCCCGGCCAAACGGCGGTTCCTGATGTTCCTGGAACAGTACTGGGGCGGGCCCACCACCTACGGGGAAGAGCGCGGCCACCCCCGGCTGCGCATGCGCCACATGCCCTTCACGGTGACGCCCGAAGCCAAGGACCGCTGGCTCTTCCACATGCGCACGGCGGTGGACGCACTCGAACTGCCGCCGCTGTATGAGGGAACCCTCTGGGACTACATGGAGCGTGCAGCGCTGTCCATGGTCAACAGCCCCGCCGGCTAGCCGGCCGCAGGCTGGCGCGGCTGCCCCTGCGCGGCGCCCCTGCCGTCAGAGAAGCCCGCTTCCCGTCCGCGCCAGGACATGCCCGCGCGGGCCGCTGAGGCGGAACCAGCGGCCGGCGCGGTAGAGCTTCTGTTCGCCGGCCGCAAGGAAACCAAGGGCCAGGGCGGCAAAGGCGGCGCCGGCCGGCAGTCCGGAGTCATCGAGTTCCCTGCCCCACACCGCAGCCCGGGCGTTGTTGACGATCAGCGCCCCGGGCTTCTCCGGCACAATTCCTGCCACTTCCCCGATCCCTCCTTCTGCAGCCGTCCGCAGGGACGCATCGCTTCGCGAACCCAGCAGTTCCCACCCGCTGCGGGGGGCCCCGACACCGGTCCAGGACTCCGTGACGGTGGACGGCGGCACCGGCAGCTCGACGTCGTCCTGGCCCGCCCGCGCGATGCGGTCCAGCACCGCCGCCAGCGGAACAGTGACATCGGTGCCCGACGGTTCAGCCAGCGCCATGGTCCGCAGTCCCAGGATGGTGGGGGTCGATTCACCAAGCACCCGCGGCCGCAGCACGCAGACGTACGCGGCGAGAACGGAACCTGCCGCCTGAAGCCGGATGGCGCCGTCGTCAATGGTCTTCGCGCGCGTGGCGAAGGTTTTCAGGTCGGCGAGATCCTGCGGATCAGCGAACCGGAAGGAGGAGGTGAGTAGATCAGACACACCAAGAACACTACCGGCTGCACCTTTGTTGAGCGGTGCCGGGGCGCCGTCTAGAGTCAGACCATGACTGAAGCCGACGCCGAAATCCTGGCGCTTCCCAGCGAAGACCCCACCTCATCGCTCATCTCCCTGCTTGACCTTGGCGAGCTGGAGGGCGCCCGGACCGATGAGGACATCTTCCTGGGCCCGTCCCAGCAGCAGCCCCACCACCGGGTCTTCGGCGGACAGGTGCTGGCGCAGTCACTGATTGCGTCCATCCGGACCGTTGACCCTGCACGGTTTGTCCATTCCATGCACGGTTACTTCCTCCGCCCCGGGGATGCCAACAAGCCCATCACCTTCGGAGTCCAGCGCCTCCGCGACGGCCGGTCTTTTTCAGCCCGCCGGGTGCACGCATACCAGGAAGGCGTGCCCATCCTGTCGATGATTGCCTCGTTCCAAGGCGAGGACGAAGGCGTTGAGCACGGGTCCGTAATGCCCGGCGGCATTCCCGACCCGGAGTCACTGCCCAGCACGGCCGACCTGCTGGGCCAGTTCGACCACCCGGTGGCGCGGCACTGGGCCTATGAGCGGCCCTTCGACATCCGGCACGTTGACCCGCCGCTGTATGTATCGGCAAAAGGTGAAAGGGAAGCACGCAATGCGGTGTGGATGAAGACCTTCGGCCCTATGCCGGACAACCCCAACCTGCACCGCGCCGCCTTGGCTTACGCCAGTGATTACACCCTGCTGGAGTCCATCCTGCGCCGGCACGGGCTCAGCTGGATTACTCCCGGAATGAACGTGGCCAGCCTGGACCATGCCATGTGGTGGCACCGTCCCGCGCGGGTGGACGAGTGGCTGCTGTACGTCCAGGAATCGCCGAGCGCCCAGGGTGCGCGCGGGCTCGCCACCGGCAAAATCTTCAACCAGGCCGGACAGCACGTGGCCTCGGTGGCACAGGAAGGGATGGTCCGTGTGCCCACCGACCTGAAAAACAAGGTTGCGGGTGCATTCCAGTCAAAGGTGATGGAGCACCAGATCCGGAAAGCCGGCCGGGGCTAGCCTTCCGGTCTTCAGTCCCGGCCGGCTGTGCAGACGGCGCTCGGCCGGAGGCAGTTTTCGGGGGCTGCGTCCGGGGAACCGCAAACAGGCCGGGTAAAACGCAAACAGGCCGGCACCCGTGGGTGCCGGCCTGTTTCTGCCTGTAGCCGGTAACGCTTTTGCGTTCCCGGCGCCGGAGACGGTCAGTCGCGGGTCAGGCGGCGGTGCGTCACGCGGTGCGGCTTAGCCGCATCCGGGCCAAGGCGCTCCACCTTGTTTTCCTCGTACGATTCGAAGTTGCCCTCGAACCAGTACCACTTGGACGGATTTTCCTCGTCACCTTCGTAGGCCAGGATGTGGGTTGCCACCCGGTCCAGGAACCAGCGGTCGTGCGAGACCACCACGGCGCAGCCGGGGAATTCCAGCAGGGCATTCTCCAGGCTGCTGAGGGTTTCGACGTCAAGGTCGTTGGTGGGCTCATCGAGAAGCAGCAGGTTTCCGCCCTGCTTGAGGGTCAGCGCAAGGTTCAGCCGGTTGCGCTCACCACCGGAGAGCACACCTGCCTTCTTCTGCTGGTCCGGGCCCTTGAAGCCGAAAGCGGCGACATAGGCGCGGGAGGGCATCTCCACATGGCCTACCTGGATGAAGTCCAGGCCATCCGATACGACTTCCCACAGGGTCTTGTTGGGGTCGATGCCGCCGCGGCTCTGGTCGGCGTAGGAGATCTTGACGGAGTCACCGATTTTCAGGTCGCCGCCGTCCAGCGGTTCCAGTCCCACGATGGTCTTGAACAGGGTGGTCTTGCCGACGCCGTTGGGGCCGATAACACCTACGATGCCGTTGCGGGGCAGGCTGAAGGTCAGCCCGTCGATCAGTGTCCGGTCCTCGAAACCCTTCTGCAGGTTCTTGGCCTCGAGCACCAGGCCGCCCAGGCGGGGTCCCGGCGGGATCTGAATTTCTTCGAAGTCCAGCTTGCGGGTGCGGTCTGCTTCTGCAGCCATCTCCTCGTAGCGGGCCAGACGGGCCTTGGACTTGGTCTGGCGGCCCTTGGCGTTGGAGCGCACCCACTCAAGTTCCTCGCTGAGGCGCTTGGCCTGCTTGGCATCCTTCTTGCCCTGGATTTCCAGGCGCGCACGCTTCTTCTCCAGGTACGTGGAGTAGTTGCCCTCGTACGGGTACAGGTGGCCGCGGTCCACTTCGGCGATCCATTCCGCTACGTGGTCCAGGAAGTAGCGGTCGTGGGTGACGGCCAGGACTGCGCCGGCGTAGGTGGAAAGGTGCTGTTCGAGCCACAGCACGCTCTCTGCGTCCAGGTGGTTGGTGGGCTCGTCCAGGAGCAGCAGGTCCGGCTTCTGCAGGAGCAGCTTGCACAGGGCAACACGGCGGCGCTCACCACCGGAAAGGTTGGTGACGTCGGCGTCGGCCGGAGGGCAACGGAGCGCGTCCATGGCCTGCTCCAGCTGGGAGTCCAGGTCCCAGGCGTCCGCGGCGTCAATGGCTTCCTGCAGGTGTCCCATTTCCTCGAGGAGGGTGTCGTAGTCAGCATCCGGGCTGGCCATTTCCTCCGAGATTTCGTTGAAGCGCTGGATCTTGCCGTAGATCTCACCGACACCTTCCTGGACGTTGCCCAGGACGGTTTTTTCTTCGTTCAGGGGTGGTTCCTGGAGGAGAATGCCTACGGTGTAGCCGGGGCTGAGCCGGGCCTCGCCATTCGAGGGAGTGTCCAGCCCTGCCATGATCTTGAGGATGGTGGACTTACCGGCACCGTTCGGGCCCACAACACCAATCTTGGCGCCGGGAAAGAAGGACATGCTTACGTCGTCCAGAATGAGTTTTTCGCCAACGGCTTTTCGGGCCTTGGTCATTGTGTAGATAAATTCCGCCATGGTTCCAAATCTAGTGGGTTGGCGGGCATATCTCACATTCGGTGCGCCCGGATCAGGAGCCTACAAAGCACTTGCCGCTGGCCAGCACCGGAAGAACGGTCACCGTGACCGCACCTTCCCGGACCTGCCCGATGACACAGTCCCGGCCCTGCAGCACCGAGGCTTCGATGGCGTCAGCCTCCAGGCCAGTGGGGGTCCGGCTCTGGGAAACCTGCAAAGAAGCAGGCGCGATGCCCGCTCCGGTCAGGGCGTCCGTGACCTGGGCGGTGGCCGGCTTCGGTGATCCCGCAGCCAGACGTTCAAGGGCATCCGTTACGGTTTTCCTGACCGTTTCGGTGGCGGCGGCGTCTGCGTCAGCTGCCCGCTGCCCTCCGGGTCTCTCTGCCGGTGGTTCAGTATCCGCTGTCCCGGGCGCGGCCGTGCCTGCGGCACTGCCGGCGGTGGTTGGCGCGGCGATCACTGGTTCAGTTGCCCCGGGTTGGAGGACCGACTGCCCCCCGCCCACGCATCCCGCCAGCACGGCAGCCAGCGCGGCTCCGGCGACTGCTGCCACCAGGGGACGCGCGGCGAGGAACGGAGCGAACGGAGCGGCCGATGATAAACCTGACATACGTTCTTGCCGGTGGTCAGGAGTGGTCCGCATGGTGTCATTCTGCCATGCGGTCGGTCCGGCGCTGGATGCGCGGCCTGGGCGGGCAAGGCGCGGCCGGGGGTGCCGCGGTCCTGCCCGCCCAGGAATTCAGGGGCGACGTTGATACAGGGAATGCCTAGACTCCGGATTCGGCCAGTTCCCCCGTCTCCAGATCCAGCGCAAGCAGCTCGCCGTTGCTGTCCTCGATGTAGGCTGCGGCCGGATCGCCGTCGCCGGGAAGCTCTTCTTCGTTGTCCTCCGGCTGGTCGAAAGGACCATCCGGGTTGCGGTGGGGATCGGCCTCGAACCCCGGTTCCTGTTCCACAAACGAGAGGAGTGGCTTGGTGGAGGACCGGGTGAAATTTGCCGTGCCCCAGGTGAGGTCGTGGCCCACGGCGTCAGCGTCAATGGTGTGTGAGTAGTAGACCCGGCCGTCCTTTTCCCAGCTCCGGATCTTCAGCTTCCCCACCACGATGACTGGCTGGCCTTTCCTGATGCTGCAGCCCATGCTTCCCGCCAGGTGCCGGTAGCCCTGAACGAGGAACCAGTTCGTGTGGCCGTCCGACCACGTGCCCGATTCCTTGTCATAGCGGCGGGAGTTGGATCCGATGCGGAAGGAGGCGGTGGCCACTCCCCCCGTTGTGGTGGAGCTCTTGATCTCGGTGGCAACGAAGCCCCGGATCGTTATGGTGTCGCTCATCTCTTCGTCCTGTCTTCTAGTGATGCCTCAGCAGGCAAAACCAGCATCGCGCCCGCGCCGGGCGCAGCGGGAGGCAGCACTTTGCCTATGTGCACAACCCGGCCCCTGGTGTGCCTGTGGAGGAAGAGTCCGCCGCTGCACTCAGTGACGGCACCTGCACTCTAGGCAATGTAAACTTTTTGAGGCGCCGGACTTCAGCTCCGGAGCCATTTGCCTCAGTAGCTCAGGGGATAGAGCAGCGGCCTTCTAATCCGCCGGTCGGGGGTTCGATTCCCTCCTGGGGCACTTCGAGAAGCGGCTTTGGCCTGCGGGATGCAGGCGAAAGCCGCTTCCTGTGTGTTCTGCCCGGGTCCGTAGTCAGCGGCGCACGCCAACGGTGGCGCGATGCTAGGACTGCAGCCGGTGCGGTGCCTCCAGGAGGGACCGCACCACACTGCCGGCGGCCCCCAGCAGGGCGCCATTCTCCCCGGCGGCAGCCGTGGTGATGTGCTCGGGCAGAAACTTCCCCGGCGCATACCGGCTGAGGCTGTCCAGCAGCGGCGGGCGCAGCCACCGCTCGAGGACGGCGAAGTGCCCACCGAGCACCACCGCCCTGATATCCACCACCCGCGATGCGGACGCAACGGCCACGCCCAAGGACTGCCCGGCTCTCCGGACGGCCAGCAGCGCGGCGGGTTCGCCGGCGGAGAGCGCTTTTGTCAGGGCAGACATGCTTTCGGACCTTGATTGCCGTTTGGCTGCTATGCCCGCCGCTGAAAAGATGGCGTCCTGCCCCGCTACAGTCTCCAGGCAGCCTGTCCCGCCGCAGGAGCAGGCGCTGCCGTCAGGGTCGACAACTATATGGCCCACCTCCCCCGCATGCCCTTCCGGACCGGTGAAGAGCTCAGACCTGATGACCAGCCCGCCGCCGACGCCCACTTCGCCGGAGATGAAGAGGAAGTCCTTCCTGCCACTGGCGCCGCGGGCCAACTCCGCAAGGGCAGCAGCATTAGCTTCATTGAAGAGCCTGACACCCAATGGCAGGCCGGGGAGCAAACCGGCAACGTCAAGCTTTGCGTCCCGCCAGCCCAGGTTAGGGGCAGTGATGACGGTGGAAGTCCCGTCGTCGACAAGTCCAGGAACCGCGAGTCCTCCGCCCAGGATTTCGACCCCCTTCGCCGAGGCCGCCTTCCGCACGCCGGCGGCCAACGCTGCCAGGGCAGTCATCACCGCCCCACTGGCACTGTCCCGGTTATCCAGTTCACGGATCTCCTGAACCACTTCGGCTCCGGTCAGATCCGTAACGCCCGCGGCAATGTAGTCAACGTTGATTTCCATGCCCATAACGCCCCGCGCCGGATTCATTTCCAGCCCCACGCCCGGCCGGCCCCGTTCCCCCTGGGGGTTCAGGCCTAATTCCCGCAGGATTCCGGCGTCGAGGAGGTCCAGGACAATGCTTGATACTGACGCCTTGGTCAGCCCGGTGGCGGCGGCAATCTGGGCCCGGGTGAGGTGGGACGCCGTGGAGGACGCGGCCACCGTGCTGAGGACCAGGGCAAGGTTGCTCCTGCGTACGTCTCCCATGCTGCCCGGGGCTGCGGCATTGGACGGTGCGGGCGCTGTGGCCGTGTTCGCCATGCCGTTCTCCCTCATCGATGCGGGACCGTTGTCGGGTTCCCAATTAGCTATTGACCCTAGCGTACCGATGCTTATATAGTTCAGGCAATAAACTAACTGGCCGGACAATCGGCGCAACCAAGTGCAAGGACGCATCATGACTCTTTCCCCTACCCCTGCTGATAAGTTCACTTTTGGTCTGTGGACTGTGGGCTGGACCGGCGCTGACCCGTTTGGTGTGGCTACCCGTGCGGCGCTGGATCCGGTGGAGGCGGTGCACCGGCTCGCTGAGCTGGGCGCGTATGGCATCACGTTCCACGACAATGACCTGGTTCCCTTTGAGGCCACGGCCTCGGAGCGGGAGCTGATCCTGAAGAACTTCAAGGCGGCGCTGGCCGAGACCGGTTTGAAGGTCCCGATGGTGACCACGAACCTGTTCAGCCACCCGGTGTTCAAGGACGGCGGGTTCACCTCCAATGACCGTTCCATCCGACGCTTTGCCCTGTCCAAGGTCTTGCGGAACATCGATTCGGCCGCGGAGTTCGGCGCCGAAACGTTCGTGATGTGGGGCGGGCGTGAAGGCAGCGAATACGACGGGTCCAAGGACCTCGCCGCGGCCCTGGACCGGATGCGCGAGGGTGTGGACACCGCCGCGGCCTACATCAAGGACAAGGGCTACAACCTGCGCATCGCCCTGGAGCCCAAGCCCAACGAACCCCGCGGCGATATCTTCCTGCCCACCGTCGGCCACGGCCTGGCGT